>JBILVB010000268.1:0-3064 GCA_044370695.1 Acidimicrobiales bacterium | reverse complement strand
TGTCGACGAGGTCCCGCGGGCCGGCATCGGGGAGTCGGGCACCGAGCTGCACGATCCCGATCCCGCCGGTCCGGGCGACCCCGGGCACCGCCTCGATCCGCGACCGCAGGGTGCCGTCGATCCGGCTGCGCAGGAACGATTCCTTGGCTTGCGCGGAGAACACGAGCGCATCGCCGCGCTGGGCCCGCACGCCGGCGGTCGAGTTGTCGAGCAACCCGTCGAGGATGCCGCCGAAGAGCATCACGAGGCTCGCGAGCAGCGAGAGGATGGCGCCCGCCGTCAAGAACCGGCCCGGCCGGCGCAGCAGTTCACGCAGGGCGAGACGCACGGCTACCGCCCGGCCCCGGTGGTCGCTGCGATCGGGTCGATCCCCAGGACCCGACGAGCCGACACGAGCGCGCTCACCAACGAAAAGGCCCCGAGCACCGCGGCCCAGGTGATCACGGTGGAGGTCTCGAAGCGGAGGGTGACGCCGCCGGTGCCGCCACCCGACACGAGCGCGCCGTAGCCCCCGATCCCGATGGCGAGACCCAGGACGACGACGACCACCACTTGCAGGAGCAGCGCTGCGACGAGCCGTCCGGCCGGGGCGCCGATGGCACGCAGCAGCGTGAGCGAGCCCGCCTTCTGGACGGTGAGGATCAGGAAGAACAGACCCGTCACGAACGGTACGATGACGGCGAGCAGGGCGAAGATGATGCGGAACGAGAGCCGCACCTGCGACACGCCCGGGGCGAGATCGGCGGCGTCGGCGCGGGTGAGCGCGTCGAGCTCGTCGCTCGCGGCGTTGATGCGCTCGGCGAGTCGTCCCGGCCCGACCCCCGGGGCGGGTTCGACGACGAGGGCGTTCGGCAGCGGGGCGGCCGCGGTCGGGTTCCGTGTGCGCACCGCGGCCAGGTAGGTGTCGTAGGTGACGAACAGCGTCGGGCTGACGCTGAGCTGCACGTCGCGGGCTTGACCGACGATCGTGATCGTCTGGCCTCCGGGGGCGACGGTGACCGTGTCGCCGAGCCCGAAGCCCTTGGCTGCGTCGCTCTCCGAAGCGACGGCCTCGTCGATCCCCTGCGGCATCCGACCGGCCGAGAGTGCGGCTGGCGCGCCCAGCCCCTGGAGCTCGTAGCCGATGATCGCAGCATCCTGATCGCCGGATCGGGTGACGACGGTGAAGGTGCCCTGGCCGAGGCGACCGGCCCGGCCGACGCCTTCGACGCTGCGCGCGGTCTGTTCGAGTGCCGGGAGCAGCACGCCGCCCTGCAGGTTGCGCCGCCCGTCGACGGAGTACACGAACACCGGCGCCGAGTTGTTCCGGATCGCGCCGACGAAGGCCGTCAGCAGACCGTTCTGGAGGGTGTTGAGGAACAGCACGAGGAACACCAACAACCCGACCGCAGCCGTCAACAAGGTGAAGCGCACCTTCGCCCGGCGCATCTCCTTGAAGGCCAGGAACACTCAGCGGCCCCCGCTGTCGACGGTGGTGCCCGGACCGGCACCGACGGCCTCGGTGGCGAGGGGCTGCCACTCGGCGAGCTTCGCCAATCGGGGGTCGTTGGAGAACATCTCGACGATCGGGACGTTGAGCCCGACCCGCTTTTGCAGCCGGCGGACCTCGAGCTCCTCGTTCCAGAGGATCAGGGTGACCACCACACCCTCCTCTCCGGCGCGAGCGGTACGGCCGGAGCGGTGGAGGTAATCCTTCGGATCCGACGGCGGGTCGTAGTGCACGACGATCCCGATCTCGTCGATGTCGAGCCCGCGCGCTGCGACGTCGGTCGCAACGAGCACGGCGATCTCGCCCTTCGCGAAACCGGTCAGCGCCTTCTCTCGCTGGCGCTGGTGCAGATCGCCGTGGATCGCCTCCGCAACGATGCCCTCGCGCCGCAGGTCGCCCGCGACGCGATCGCATCCACGCTTGGAGTTGACGAATGCGAGCGTTCGCGGATGGGAGCGGGCGATCGCCGCGAGCACCTTGAGCTTGTCGAGCTCGTGGACGAGCAGGAACCGGTGTTCCATCTCCTCGACGGTCTGGGTGCGTGACGCCACTTCGTGGCGCACCGGATCGTGGAGGTGGTCGCGGATCATGTGGTCGACCGCGCCGTCGAGCGTGGCCGAGAACAGCAGCGTCTGGTGGTCGGTGCCCATGTGCCGCAGCAGCCACTCGACCTGGGGCAGGAACCCCATGTCCACCATGCGGTCGGCTTCGTCGAGCACGAGGACCTCGACCGACGCGAGCGACACGGTCTTTCGGTCGACGTGGTCGATCAGGCGGCCGGGCGTGGCCACGAGAACGTCGGCGCCGTCGGCGATTCGCCGGGCCTGGCCGTCGAAGGGGGCCCCGCCGTACACCGGGACGACGGTGCGCCCGATCGCTGCGCCGAGCGGCTCGAGGACCTCGGCGACCTGCAACGCCAGCTCGCGCGTGGGCACGAGCACGAGGCCACGGGGCACGTTCGGGGCTGCCCGACCGACACGGGCGAGCAGCGGCAGGCCGAAGGCGAGGGTCTTGCCGGAACCGGTCTTGGCCTTGCCGCACACGTCACGGCCGGCGAGTCCGTCAGGAATGGTGAGACGCTGGATGGGGAAGGGCTCGACGAGCCCAGCCGACTCGAGGGCTCCGGCCAGCGGCTCCGGGAGGCCCAACGCGGCGAACGTTGCGGTCATGTCGTCTTTGGATCGGGGGGTGCGACCGGCGGCCGCCTGACGATGCTATCCGTACGACCTGGCCGATCGCGGTGATGGAGCGGCAGACAGGGATGGACCGGTGCACGGGCGGAGGCGGCGATGCGATTGACCAAACGCCAGGCGGAGGAACTGCTCTCCGGCCTCGACGAGTGCCCGGTAGCCGCCCTGACGGTCGCATTGCGGATCGTTCTGGACCGTCCGCACACCGATTGGCCCGGACTGGTCGAAGATCTGCCCGACGGCGCCGCACTCGCCGCCGGCGATCTCGAGGCGTGCGACCGACTCGCCAAGCGTCTCAACGAGCTGCGGTCGATCTGAGGCGTCGAGCCCGAACCGGGGCACCCGGGCGCGCCGTGCGAGCCCGATCTCGGGCGACGACGCAGGG
>JBILVB010000023.1:0-35736 GCA_044370695.1 Acidimicrobiales bacterium | reverse complement strand
GAGCCGGATCACCGAGGACCGTGCTCAGCGCGGCGCGCCAGGCGGCGACGTCGCCCGGGGGCACCAGGAGCCCGGCGTCGCCGACCACCTCGGGCAGGCACGTGGCATCGGCCGCGACGACCGGCACCCCGGCCCGGAACGCCTCGACGACGGGAATCCCGAAGCCCTCGTACCGGCTCGGTACGGCGACGACCGAGGCGGAGGCGAACAGACCGGCCAGGACACCGGCGGGGACGCGACCGGGCCGGCGCACCCGGTGGCGTACCCCGAGCCGATCGGCCTCGGCCCACAGTGCCGCCTCCGCCGGCCCCACGCCCCCGGTGAGCACCAGGCCGACGTCCTCGGGCAGCCCGGCCAGGGCGCGCACCAAGGTGACGTGGTCCTTGTGCGGGTAGGTGATCGCCGGGTAGAGCACATAGCGAGCGGGGAGGCCGGGCCCGGGCTCGACCGGGGCCGGCGGCCGGGTCGGACCGATCCAGCCGACGGGCACGACCACCACCCGGTCCGGGTCGGCGCCGAGCCGCTCGATCACCCGAGCACGCACCTGTTGCGAGGGCGTGCACACCACGGCGGCGCGCCGCACGGCCGCCGGCAGGGCCCGGCGCAGGAAGGCCCGCTTCAGCGCCGAGAAGTGCTCGGGGTGATCGAGGGGTTGCAGATCGTGGATCGTGACGACGGCCGGCACGGGCCCGCCGAGGGCGGGCACGGTTCCCCCGAGGTGGTGCACGACGTCGGGGCGGTCGCGGCGCAGTCGGGCCGCCAGCCAGGTGGTCTCGGCGACCACCCGCGCGGGCCGCACCCGGCCCGACACCGGCGCCGGGTGCACCGCCCGACCGGCGACGAGATCGGGACGGGCGGATCCGAGCGCCGCCAGTGCGTAGAGCGACACCTCGACCGTCGGGGCGTGGGCGGCCAGGCCGTCCGCCAGCGCAGCGGCGTAGGACTCGGTACCGCCCACCACCCCGGGCCGCAGGAACAGCAGGTTCCAGGCGACCCGCATCAGCCCGCCCCGGCCAGCATCCGGTAGACCCGCTCGGTCGCCCGGGCCGTCGCGTCCCACGTCATCGCCGCCGCCCGGGCCCGCCCTGCCGCCGCCAATCGCTCGCCGTCGACGAGCGCCTCGCGGATGCCCTCGGCGATCGCCGCCGGCCGGGCCGGGTCGACGAGCACGGCGGCCCCGCCGGCGGCTTCCTCGGTGGCGGTGCCGGCCGAGGTGACCACCGGCGTGCCCTGTGCCATCGCCTCGAGCACCGGCAGACCGAAGCCTTCCCAGCGGCTCGGCTGCACGCACACCGCCGCTCCGGCGACGATCGCGTCCTTCTCGGCGCCGGCGACGAACCCGACGCGCCGGACCCGGGGCCCGACCGGGCCGAGGGCGGGGCCCCAGCCGGCCGGGCCGACGACCACCAGGTCGAGGTCGAGATCCCCCAGGGTGGCGAACGCGGCGAGCAGGCCGTCGAGGTTCTTGCGGGGTTCGACGGTACCGACGAACACCAGGTAGGGCCGGTCGAGCCGATGCCGGCGACGGGCGGCGGCGACCGCCTCGGCGCTCGCCGGCTCCGCCCGCACCCCGAGCGGCACGTGGTGCAACCGCGCGGCGGAAACACCGGCGGCCCGGACGTCGTCGAGGGTGGCGAGCGAGGAGCACAGCACGGCGTCGGCATGCCGGGCGATCAGGGTCAGCCCCCGCTCGAAGGTACGCACCCCGCGCCGGTGGAACTGTTCCGGGGCCCGCCGCCAGGCCACGTCGTGCACGGTCGCCACCAGCGGGGCGCGCCGGCGGGGCGGGACGAGCACCGTGGTCGCGTGCACCACGTCGACCCGGCCGACGGCGGACTCCACGGCCGGGGCCCCGGCCCACAGCCAACCGGCGTAGAGCGCCCGGCGCGGCAGCGGCAGGTGGGCGACGGGGACCGGGGGCCCCCACGGTTCGGGGGCGGGCCGCCGGTGCCAGGCCGCGACCCCGAGTTGTTCGACGGCGCCCCGCCCGGCGACGGCCCGGGCGACTTCGAGCGCAGCGACGGCGGTTCCACCGGGCACCCGGTGCCAGCACTGCTCGAGCGTCACCGCGACGCGCATCAGCCCAGCAGTCGCCGCACGACCCGGTCGAGGGGGTCGCGGAAGTCGGCGAGCAGCGGCACGCCGCCGGCCCGAAGCACGGCGTTGTCGAGCACCGAGTTCGCCGGCCGGGGTGCCGGCCGGGCCGGCACCAGATCGGCCGTGGCGATCGGGCGGACCATCGCCGGGTCCTTGCCCATCGCGGCGACGATCGCCTGCACGAACCCGAACCAGGACACCGCGCCCTGGTTGGTGACGTGATGGATCCCGCTGCGCCGGTCGAGCGCGAGGCGCCGCAGCATCGGCGCAAGGTCGGCGGTGAAGGTGGGATGGCCGATCTGGTCGTCGACGAAGGCGAGCTCGGGGCGCTCCGCCGCAAGGCGCAGCACCGTCTTCACCATGTTCGACCCGTGCTCCGAACACACCCACGAGGTGCGCACCACCGTCGCCCCGATCCCCGCCTCGAGCGCCTCGCGTTCACCGGCGAGCTTCGACGCGCCGTACACCGAGCGAGGCGCCGGTGCGTCCCACTCGTGGTACGGGCCCGCCTTGGTGCCGTCGAAGACGTAGTCGGTGGACACCGTCACCAGGTGCGCGCCGGCCCGCCGGCACGCCTCGGCCATCCACCGCACCGCCAGCGCGTTGTGCCCGTAGGCGCGAGCCGGATCCGACTCGCAGGCGTCGACGGCGGTCCAGGCTGCGCAGTGGAGCACGGCGTGCGGCCGTAGCGTCAACACGGCACCGAGCACGGCGTCGCGGTCGGCGACGTCGAGCCGGTCCCGCCCCAGGCCGACGACGTCGTCACCGGATCGCTCGCAGGCGAGCACGCAGTCGGTGCCGAG
This sequence comes from Acidimicrobiales bacterium, assembly GCA_044370695.1. GTDB lineage: Bacteria > Actinomycetota > Acidimicrobiia > Acidimicrobiales > Ilumatobacteraceae > JBEIFW01. The sequence goes on along the minus strand of JBILVB010000023.1, from coordinate 32,836 downwards.
CTGACCGGCGGCGCCGGTGACGAGCACCCGCACGGCTCAGGCCGGCAGGCGATCGAACGCGGCCTTGGCCTTCAACGGCTCCCACCACCACCGGTTGTCGCGATACCAGGACACGGTCTCGGCCAACGCCTCGTCGAGGTCGCGCTCGGGCCGCCAGCCGAGCCCGGCGATCTTGTCGGTCGCGATCGAGTAGCGCCGGTCGTGACCAGGCCGGTCGGTCACCCATTCGATGGCGTCGTCACCGCGACCGGTGAGCGACAGGAGCTTGTCGACGAGCTCGCGGTTGGTGATCTCGTTGTGGGCGCCGATGTTGTAGATCTCGCCGACGGTGCCCGAGCGCAGCACGAGTTCGACGGCTCGGCAGTTGTCGGCGACGAACAGCCAATCGCGCACGTTCAACCCGTCGCCGTACAGCGGGATCGTTCGACCGTCGAGCAGGTTCGTGGTGAACAACGGGATGGCCTTCTCGGGGAACTGGAACGGCCCGAACTGGTTCGACGATCGGGTGACGAGCACGGGCAGGCCGTAGGTCGTGTGGTAGCTGAGCGCGATCAGGTCGCTGCCGGCCTTGGCTGCGGAGTAGGGCGAGCGCGGGCCGAGCGGATCGGTCTCGGTGAAGCTGCCGACCTCGATCGAGCCGTACACCTCGTCGGTCGAGATGTGCACGAACCGGTCGACGCCGACCCGACGGGCCACGTCGCACAGCACGTTGGTGCCGTCGCAATTGGTGCGCACGAACGCATCCGGGTTGACGATGGAGCGGTCGACATGGCTCTCCGCCGCGAAGTGGACGACGGCGTCATGGCCGTCCATGGCCCGGGCGACGGCCTCGCGATCGCAGATGTCGGCGTGCACGAACGAGAACCGAGCGTCGTCGCGCAGGTCGCGCACGTTGTCGAGGTTGCCGGCGTAGGTGAGCGCGTCGAAGACGGTCACCGAGTCGTCGCTCGTGGCGAGGACCCGGCGGGCGAAGTTGGAGCCGATGAACCCGGCCGCCCCGGTCACGAACAACCGCACCGTCACCGGCCTCCGGTCCGCATCGGCCAGAACGGGCGCACCCGCTGCGCGATGTCGGCCCGCCGCGGGTTGGCCTTGTCCCGCTCGGACAGCACCGGTTCGGTGATCCCCCAGTCGGCGGCGACGTCGGGGTCGTCCCAGGCCACCCCCAGTTCGTCGGTGGGGTTGTAGTACCCGTCGACGAGATAGGTGATCACCATGTCGGTGAGGGCCGCGAACCCGTGGGCGACACCGGGCGGGATGAACACGCCCTTGTGGTTCTCACCGGACAGGTCGAGGCACAGCGTCGCGCCGTCGGTCGGTCCGCCCTCGCGCAGGTCGTGCAGCACGACGCGCGCCAGGCCCACCGGCACGTACCAGTAGTCGGCCTGGTGGAGGTGGTAGTGCAGACCGACGAGCGCGCCGCGCTGGCGGTTCGCCCGGTTGCCCTGCAGCATCTCCCGACCGTTCGGGAACCACTCCCGCCGGTAGGTCTCGATGAACAACCCGCGCTGGTCGCCGTGGATCTGCGGCTCGACGAGCCACACCCCGGAGATCACCTCGGACTCGGTCACGACAGCCATGGCTCCACCTACTCCGCATCGATCTGGCAGTGGTCCCCGACCATGAGCCGCAGCGCACGAGGCCGGCGTTGGGTGCGGCTCACGACCGCCTCGCGGCCGATCAAGGAGTCCTCGAGCCGCGGGATGTCGAGGATACGGCTGCGCTCCATCACGACCGAATGCTCGACCTCGCTGTTGACCACCTCGCAGCCGGCCGCGATGGCCGAGTAGGGCCCGATGAAGCTGTCGACGATCCGGGCACCGGCGCCGATGACGACCGGCCCACGGACGGTCGAGTTGACGAGCCGGGCGCCGGGCTCGATCACGACGCGGCCGTCGAGTACGGAGGCGTCGTCGACGTCGCCGTCCACGCGCGTCTCGACCTTCTCGAGCAACAGCCGGTTGGCCTCGAGCAGCGGGGTGAGCTTGCCGGTGTCGATCCACCAGCCGGTCAGCAGCTCCATGCGCACCCGATGACCCTGCTCGATCAGCCACTGGATCGCGTCGGTGATCTCGAGCTCCCCACGAGGCGACGGGGCGATCGCCCGCACGGCCTCGTGGATGGTGGGATCGAACAGGTAGACGCCGACCAGCGCGAGGTCCGACGGCGGATCGGCGGGCTTCTCGACGAGCCGCACCACGTTGCCCTCGGCGTCGAGCTCGGCGATCCCGAACCGGTGCGGGTCGGGGACTTGCTTGAGCAGGATCTGCGCGATCGCCGGCGGCAGGGCGTCACGCTCCTGCTCGAACCGCTGCACGAACGCCCCGAGGTCCTGCTCGAGCAGGTTGTCACCCAGGTACATGACGAAGTCGTCGTCACCGAGGAACTCGCGGGCGATGAGCACGCAGTGCGCCAGACCGAGCGGCGCATCCTGCGGGAGGTAGGTGACCGACACCCCGAAGCGCGAGCCGTCACCGACCGCATCCATCACCTCGGCCCGGGTGTCGCCGACGATGATCCCGATCTCGACGATTCCCGCCGAGGCCATCGCCTCGATGCCGTAGAACAGGATCGGCTTGTTGGCCACCGGCACCAGCTGCTTGGCGCTCGTGTGGGTGATCGGCCGCAACCGGGTGCCGGCACCGCCCGCGAGGATGAGACCTTTCACGAGTGGATCGTTCTAGCAGGCGCCGTCATGGCGTCACGGGTCGCATGCGCCCGCTGCGACGGGCAGGTACCCCCCGGCCGGGCCGGTGACGGCAGGGCCGACCGCCGCAGCGGCCGTCGTGGCCGCAGCCGTCGTGGCCGCAGCCGTCGTGGCCGCAGCCGTCGTCGCCGGCGCCTTGGCCCCGGGGCTCGCCGGAGCCGGTGCGGCGCTGGGGGCCGGGGCGGCCTCGGGGGCGACCGCCAGCGCGGCGACGCCGTCGCTCGGCGGGGCGACCGTGGTGCGCCCGGCGAAGAAGTCGAGGATCGGCCGGGAGTTCGCATTGTCGAGCACGAGCACGGCGAGCCCGTTGACCGTGCGGTCGAACCCGGGGAGCGTGTAGGTCGTCAGCGCACCCGTCGAGATCCGGCGGAACTGCCCGGCGAGCGCGATGAGATCGACCCCCTTGTCCACCTGCACCGACGACGACGCGGCGTCGAGCATCCGGGCGATCGACAGCGGGTCCGAGGAGGCCACCCGGATCGCCTTGGACAGCAGCCGAGCGATGAAGGCCTGCTGGCGGTCGATGCGGCCGAGGTCGCCGGTGCCGTCGACGTCGCGGTAGCGACCGCGATTGTCGACGGTCTGGAGGTGCCGGCTGCGCACGTACTGGAGCGCTCGCAGCCCGTCGAGGCGCACACACCCGGGTTTGGTCACCTCGAAGCCGGTCTGCTTGTCGTAGAGGTACCGGTCGAACGGCACCGCGATGCCACCGAGGGCGTCGACCATCCGCTTGAACCCCGAGAAGTCGACCTGCACGTAGTGGTTCACCGGGATCCCGAGCGCGTCGCGCACGGTCTTGATGAGCGCCTGCGGTCCGCCGTTGAACGCCCCGTTGATCTTGTCCTTGCGACCGGTGTCGGCCCGGGTGACCCACAGGTCCCGAGGGATCGACAGCAGCGCCCCACTCCGGGACTTGGGGTCGTAGCGCAACACCATCATCGTGTCGGAGCGCTGCCCGTCGGCCTCCGCACCGGTCGGACCGATGCCCCCGAAATCGACCGAGGTCGGGTCGGACCCGACCCGCGTGTCGGACCCGACGATCAGGTAGTTCTCGACGTCGACAGGCCCCCGGGCCGCCGCCGCGTCGAGGTCGGGCAGCGTCACGACGGGCGCCCCCGAGCTCGCCGGCGCCCCCGGCACGGTGCTGGCCGCCGGCGCCGCGTCGGCGGAGTCGAGCGCATCGCCGGTGTCGACGCGGACCACCTCGCCGGCGCGCTGGTCGACGTAGGCACCGCCCGCAACGGCCACCGACACCGCCGAGACGACCACGAGGGCCCCGGCGGTGCCCAACCGCACCAGCAGCCGAGAACGCCGCCGCCGGAAGGGAAGCTCGACCAGCACGGCTGGTCACCCTACCGAGGCGATCCCCCGATGTCCGGGAGGGTCGCGGCTCAGGCGGGACGGAGATGTGTCACGTCGCCGGCGAGCACCTCGTGGTCCCCGTCGTCGTCGCGTACCACGAGCGCGCCCGAGGAGCGGACGTCCACCGCAGTCCCCACGAGGTCGCCGCCGGGGCGTTGCACCCGCACCCGGGTTCCGAGCGTCGCCAGACGGGCGCGGTACTGCGCGGCCAAGGTGTCGAGCTCGATACCGGCCAGCTCGGCGAGGAACCGCTCGAGCAGGGTGTCGAGCCCCGGGGGCCGGCCGGCGTGGTGTTCGAGGCTGGTCGCCGCAGCGCCGGCTTCGGGCGGCGGTGCCGCACGGGTGACGTTCAGGCCGATACCGACCACGACGGCCTCCACCCCCTGCGGGCCGAGCACGGACTCGGCGAGCACACCCGCCAGCTTGGCGGGGCCGACGAGCAGGTCGTTGGGCCATTTGAGGTCCGGGCGCACCCCGGCCACCGCCTCGCAGGCCCGGGCGGCGGCGACGGCGACGGCTTGCGTGCAGCGGTGCAGCTCCTCGGGGGCGAGCGAGGGTCGCAGCAGGACCGAGCACAGCAACGCCGATCCCGGCGGCGCGGACCAGCTCCGCCCGAGCCGGCCGCGTCCCGCCGACTGGTGCCCGGCGACGAGCACGAGCCCGGCCGGCGCCCCGCCCCGGGCGGCAGCGACGAGGTCGGTGTTGGTGGAACCGGTCTCGAGGACCCGGCGGACCTCGAACGTCGGCGGGCACAAACGGCCGGTGGGAGTGGCGGCGGCGCCGGTCACGCCACCATCATTCCTGCCCGTGCTGCGCAAGATCCTCATCGCCAACCGGGGCGAGATCGCCGTCCGTGTGATCCGAGCCTGCCGGGAGCTCGGTATCGCCACCGTGGCGGTGTACTCCGAACTCGACCGCAACGCACTCCACGTGCGTCTGGCCGACGAGGCGTACGCACTCGGCGGGTCGACGGCGGCCGAGAGCTACCTGAACACCGCGGCGATCCTCGACGCCATCGAACGCTCGGGCGCCGACGGGGTGCATCCCGGCTACGGGTTCTTCTCCGAGAACGCCGATTTCGCCCGGGCGATCACCGAGCGGGGCGTCAGCTTCATCGGCCCGCCGCCCGCGGCGATCGACGAGATGGGCGACAAGGTGTCGTCCCGGAAGGCGGCGCTGCGCGGCGGCGCACCGATCGTGCCCGGCACGACGGAGTTCGTGCACTCGGCCGAGGAGATCGCTGCGTTCGGCGACGAGCACGGCTGGCCGGTCGCGATCAAGGCGGCATTCGGCGGCGGCGGGCGCGGCATGAAGGTCGTGCGCTCGGCCGCCGACGTGGCCGACGCCATGGATTCGGCCAAGCGGGAGGCCAAGGCCTTCTTCGGGCGCGACGAGATCTACGTCGAGCGCTACCTCACCTGGCCCCGCCACGTCGAGGTCCAGATCGTGGGCGACCAGCACGGCAACATGGTGTGGGTGTCGCTGCGCGACTGCTCGGCCCAGCGCCGCCACCAGAAGCTGATCGAGGAGGCCCCCGCCCCGGCGCTCGCACCCGGGATCGAAGCGGCGATGGGCGAGGCCGCGATCAAGGCCGGCAAGGCCGTCGGCTACTTCAACGCCGGCACCGTCGAGTTCATCTACCAGGACGGCGACTTCTTCTTCCTGGAGATGAACACCCGCCTCCAAGTCGAGCATCCCGTCACCGAGGCGATCACCGGGATCGACCTCGTCGAGTGGCAGATCCGGGTCGCCTCCGGCGAGCCCTTGCCGATGACCCAGGAGCAGGTCAACGCCGCCCGCAGCGGCCACGCCATCGAGGTGCGGATCAACGCCGAGAACCCCGCCGGCGGCAAGTTCCTCCCGTCGCCGGGCAAGATCACCGCCCTTCGGGCGGCGCACGGCTTCGGGGTGCGCTGGGACGGCGGCTACGAAGCGGGCGACGAGATCAGCCAGTACTACGACAACCTCGTCGGCAAGCTGATCGTGTGGGGCAAGGACCGTCCGACCGCCATCGCCCGGACGATCCGAGCGCTCGAGGAGATGGAAGTCGGCGGCATCGCCACCACCATCCCGGCCGACCTGGCGATCCTGCGCCACCCGGACTTCGCAGCGGTCACGCACTCCACCAAGTGGGTCGAGGAGGTCCTCGACCTGTCGGGCATCGAGAAGCCCGCCGCGCCGGCCCCGGCCGAGGCCGACGCTGCGCCGCTCGTGGAGCGCCGTACCACCGTCGAGGTCAACGGCAAGCGGTTCGACGTGAAGCTGTGGGTGCCCGATGCCCCGGCCGTCGCCGTGGCCGCCGGTTCGGCGCCGGCGGCCCGCAAGCCGGCCGCCCGCAAGGCCGGCGGCGGCGGTGCCGGTGGCGGGTCGGGCAGCGGCAACGTCGAGGTGCCGATGCAGGGCACGATCGTGAAGGTGCTCGTCGAGGTCGGCCAGGCCGTCGAGGTCGGCCAGGCCGTCGTCGTGCTCGAAGCGATGAAGATGGAGAACCAGATCACCGCCGAGAAGGCCGGCACGGTCGCCGAGATCAAGGTCTCCGCCGGCGACACCGTCGGCAGCGGCGACGTCGTCGTCGTCATCGCCTGACCGGTGCCGGCCGCCGGGCGCCGCTCGATCGTCGGGCTGGTGCTCGGCCGCCTGCGCTGGGTGCTCATCGAACTGGCGGTGGTCGTGACGGTCGCCGTCGTCGGGTACCGCGTCCTCGAGGGGTACGGGTGGTTCGACGCGCTCTACATGACGGCGATCACGCTCGGGACCGTCGGCTACGGCGAGACCCACCCGCTCGACACCGCCGGGCGGGTGTTCACGATCGGCCTGATCGCCACCGGGTTCGCCCTGGCCGTGCACGGGTTCGTCACGCTCAGCGCACTGATCGCGTCGGGAGATCTGACGCGGGCCGTACGAGCGAACAGGATGGCGCGCGTGCTCGACCGCCTGCGCGACCACGTGATCGTCGTCGGCCACGGGCGGGTCGGCCGTGCGGTCACCGCGGCGCTGCGACGTGACGGCACCGGCTGCGTCGTGATCGACCGAGACGAATCCCTGGTGGAGGACCTACGCCGGCAGGGGTTCGTCGCCGTCCACGGCGACGCCGAGCAGGACGAGACCCTGCTGGCCGCACGCATCGACCGGGCCTCGGCGCTGGTCAGCGCTGCCCCCGAGGACGCCACCAACCTCGTGGTGGTGCTGTCGGCGCGCGCCCTGTGCCCGAGCCTGCGGATCGTGGCCCGGGTGGAGGACCAGCGATGGTGCACCCGGCTGCTCAAGGCCGGGGCGGACGTGATCCGCAACCCGTACGACGAGTTCGGCTCGGGGCTGGCCGTCTCGGCGGTCGATGCCCGAGTCGTCGGCGTACAGGATCTCCCGGAGTGGGGTCTACGCGTCGCCGAGATCGAGGTCGCACCCGGCTCGCCGTGGGCGGGACGGTTCCCGGCGTCGATTGCGACCGATCTGCCCGGCGTGGTGCTGCTCGGCCTGCGCTCCGAGCACGGCATGCGGCGATGGCACGAGATCGACGGGCCGCTCGGGCCGGGGGACGTCGTGGTCGCCCTCGGCCCCCCGGCGTCCATCGAGCGGTTGCGTACCGGAGAACGCTGAACGGCAGCGCCGGGCCCCGGCGCGTGCCGTGCGCCTCAGCGATCCGGGTCCAACACCACGAGCGTGCCGGCGGCACGATCGTGGAGGCCTTGGCGCAACGGTGACCACACCGCCCAGCTCATGGCCCCGAGCGCCAACGCCGGTCCGAGGACGGGCACGGCCCCGAGAGCGGCCGGTACGAGGGCGCGCAACGCCGCCTGGTGCCGGTCCGGACGGCGGCCGCTGTCGGCGCGCACCACGACGAGGTCGAACAGGAGCTTGCCGAGGGTGGCGCCCCGCCAGGCGACCAGGACCGTCTCGTAGACGACCCCGAGCGCCACCACGCCGAGCACGACGCCGAGGGGTTGGTCGACGGCGATCCCCTCGTCGTCGATCCGGACGTCGCCGAGGAGGACCACGCCGAGCACCTGCACGGCGAGGAACGGCACCTCGTCGACGAGCCGAGCCAACAACCGACGCCAGAGCGGCGCCAGCAGTAGGCCTGCGGGAAGCGGCCGCTCGGCAGCGTCGTCGGGGGCGAGCACTACTCGGCCGCTTCGGCCAGCGACTCGGCGAGCGAGGGGTGCACCATCAAGCTCTCGAGGACGTCGGTGACCCGCAGATGGGCGGTGACGGCGAGCGCGATCACCGAGATGAGCTCGGCCGCGTGGCGGCCGACGATGGAGCCGCCGAGGACGATGCCGGTCGCCGGGTCCGAGAGGATCTTCACGAACCCGCGCGTGTCGTCGTTGATCAGCGCCTTGGGTGCCGAGGTGAACGGCACCTTGGTCGTACGGATCTTGCGCCCCATGGCGAACGCCTCGGCTTCGGCGAGCCCCACGTCGGCGATCTCGGGCTCGGTGAAGATCGCGGAGGCGGCCTTGTCGTAGTCGAGGTGCCGGTGCTCGACGGTGTGCAGGCCCATCACGTGCTCGGCAACCTTGCGACCCTGCATCGCCGCCACCGACGACAGCGGGAGCTTCCCGCTGACGTCCCCCGCTGCGTACACGTGCTTCACGTTCGACTGGCAGTGATGGTTGATCGGGACGTACCCGGACGCGTCCGTTTCCACCCCGACGACTTCGAGGCCGAGACCCTCGGAGTTCGGGACCGAACCGATCGCGAGCACGGCGTGGGAGCCGGCGACCTGCCGGCCGTCGTCGCAGCGCACGAGGACCCCGGCGTCGGTGCGCTCGATGGCGACGGCCTTGGCGCCCTTGAGCAGCGCCACGCCCCGGTGCAGGAACTCACCCTCGAGTGCCGCAGCGACCTCCGGGTCCTTGTTGGGCAACACCTGTTGCCGCGAGACGATCAAGGTCACCTTCGAGCCGAGGGAGCTGAACATGTGGACGAACTCGACGCCGGTGACCCCGGAACCGACGACGACGAGGTGCTCGGGCAGCCGGGTCGGCGGATAGCAGTCGCGCGTGGTCAGGATCCGGTCACCGTCGGGCTGGCAGAACGCCGGGATCCGAGGCCGTGAGCCCGTCGACAGCAAGATGGCGTCGGCCTGCACCCGCTCGACACCCGAGGCGGTGGTGACCTCCACCTCGTGGCTGGCGACCAGCCGGGCGACCCCGCTGACGAGCCGCACCCGTTGGCTCTCGAGCAACTGGGTCATCGAGCGGTTGAGCTTCTCGGTGATCCCGCGCACCCGGCCCCGCAACAGGTCGAGGTCGACCTCGGGCATCTCCTCGTCGTGGAGCCCCATCCCCGACAAGCGCCGGGCGAAACTGAGCGCACCGCCGGTGGCGATCATGGTCTTGGACGGGATGCAATCCCACAGGTTGGCGGCGCCACCGATCACGTCCCGCTCGATCACGGTGACCTGTGCACCGAGCCGGGCCGCGTGGGTCGCCGCCATGTGGCCGGCGGGCCCGCCGCCGATGATCACGAAGCGCAGCGCCACGGGCTCAGGTTAGGAGATCACGGCGGCGGGCCGCTCGGCGTGCTCGGTGGTGCGGTCGTGGTCGCCACCGTCGTGGGTGCCGACGTCGGCGGCACCGTCGTGGTCGGTGCCGACGTCGGCGGCTGCGTGGTGGTGGTCGTGGTCGACGACGGCACGGTCGACGACGGCACGGTCGACGACGGCACGGTCGACGACGGCACGGTCGACGACGTGGTCGACGACGTGGTCGACGACGGCCCGGTCGACGACGGCGCGGTCGACGGCGCAGTCGACGACGGCGCCGTGGACGACGTGGTCGTCGAGTCCGGCGGGGTGTCGAGCACGACTTCGACGGCACCTCGGGACAGCCACCGCCGACCGGCGGTGTCCGACGCCCGCGCGGTGAGGACCCCGGCGGCGGCCTCCATCGTGGCGACGAACGTCGGTGGGCGGTTGGACGTGGCGACCACCTCCCCGTCGAGCAGGTACTCCACCCGGGCGAAACCGGCGGTTGCGCCGACGGCCGAGAGCCGCAGTGGAGCGCCGGGTTCGGCCGGGCAGCACCCTTCGACGATCACCCGGAACGTGTCGTCGGCCGCCGGCCCCCCGGTGCCGATCTCCACGGGAGGGCTGGCCGTCACCCGGCCGTCGGCGGTGCGTACGAGCACGTTGAGCACGTGGTCCCCCGCGCCGAGCGTCGGCACGGTCAGCTCCCACGGGGCGGCGTCGAGCGAGCCGAGCAGCACCCCGTCGCGCCGGAACTCCACCCGAACGACGGCGACCTCGAATCCGGTGACCAGCGCCGTGAGCGTGCGCGATCCGTCACGCCGGGGATCGCCCACGACGAGCATCACCTGACGGGCCCCGGGCGCAGCGGTGGTGGCCACGGTCGCCACCGTCGACCGGGTCGTCGCCGAGGGTTTCGCGGCCGTCGCCACCACCGGCGCGTCCCCCTCGACGGTGGTGCGCAGGAACCCGACCCCGGCGACCAGGCCGATCACCCCGGCGACGCCTGCGACGGCGCGCACCACCCAGCCGGTGCCCGATCGCAGGCGCTGCCCCGTCGCCACCTGCGCATGCTGCCACCGCCGGGTGCGTCGATCCGGTCGCCGCCCACGGGAAGCCCGGGCGGGCTCCCACCGGGGCGGCCGGGTACCGTTTCCTCCCCGTGACCGATTCGCCCGCGACCGACCACGCCGCTGCGGCTGCGACCACCGACGCCGAGCCGACGGCCGCCGAGGCGCACGGCGCTCTCGAGGCCATCCGGACCGCCCGGTTCGCGAAGGTCGACGCGCTCGGCGCCGCAGGCGGCCAGGCCTACCCGTACCGGTTCGACCGGTCGCACACCCTGGCCGAGTTGCGGGCGCGTTGGGGCGAACTCGAGCCCGGCACCGAGACGACCGAGCGGGTTGCGGTCGCCGGCCGGCTGATGCTGCGCCGTCGCCAGGGCAAGCTGGCCTTCGGGACGCTCCAGGACCGCAGCGGGAGCCTGCAGCTGTTCGTGTCGAAGGCCGTGATCGGCGAGGACCGCTTCGACGCCTTCGACGACCTCGACCTCGGTGACCTGCTCGGCGTCGAGGGCGTGGTGATGACCACCCGCACCGGCGAGCTGTCGATCCGGGTCGAGCGCGTCGAACTGCTCGCCAAGGCCATCCGTCCGCTTCCCGACAAGTGGAAGGGCCTCACCGACGCCGACACCCGGTTCCGGCAGCGCTACGCCGACCTGATCGTCAACGCCGACGCCCGCCGGGCCTTCACGGTGCGCCACCGAGCGATCGCCTCGATCCGCCGCACGCTCGACGACCTCGACTTCGTCGAGGTGGAGACCCCGGTCCTGCATGCCGAGGCCGGTGGCGCCCACGCCCGGCCGTTCCTCACCCACCACAACGCCCTCGAGATGCAGCTCTACCTGCGGATCGCGCTCGAGTTGCACCTCAAGCGGCTGATCGTCGGCGGCCTCGAGCGCGTCTACGAGATCGGCCGCGTGTTCCGCAACGAGGGCCTGTCGCCGCGCCACAACCCCGAGTTCACGATGCTCGAGCTCTACTGGGCCTACGGCGACTGGACCGAGGTGATGGCCGTCACCGAGTTGCTCGTCACCCGGGCCGCCGCCGACGCGCTGGGCACGACCGTGGTCGACATCGCCGGGACCGCCGTCGACCTCGCCGAACCGTGGCGGCGGGCCTCGATGTACGACCTGATCGACGAGCACGTCGGGGTGCGGGTGCACCCGTCGATGGACCGCGACGATCTCGCGGCGATCTGCCGGACCAAGGGCGTCACCGTCGAGCCCCACATGGGCTCGGGGTCGCTGTGCATGGAGCTGTACGACGAGCTCGTCGAGCGGCACCTGCTGGCTCCGACCTTCGTCACCGGTCATCCCGTGGAGGTGTCGCCGCTCGCCCGGGTGCACCGGGAGGATCCGTGGATCACCGAACGGTTCGAGCTGGTCGTCAACGGTCGCGAGCTCGCGAACGGCTACAGCGAGCTCAACGACCCACGGGTGCAGCGCGAGCGGTTCGACGACGAGCAGCGGGCCAAGGAGGCCGGCAACCTCGAAGCCGGCACCGTCGACGAGGACTACCTGCGCGCGCTCGAATACGGCATGCCGCCCACCGGTGGCCTGGGTATCGGCATCGACCGGCTCGCGATGCTGCTCGCCGGGGTCACCACCATCCGCGACGTCATCCTGTTCCCCACGCTCCGCCCGGAGGTGTTCTGATGCCCGCTGCCTACGGGATCGGCCTGTCCACGACGGCGCTCGCCGACGGCGCCACCCTCGACGCCTGGTTCCCGGTGGTCGGCACCGGCGATGCGCTGCCCGCCGAGGCCCGGGCCCGGTTCGCTGCGGTCGGGGAGGTGCGCGACGAGCGCCGCGGGGTCGTCGTGCGACCGGTCGAGCGGGTGATCGACACCGCCGACGCGCCGGCCGACGCCGTGGACGGTTACCTGCGCCTGCACCTGTTGTCGCACCGCGTGTTCCGTCCCCGCCAGCAGAACCTCGACGGCTTGTTCGGCAAGCTCGTCAACGTCGCCTGGACCGATCTCGGCCCGATCCCGCTCGACCGGCTCGACGACGCCCGCCTCGCCGTGCGGGCCGCCGGCGGCCACCTCGTGGTCCACGGGGTGGACAAGTTCCCGCGGATGACCGACTACGTCACGCCCGGCGGCGTGCGCATCGCGGACGCCTCGCGCGTCCGCCTCGGCGCCCACCTCGCCCCGGGCACGACGGTGATGCACGAGGGCTTCTGCAACTTCAACGCCGGCACGCTCGGCACGTCCATGGTCGAGGGCCGCATCTCGCAGGGTGTGATCGTGGGCGACGGCTCCGACGTCGGGGGCGGGGCGTCGATCATGGGCACCCTGTCGGGCGGGGGAACCGAGGTCGTCACCATCGGCGAGCGCTGCCTGATCGGCGCCAACGGCGGCGTGGGCATCAGCTTGGGCGACGACTGCATCGTGGAGGCCGGCTGCTACGTCACCGCCGGTTCGCTCGTCGCCACCCCCGACGGGGCGGCCGTCAAGGCTCGGCTGCTGTCGGGCCGGCCCGGCCTGTTGTACCGGCGCAACAGCGTCACCGGTGCGATCGAGGCCGTCGCCCGGGCCGGCGTGAAGTGGCAGGGTCTCAATACCGACCTGCACCACAACTGACATGGCCGCACCCATCGTGTTCGAGCGCCGGATGACCGACGCCGAGGGCTTGATGTGGCGCCTCGAGAAGGACCCGTTCCTGTCCTCGACGTTCGGCAACGTCACGTTCCTCGACCGGCCGCTCGACCACCAGCGCCTGCTGCGGCGCATGGCGCACGCGGTCGAAGCGGTGCCCCGGCTGCGCCAGCGGGTGCAACCCGCCCCGGCCGGGCTGTCGAGCCCGGTGTGGGTGGACGACGACCAGTTCGACCTCGCGCGCCACGTGCGCCACGTCGCCCTGCCCAAGCCGGGCACCGACCGCCAACTGCTCGACCTCGCCGCCCTGCTCGTGGCCGACCCGTTCGACCGGGCCCGGCCGTTGTGGGAGTTCGTCGTCGTCGACGGCCTGCGCGGCGGCCGGGGCGCGCTGATCCAGAAGCTGCACCACACGGTCGTCGACGGCGAGGCGGGCATCCGGATGTCGATGCAGTTCCTCGACCTCGAGCGCGACGCCCCCGAACCCCCGCCCGTCGAGCCGGCCCCGCCGAGCCCACCCGAGGACCGCAACCCGCTCACCGATCTGCTCACCGGCACGTTCCGGCTGCCGCTCGCGCTCGCCCGGCAGGGGCGCGATCTGCTGGCCGACCCGACCCGGGTCCCGGCCACCGCCCAGGCGGTCCTCGGCGCCACCCGGGAGATCGTCACCCAGCTCACCGACACCGAGCGGGCCCACTCGCCGCTGTGGACCGCACGATCGCTCGGCCGGCGTCTCGAGGTGCTTCGCGCCCCCCTCGAGGCGACCAAGGCCGCCGCCCACCACCTCGGGGGCAGCCTCAACACGGCATTCGTCACCATCGCCGCCGAGGCCGCCGCTCGCTACCACCGAGAGCTCGGGCGCCCGGTCGACACGCTGCGGGCATCGATGGCCATCAGCACCCGCACCTCGGGTTCCGGCGCCAACGCGTTCACGCTCGCCCGGATCGTCGTTCCCACGGGCGAGCTCTCCGTCGCCGAGCGGTTCCGCGCCATCCAGGCCGCCACCGACAGCGCCCGGGCGTCGAGCGCTTCGGCCTCGCTCGACGTGCTCTCCGGCCTCGCCGCCCTGCTCCCCACCTCGGTCGTCACGCGCCTGGCCCGCCAGCAGAGCCAGACCGTGGACTTCGCCACCTCGAACGTCCGCGGGGCCCCGATCCCCGTGTTCGTCGCCGGCGCGCGCGTCGTGTCGAACCATCCGGTCGGTCCGCTCGCCGGGGTGGCGTTCAACCTCACGCTGCTGTCCTACGACGGAAGCCTCGACATGGGCCTCCACCTCGACACGGCCGCGGTCACCGAACCGCAACGGTTGTTGCGAGCCCACGAGCGCGCCGTGCGCGACCTGCTCGCCGTCGTCGACGGCTGACCCGGACGGCCCCGGGCAGACTCAGCGCTGCGGCAGGGTGAGCAGCGAGCGGACGTCCAGCAGCACGTCGGCCATCTCGCCGGTCGACACCAGCTCCCGGCTGCCCATCTCGGCCAGGGCGCGATCGATGATCTCGAGCGCTTCGCCGATCACCTGCGCCTCGCGGGTCCGGTCACGAACCTCGGTCATCGTCCTCGCCTCCTGGGTCGACACGAGCCTATCGGGGAGTGGCTCGACGCCCTCGACCGTATCGACCACCGACGGGCTCGAGTCACGCGCGTCGTGTTGCGTCTGGATGAAGTCCCGAGGCGCAGCGGAGCCGGTGCATACGATCCGGGGCCATGGAGCTCTCGGGAACCACGGCGATCGTGACCGGCGCCGCCAACGGGATCGGCCGGGCGATCGCCCGGCGGTTCCACGCCGACGGAGCGCGAGTGGCCGTCGTGGACCGCGACGGCCCGGGTGCCGCCGCCGTCGCTGCGGATCTCGCGGCGATCCGCCCCGGCAGCGCCGTGGGCCTGGCCTGCGACGTCGCCGACCCGGACGCCGTCGCCGCGATGGTCGCCACCGTGCGGGCCGAGTACGGCCCGGTCGATCTTGCCTTCGCCAACGCCGGCATCGGTCTGGGCACGGACCTGGAGACCTCCGACGACGACTGGGACCGGTCGTTCGCCGTGAACGTGAAATCGCACTACTACCTGGCCCGCTGCCTCGTGCCGGAGTGGATCGAACGGGGCCACGGCTACTTCTGCTCCACCGCGTCGGCGGCCGGCCTGCTCAGCCAGATCGGGTCCGCCCCCTACTCGGTGACCAAGCACGCGGCCGTGGCCTTCGCCGAGTGGCTCTCGATCACCTACGGCGACCGAGGGGTTCGCGTGTCGTGCCTGTGCCCACAGGGCGTCAACACCGACATGCTCAACGGTGGCCGCAACCCGGGAGCGGTCGCTGCGACCGGAGCCTCGGTCGTCAAGCTCGCCGGGGCCGTCCTCGAACCCGAGCAGGTCGCCGCCACCGTGGTCGAGGCGATCCGCGACGAGCGGTTCTTGATCCTCCCCCACCCCGAGGTGCTCGGGTACTGGCAGCGCAAGACCGCCGACGTCGACCGGTGGCTCACCGGCATGCGCCGCCTGCAGGCCAAGGTCCTCGGCGGCTGACCGACCGGGCCGGGTTCGCCTAGCGGTGCAGGTCGGGGTCGAACTGACGGGCGCGGGTGCGCACCGTGAACACCGAGTCACCCGACAGCACCGCAGACCGGGCGAGAAGCCGACCGGTCTCCCAGTTCGACAGGCCGAGTTCCGGTCGCCCGAGCGCGAACTGACCGTCCACCCAGCGCGTGAACCCGTTGCCCACGAACGGCGTGTCCACCGCAGCGACGAACCGATCCTCCTCGGCGAGGTCGTCGGTGACGATGCACGCCACGAGCCGGGGGCTGTAGCGGTTGCACAGGGCGACCGCAGCGTCGGTGTCGGCGACGACGACGAGCGTCACCTCGGGACAGTCCTCCCACTCCCACTCACGGCCGAGCTCGGCCTCCGCGATCGGCTCGGCCCGGGCCTCGCGATGCTCGCCGTCGGCCCGCCGGACGGTCGTTGCGACTCCAAGCCACCCGGCCGGCAGGTAGGGCGCAGCGCCCGGACCGACGTGCAGCTTCGGCGAGACACCGCGCGCGGCAGCGGCCTGCTCCAGCGCCGCGCAGAACAGCGGCACCAGCTCCGCGGCCCGTGCGACCGGCACGCAGCACACGTTGAGCGTGTTGCACACCTTGCGGTCGAGCGAGTGCCGCACCGCGGTGGCCAAGCGCGCCGGATCGGCCGCCGCTCCGGCCACCAGCCATGCGCCGCCCGTGCCGTGCAGGCTCACCGGCACACCGGCCTGGCGGGCGACCGCGCCGAGCTGGGCCACGGCGTCACCGCTGCCCCGGGCGACCGCGAGCGCCAGACGCCGGTCCGAGAACAGCGCCCACCCCGATGCCCGGGACGCCGAGTCGACCAGCCGCACGGCGCCGACCGGCACACCCGCGGCGCGCAGCGCCGGCTCGAGGGCGCCGGCCACGATGGCACGCGCCGTACCGAGCGCATCGGAGCCGATCCGGAACACGACGGTGTTCCCGCCCCGAAGCACACCACAGGCGTCGGCGAACACGTTGGGGCGACCCTCGAACACGAACCCGACCACCCCGAGGCCGGCCGTCGACTGCTCGACACGCCAACCGGCGTGCTCGACGGTCTCGATCACGCGCCCCCGGGTGGACGGCAGGTCTCGCCAGACCCGGAGCCCGGCGACCATCCCGGCGCGCATCTTCGCGTCGAGCACCAGGCGGGTCGTCGAGCGGCCGCGGGCGCGGGCGTCGGCCACGTCGGCCGCGTTCGCTGCGGCGATCGGGGCGAACACCTCGTCGTCGGCGAGACGGGCAGCGAAGGCCTCGAAGAACGCGGTCACGGCGGCGTCGTCGACGCCCCGCAGCGCGTCGAACGCAGCGACGGCGGCGCCGACGGCGGCGCTGGCGATGCGCCCGTCGGCGAGCGGCACGTGGAGCAGGTCGCCCGTCGCGTCGACGACGCGCAACCGGTCGCCCGGCGAGAACGCCGCCGCCAACTCCGGGCCGACACGGACCACCCGGTCGCCGCCCACGACGATCGCCTGACCGGGTTCCAGCGCGACGAGACGCTCGATCATGGCCGCAGTGTGGCAGGGCCGGGACACCGAGTCCCGGTGCGACGCACGATCTCGACCCCGCAACCGCCGCCGGACGCACCCGACCACCCGGTTCGGGTTCACTGGCTGCGCCGGTTGCCGATGAGGACCACCGTGCCCGGCGAACCAGCCTCCCTCGACGTCGTGCAGCTCATCGGCACCCTCGGCGACCATCTCCCCGTCGCGCTCGCCGTCACCGATCTCACCGGGCAGTTCCTCGTGCGCAACGCGCCGTGGATCTCGCTGTCCGGCCGGTCCGACCCGGCGTCCCTCGCCGGCATGACGGCACCGGCGGATCGGCCCCGTCACGCGGACTGGTTCGCCGGTCTACGGGCCGGCGCCGGGGAGCCCCTCGAGGCGTTCCAGGAGTTCGTGCGCCCCGACGGATCCTCGTTCGAGGCGCGCCTGCGCGCCCGCGCCCTGCGGACCGACGAGGGCGGGCTGATCGGCGCCGTGCTCGTGCTCGACCCCTGGTCGACACCGGTGGCCGAACTGCGCCGCCTCCAAGCGGCGCGCGACCGCGCCGAACGCGCCGCTGCGGCCGGTTCGGCGTTCGTGGCGAAGAGCGCGCACGACCTGCGCAACCCCCTGCACCTCATGGCGGGACGGGCCGAGCTCCTCGCTCGGCACGCCGATCCCGACGTCGTCGTGCACGCCGAGGCGATCGGGCGGGACGTGCGCAGCCTCGAACTGCTCGTCAACGACCTGCTCGTGGTGACCACAGCGGGCGCCGGCGCCATCGTCGCCGACCCCACTCCCACCGACCTCGGCGAACTGCTGCGCGCCGCCCTCGAGGACGTGCAGCGCACCCATGACTCCGGAGCGCTCACCGTCTCGTGCCACGTCGCACCCGACCTGCCTGCGCTCGTGGCGATCGACGAGCTGCGCGTGCGGCGAGTGCTGGTCAACCTGGTGTCGAACGCCATCAAGTACACGCCGTCGGGATCGGTGCGCCTGCGCGCCGATCGTTCGGACGGCGACCGGATCCGCATCGAGGTCGCCGACACCGGACCCGGCATCGCACCGGACCGCCTCGAGCGCGTCTTCGAGCCGTTCGCCGGGATCGGCACCGAACTCACGCGGGGCGGCTCGACGACGGGTCTGGGGCTCTCGATCGTCCGCGATCTCACGGCGGCACTCGGCGGAGAGGTGTCGGTTCGCTCCACCCTCGGGGTCGGCACCACGTTCACCATCGTCGTGCCGGCACCTGCGGTCACCGACGACCACACCGACGACGCGTGCGACCGGACCTCGGCGCCGTCGCCTACACACCTGCGGGTCTTGGTGGTCGACGACAGCCCGCTCAACCTCGAACTCGCACGCCAGCAGCTGATGATCCTCGGCCACGACGCCGTCACCGCCGACAGCGGGGAGGAGGGACTGGCCCGAATCGACACCTCCGTCGACGTCGTGCTGATGGACCTCAACATGCCCGGCATCGACGGTCTCGAAACCACCCGGCGGCTCCGGGCCCAGGGCTGGCGAACGCCGATCCTGGCGCTGACCGCCGCGGCGCTCGCCTCGGACCGCGCTGCGTGCATGGAGGCCGGCATGAACGGCTTCCTGGCCAAGCCGCTCGGGCTCGACGCCCTCGCCCGCGCGCTCGATGGTGCCACCACGCCCCTCGGACTCGACCATGCGGCGGCGGCCACGAACAGCCGCCCGGCGACCAACGGCGCCTCCGACGAGCACGGTGGCTCCCGGCTCGACTTCGCAATGATCCAGGAGCTGGTGCGCGACGCCGGTGCGACCGCTGCCGCGATGCTCCTACGCACGTTCCTGACC
The DNA here is from genome assembly GCA_044370695.1 of Acidimicrobiales bacterium. Lineage (GTDB taxonomy): Bacteria > Actinomycetota > Acidimicrobiia > Acidimicrobiales > Ilumatobacteraceae > JBEIFW01. Next base: position 13,795 of record JBILVB010000023.1, on the reverse strand, counting down.
GAGTGCACGGCCCGGCTCGACGGGGTGCACCAGGCGGCGGCCGCCGGTGACGACAGCTCGTTGCGCCGCCATGCGCACACGCTCGCCTCGACCGCGCGCCTCGTCGGCGGCATCGCCGTGCACGACCTGGCCCGGTCGGCGGAAGCCGGCGGACTCGCCGTGGCCGACGCACGGTTCCTCGAGGCGCTCGACGCCGCCTGCTCGGTGATGTCCGGCCTCGTCGCCGAACACGCGGCGACCCTCGAGGCACCGTGAGGACCGCGACGGCGGACGCATCCCGGTTTCGGTCGTGCGGACGGGTCCGGTGAGCTCGTGAAAGGCGTCGTGTTCAACGTCGTCGAGGACGTCGTCACCGATCTGCTCGGCGCCGACGCCTGGGACGCTGTGCTCGACGACGCCGGGCTCGGCGGCGCCTACACGAGCCTCGGCCAGTACGACGACAGCGAGCTCGACGCCATCGTGCATGCAGCTGCGGCCCGCACCGGTCTCGCCGCCGGGGCGGTGCTCGCCCTGGTCGGCACGCACGCCTACGCCCACCTCGCCGCCCGGGCGTCCGGATTGGTCGAGCCCTACCGCGACCTCGCCTCGCTGCTGGCTGCGCTCGACGAGGTGGTGCATCCCGAGGTGACCAAGCTCTACCCGGGAGCCCGGCCGCCGTCGTTCCAGGTGGAGACCGAGCCGGACGGGACCGTGCGGTTGCGGTACGTCTCGACCAGAAGGCTCTGCCGCCTCGTCGAAGGTCTCGTCGTCGGCGCCGCCCGGCACCTCGGCGGCGACGCGACGGTGGAACATCGGGCGTGTCTGGACCATGGCGCCGACGCCTGCGTGCTCGCGATCACCCCGGCGGCGTGAACCCGGAGCCCCCTCCGTGTCGGTCGCCGTCCCACCCGAGTCAGACCTCGACGAGCCGAACCAGCGGCTACTCCGGCTGGAGCGACGCGTCGCGCGCGAGCGCGCCGCACGGTTGGCGGCCGAGCAGATCGCCGAGGAGCAGACCCGCCGGCTCTGGACCATCGCCGGCGACCTCGAGCGCGTCGTCGCCCTGCGCACCGCCGAGCTCGCCGCCGCCCGCGACGCTGCGGAGCGGGCCAACGCCGTGAAGTCCGCCGTCCTCGCCCGGCTGGGTCACCTGTCGATGAGCCCGGTGCACGTGGCGCTCGGGCTCGTGGAGCTCGAGCTGCGCGAGACGGGCGCCGAGGCCGCCCCGAGGCTCCGCACGGTCGCGACGACCCTGCAGGAGCTACACCGTCTGTTCCGGAACCTGCACGTGGTGGCCGAAGCCGACGCCGGCACCATCGAGGTGACGACTGCGCCGGTCGACGTGGTCGCACTCGCCGAGGGCAGCGTCGGGCTCCTGCGCCAAGCGGCGCTGCGCCGCGGCATCCTGCTCGTGACCGAACTGCCCGAGCACCGCCCCGCACCGGTCGTCACCGACGCCATGCGCCTCTCGCACCTCCTCGACGAAGTCCTCGGCAGCGTGGTGCGCAAGGCCCGGCCCGGCCGACTGACCGTGGCGGTGCTCCCTCGGGCGATCGCCGGCCGCATCGGCGTGCGCGTCGAGGCCCGGGCGACGGCCGGCCTCGACCGGGCCGACCGGGCCGACCGGACCGACCGGACCGCCTGGGCCGACGTGGACCTCGAGGACCTGTCGGCGAGCGCCGTCGAACGACTTGCCGCTGCGCTGGGGGCTCGCCTCGAGCACGGTCAGGGCGCGTGCCTCGACATCCCCCCGATGGGCTGAGCCCGGGCTCAGGCGCGCTCGGCGAGCCAGGCGTCGATGAGCTTGCGGGCGATCGAGATGCCCGGCGGGATCGACGGCAGCGCGTCGGGCCGGTACCAGTTGGCGTCGACGATCTCCTTGGGATCGCACACGATGTCGCCGGACTCCCACACGGCCCGGAACCCGAGCATCAACGAGTGCGGGAAGGGCCACGGCTGGCTGCCCTGGTAGGCGACGTCGCGCACCACGAGCCCGACCTCTTCGTGCACCTCGCGGGCCACCGCCTGCTCGAGCGTCTCGCCGGGCTCGACGAACCCCGCCAGGCAGGAGTACATCGGCACCGGGAAGGTGACACCGCGGGCGAGCAACGCCTCGCGACCGTCGTCACGGGTCACGAGGGTGATGATCGCCGGCGCGAGCCGGGGGAACGACAGCAGCCGGCACGACGGGCACCGCATCGCCCGCTCGCCGTCGACGGTCACGGTCGGGGTGCCGCACCGGCCGCAGAACCGGTGGGTTCGTCGCCACTCGACGAGCTGCACCGCCCGGCCCGCCACGGTGAAGTCCACCTCGTCGAGGGTGCCCCACAAGCGGCGCAGGTCGTTGAAGATCCCCTGCTCGGCCCGACCCGGCGGCTCCTCACCCAGATCGGCCGCCCAGCACGCCACCGAACCCCGCATACCGAGGAAGTGGGTGACGACCGGGTCGCCGAACGGCTCGGGCCCGACGGCGACGACGTTGGCCCGCACCGAGAACCACAGGTGATCGGTCACCTCGACCTCGGGCAGGGAGTGCAGCGGCGAGAACGGGGTCATCGGCCCGCACCGTAGCCACCGCGCCGGTGCGTACCGGTCACCGCCCGATCCGCCTTGTGCCGAGGGCTGCCGGTGGGGGACGCTTGCGGGGTCGCGCACCGAGGGGGGCAGCATGACCAGCAGGATCGTGATCCGTGGGGGCGTCGTGGTGGACGGTACCGGGGCCCCGGGCCGCCGGGCCGACGTGGCGATCGTCGACGACCGCGTCAGCGCCGTCGGCGCCGACGTGCCCGCCCAGGACGGCGACACCGTGATCGACGCGACCGGCTGCGTCGTCGCGCCGGGCTTCATCGACATCCACACCCATTACGACGCCCAGGTGTTCTGGGATCCGGCGCTCACCCCATCGTGCTTCCACGGGGTGACCACCGTGGTGGCCGGCAATTGCGGGTTCACCGTCGCACCCACCCGCCCCGAGGATCGCGACCTGATCGGGCGCACCCTCGAGAAGGTCGAGGACATGGACCCGGCCTCGCTCGCGGCCGGCATCCCGTGGGACTTCGAGACCTTCCCCGAGTATCTGGACAGCGTCCGGCGCCACGGGATGCTCCTCAACTACTCGGCGTACATCGGCCACACCGCGCTGCGGCTGTACGTGATGGGAGGCGCCGCATCGGAGCGGGAGGCCACCACCGCCGAGATCGGGGCCATGGCCGACCTCGTGCGCGAGGCCATGGACGCCGGCGCTGCGGGCTTCGCCACCAGCTTCGCCCAGACCCACCGAGGCGCCGACGGCCGACCGATCCCGAGCCGGTGGGCCGGCCTCGAGGAGATCGAGGCGCTGTGCCGCGCCGTCGGGGAATCCGGGCGCGGCGTGGTCGGCGTGAACGGCGGCGAGAACCTGCCGTTCTCCGCCTGCTACGACCTGCAGCCCCGCGTCGGGGCGCCGTTCACCTACACCGCGGTCCTCACCACGCCCACGAAGGCCCACGAGAAGGCCGCCGCGATCCACCGCGCCGGACGCGAACGCGGTGCCGACGTGTGGCCGCAGGTGTCGTGCCGGCCGCTGTCGTTCTCGATGAACCTCGTCGAGCCGTTCACCCTCAACACGAGCCCGGTGTTCGCCGAGCTGATGGCGGGCACGATCGAGGGGCGCGCCGGCGCGTACGCCGACCCGGTGTGGCGCGATCGCGTGCGCCAGGGCTGGGCCGACGGCAAGGGCATCCCGCCGCGCTGGGACACCTTCGAGGTGATGGAGTCCGCCGCCCATCCCGACCTCATCGGCCGCCGGCTCGCCGACGTCGCCGCCGAACGTGGCGTCGACTGCCTCGACCTGCTGCTCGACCTCGGCCTCGCCGAGCCGGACCTGAAGTCGTTGCGGGTCAAGGCGATCCTCGCCAACGACGACCCCGACGGCATCGCGATGCTGCTGCGCGAGCCCGGTACGACGCTCGGGTTGTCCGACGCCGGCGCCCACGTCGGTCAGCTCTGCGACGCCCCGCTGCCCACCGACCTGCTCGGCAACTGGGTCCGCGGCCGTGGCGTGCTCAGCGTCGAGGAGGCGGTGCACAAGCTGTCGAAGGTCGCCGCCGACCTGTTCGGCTTCGCCGACCGGGGCGAGCTGCGGCCCGGCGCCTACGCCGACGTCGTGGTGTTCGACCCGGCGACAGTGGCCCCCGGTCCGCTGCGGCGGGTGCGCGATTTCCCGGCCGACGCGGAGCGCCTCACCGCCGATGCCCCCTCGGGTATGCACCACGTGCTGGTCAACGGCCGGCCCGTGGTGCAGGACGGGGCGCTCGTCGACGCCGCGCTGGCCGACAAGCCGGGCCGGCTCGTGTCGCCGGCACCTCGGGGCTGAGCACCGAGGGGCTGAGCACCGAGGACCACCGTCCCTGGTCCGGCTGCCCCGGGCCGGGGCATCCTGGCGGCGTGGCCGCCGTCGAGTTCTCCGGGGTGACCAAGCACTACCGGCGCGGCCGCGGGATCGAGGGCGTGTCGCTGCGGGTCGAACCCGGCCAGGTGGTCGGCCTGCTCGGCCCCAACGGTGCCGGCAAGACCACGACGCTGCGCCTCCTGGTCGACCTGATACGCCCGCAGGCGGGCCGGATCACCGTGCACGGCCTCGACAGCCACCGGGACGCCGTCGCCGTACACCGCCGCCTCGGCTACCTCCCGGGGGAGCTGTCGCTCTACGAGCGGATGACCGCCCGGGCGCTGCTCACCCATTTCGCGCACCTGCGCGACGGCGGCACCTGGGCGATGGCGGCACCGTGGGTGGAACGACTCGGTCTCGAGCCCGACGTGGCGATCCGCACGCTGTCGAAGGGCAACAAGCAGAAGGTGGGCCTGGTCCAGGCGCTGATGGGTGAACCCGACCTGCTCGTGCTGGACGAGCCGACGAGCGGGCTCGATCCGCTGATGCAGCGCGAGGTCCTCGCCATCGTGCGCGAGGCAGCGCAGGGCGGTCGGGCCGTGCTGCTGTCCTCACACGTGCTGTCCGAGGTGGCCCGCAGCGCCGATCTGGTGGTGCTGTTGCGCGACGGCCGGGTCGTCGCGACCGAACCGGTCACCGGGGTGCGGGCCGCCCACGTGGTCGAGGGCCGGTTGGCGGCGCCGCCGGTCCCCGGCACCCTTGCGAGCATCGAGGGGCTCACCGTCGACGGCGACCGGTTCGCCGGCACGGTCAGCGGCCCGCTCGAGGGGTTGCTGCAGGCGCTGGCCGTCAATCGGGTCGCCGAGCTGACGGTGCGCGAACCCGACCTCGAGGACCTGTTCCTCGGCCGCTACCGCAGGGCCGGCGATGCGGACTGATCGGGGTCTCCACAGCGTCTTCGAGCGCACGCTCCACGAGGAGCGCCGGGCGCTGGTGGCCTGGAGCGTCGGCATGGTCGCGCTGCTCGCCTGGATGCTCGCCATGTACCCGACCGTGCGCGACTCGAGCGCCATGGGGTCGCTCACCGAGGAATTCCCCGACGCGATGAAGGAGCTGTTCGGGCTCGTCGACTACACGACCGGGCCCGGGTACCTGCGCGCCGAGGTGTTCTCGTTCACGGTGCCGGTGCTGCTCGTCGTCGTCGCCCTGCTGTGGGGGTCCGACGCCGTGGCCGGGGAAGAAGAGCGCGGCACCCTCGATCTGTTGCTGGCCAACCCGCTCCCCCGGCGTCGCCTCGTCGCGCACAAGCTGGCCGGGGTCGCTGCGGCGATCGGGATCGTCGGGGTGGTGGTGTTCGTCGTGCTGGCCGCCGGCTCCCCCGTCGCGGGCCTCGAGGTCGCCGTCGGCCGGCTCGCCGGGACGGTGGCCGCGTGCGTGCTCCTGGCCGTGCTCTACGCCGCCGTCGCCCTCGCGCTCGGCGCCGCGACCGGCCGGCGGGGTCTGGCCCGAGGCGTGACCGCGGCGCTTGCCGTGGCCGCGTACCTGGTGTCGCAGCTCGCCGGGCTCGTGTCGTGGCTGCGGCCGTGGCGGTGGGCGTCGCCTTGGCACCACGCACTGGGGGTCGACCCGCTCGGGAAGGGCGTCGAGCCCTGGCGGCTCGCGCTGCTCGCTGCGCTCACGGCGCTGGTCGCCGCGGCCGGCGCCGAGGCGTTCGAGCGGCGCGACCTGAGCACGTGATCGCGACGCCCGCCGGCCCGGCGGTAGTGGCCGCCGATGCTGCGCTCAAGCGCCGGCGCCGGTCGGCACGATCCGCACCCGCTCACCGAAGCGTGGGCACACCACCGGCCGGTGCAGCCTCGCCCTGATGCGATCGGCGAGCGCCGCGCGGCTCTCGGGCTCGCCGTGGACCAGGTAGGTGAGTGCGTCGTCGGGCGCGCCGGCGAGCCACTCGATCAGTTCGGACGCCCCGGCGTGCACCGAGAACGCGCCGACGCCGACGATCTCGGCCCGCACCGGCACGTACCGGCCGAGCATCTTGACGGCGTCCGCGCCGTCGAGGAGCGACCGCCCCCGCGTGCCGGGCGCCTGGAACCCGGGCAGGACCACGGTCGCCCGGCGGTCCGGCAGGCGGCGCGCGAGGTGATGCAGCACCCGGCCGCCCGTGGCCATGCCCGAGGCCGACAGCAGGATGAACGGGCCGCGCCGATCGTTGAGCGCCTTGGACGCCTCCACGGTGCGGACCTGTTCGAGGTCGCGGGGCACGAGCGCATCGGGATCGAGGTGCGTCTCGGGTCGCAACTCGGGCCAGGACCGTTCGATCGCCCGCCGGTAGACGCCGAGGGCAGCGAGCGCCATCGGGCTGTCGACGATCACGGGCACCCGCGGGATCCGCCCGGCGTCCTGGAGGGTGCGCAGGTGCAGCAGGAGCACCTCGGTCCGGTCGACCGCGAACGCCGGAACGACCACCACGCCGCCCCGGGCGAGGGTGCGGGCGACGGCGTCGGCGAACGCCTCGAGGCCTCCGGGCTCGTGGTCGCGGTCGCCGTAGGTGGATTCCAGCACGACGGCGTCGACCCCTGCCGGCGGGGGTTCGGGGGGCAGCAGCAACGGGTGGTTCGAGCGGCCGAGGTCGCCGCTGTAGGTGATCGACGGCCCGCCGTCGACGTGCACGGTGACCGTCGTCGCTCCCAGGATGTGGCCTGCTCGTCGCAGCTCGACCGACACCGGTCCGGCGACGGCGTCACGCCGCCCGGTCGGCACGGTGCGCAACAAGGTGAGTGCTGCGGCGGCGTCCTCCCGGGTGAACAGCGGCAGGGCCGGATGGTGGCGCGAGGTGCCGGCCCGGTTCGCCCACTCGGCTTCCTCCTCGGCCAGGTGGGCGGCGTCGGGCAACACGATGGCGGCGAGCGCGGCCGTGCCCGGCGAGACGTACACCGGGCCCGAGAACCCGTCGCGTACGAGCACCGGCAGGTAGCCGATGTGGTCGACATGGGCGTGGCTCACGACGACCGCGTCGATCGACGCGGGTTCGACCGGCAGGCGCGACCAGTTCCGCAGCCGCAGCTCCTTGTGGCCCTGGTACAGGCCGCAGTCGAGCAGCACCCGCACGTCGCCGGCCTCGACGAGCACCTTGGACCCGGTCACCGACCCGGTGGCCCCCAGGAAGGTCAGGTCGGCGACCCCCGCAGCGGTCATCGGTCGCGCACCGCCCGGCGCGCTCGCAGGGTCATTCGGGCAGCTCGAGGATCCGGACGGTGCCGGCGGCGCCGTCGACCTCGACGCGGGCGCCGTCGGGGATGCGCCGGGTGGCGTCGACGACCCCGACGGCACACGGGATGCCGAGCTCCCGGCTCACGATCACCGCATGGCTGTTCATGGCGCCCACGTCGACCACCACCGCACCGGCCGGCACGAACAGCGGCGTCCAGGACGGGTCGGTCTGCGGCGCGATCAGGACGTCGCCGGGCTCGAGCGCGAACGGGTCGCCGGGGTCGAGCACGATGCGGGCGCGGCCACGCGCCTTGCCGGCGCACCCGGGGCCGCCCTGCAGCACGTCACCGACTCCGGCCTTGGCCACCGCGACGATGGCGTCGGCCTTGCGCACGAGGGCGTTCACCGGCGGGATGCCCTTGTCGCCTTCGACGAAGTAGGGCGGTTCCATCTCCCGCAGGCCCTGGTAGTGCGCCCAGCGCGCCCCGATCGTGGCGCGCATCGCCGCAGGGTCGGCGAGGAAGGCATCGAGCTCGGCGTCGGTGACCATGTAGAGCTGCTTGGGCTCGGCGAGATGCCCGGCCGCCGTCAGCCGACGGCCGAGCTCGTTGAGCGCCACGCGCTGCTCGTTGATCACCTTGATGCAGTTGGTCTTGGTCCGCTCCCGCCAGGCCAGGAACCGCAACGCCGAACCCTGTGCAGCCGCGAGCATGCCCAACGCCTCGTCGTTGCCGGCGAGCGCCGCCCGGGCCTGCGCGGTCGCCGTCTCGCGATCGCCGGCCATGGCCTGGTTGCGGCGCGACGGGTCGGCGTCGTCGTCGGCATGGCGCATGCGTTCGACGAGGGACAGCGCGAGCTCGGGGCGGGTCTCCCACACGTCGGCGAACACGTCCCACTCGTTGGGACCACGGGAACCGAACAACTCGAGGAACCGGTCGAACTGCTCGAGGAACCGGGCCGCGTCGGGCGACGAGGACCGGTGGAGCCGGTCGAGCAACCCGGACACGCCGGCATCGAACGCAGAGCTCAGGTAGGTCGAGTACCGCACCAGCCGGGACAGGTCCCACATCGCGTAGGACGGCAGGGCCGAGTCGACGTCGCCGGAGGAAGCGATCAACCGGATCATGAGCGTCGGGTCGAGCCCGGCGGTGATCTGGCCGAGGATCGTCGGGCCGACCGCGGTGTTCGACGAGGACAGCACGTGGTCGTCGAAGAACGCCCGCAGCAGCGGCGTCATCGAGCGGGCCCGGGCCACCAGTTCGGCATCGGACAGCGCCGACACGTCCGGGCGGGTGGCGCGTGCCCCGTCGGCCTGGGCCTTGTGGGCGTCGAGCTCGGGCCAGTCGGTCGCCGACATCACCCACCCCATCTGGGCACCGATGCGCGCGCCGGCCTCGGGCGAGTCGTCCTCGGGGTGGGCCACGTACGGGGGCGTGTCGGGCCGGTTGCCGAAGAACGCGGCGTCGATGGCCGCCGCACCGGCGCCGGAACGCACACCGAACACGCGCACCGACGAGGCGTTCACGTAGAAGAACCCGTTGAAGATGCCGCAGACCGGGTTGAAGCCTTCGGCCGTCAGTTCCTCCAGGGTGTGCGAGCCGTTGCGCACGTTGCCGTCGCGCCAGCCCTCCATCACCCCCGGGATCCACAGCAGGGTCGCCCCGAGCGGCGAGATCGGGTCGGGCAGAACGTCGTTCGCGTTCGAGCGGGTGTACACCGGGAAGCGGGTCGAGGCCTCGGTGTCGGTGATCCAACGATCGGTCATGCGGGGGTCTCCACGGTCGGGGTCTCGGTGGTCGGGCGGGTCGGGTCGGTCGGGGTCAGGGCAGTTCGAGCACGGTCACGGTCCCGGTCGTACCGTCGACGTCGACGAGGGCGCCGTCGGGGATGCGTCGCGTCGCGTCCTTCACGCTCACCACGCACGGGATCCCGAGCTCGCGACTCACGATCACGGCGTGGCTGACCTGGGCGCCGACGTCGACCACGACGGCCGCGGCGGGCACGAACAGCGGGGTCCAGGCGGGATCGGTGATCGGGGCGATCAGCACGTCGCCGGGCTCGAGGGCACCCGGGTCGGAGGGGTCGAGCACGACGCGGGCCCGACCCGTGGCTCGCCCCGGGCAGCCGGGCACCCCGGAGACCGCCTCGCCCGCCGCGAGCGGTTCGGCTGCGGCGGCCACCGACCGGCGCGGCCACTGCGACAGCGGCGGCGCGGCCCCGTTCACGATGAACGGCGGCTCGAGGTCGAACAGGGTGAGGTACTGCTCCTCGCGACCGGTGAGGCGGGCCCGGAACGCCGTCGGGTCGGCACAGAACGCGTCGAGCTCGTCGGCGAGGAGCATGCACGCCTGGGACATCGTGTACCCGTGCCGAGCGGCGAGCTCGCGGATGGCCATCCGGATCTCGTGGATCACCCGGATCACGTTGGTCTTCGTTCGCTCGCGCCCCTGCAGGTAGGCGTGGGCCGAACGAAGGCCGGCGAGGAACATCCCTTGGTCCTCCGGCCGTCCGGCCAGCGCCTCGATGATCTGCTCGGTGAGCGCCGCACGGTCCTCGGCCCGCGCCCCGAAGCGGCCGGCGGGTGCGTCGCCGTCGGGCTGGTGACGCATCCGGTCGGCGAGCACCAGAGCCAGCTCGGGTCGGGTCTCCCAGACCTCCGAGCGGATGTCCCACTCGTTGGGCCCGCGCGAACCGAACCGGCGCAGGAACTCGGCCCACTCCCCCAGGAACGCCTTGGCTTCGGGCGTACCCAACGCCCGGATCCGATCGAGCAGGCCGACCGGGCCGTCGCCGAAGGCTTCGGTGAGGGGCCCGCTGTTGCGGACCAGGCGGCTGAGATCCCACAGCGCCTGGGACGGCGCCGCGGAGTCCACGTCGCCGAGGCCGGCGACGAGGCGCATGACGAGCGTCGGATCGCCCATCGCCTCGGCGAACTGCCCGAGGACCCCGGGCCCGATCGAGGATCCGGCGGTGACGGTGAGGTGACGGCAGAACAGGGCGCGCACGAGCGGGACGAACGATCGGGCCCGCACCACGAGCTCGTGGTCGGACAGCTTGGTCAGCTCGGGGCGGCCCGCCCGGGCCTGCTCGGCGAGGGAGCGGTCGTCGCGCAGTTCGGGCAGGTCGGTCGCCGTCAGCACCGACTGGATCCACGCTCCCATGCGCTCGGTCGCCACCGGGTTCTCGTGCCAGGGCTCGGGGACGTAGGGCGGCACGTCGGGGTGCTCGCCGAAGTAGATGTAGTCGACGGCCTCGGGGGTGAGCCCGGGGCCGCGGACCCCGAAGATCCGCACGGCGGTGCCGTTGATGTACAGGTACCCGCCGAAGCTCCCGACGACCTCGGGGTGCTCGGTCGACACCTCCTCGGGGTCCATCGTGCCGTACCCGTCGATGGCCGAGTCGCGCCAGCCGGCGAGGCACCCGGGCTCCCACACCAGCGTCCAGCCGAGCGGGCTCGCCGGATCGGGCAACACCTCCCCGGCGTTGGCCCGCGTGAACAACGGGTACTTCGGGTTGACGTCCCAGTCGGTGATCCAGCGATCCACGAGTACCCCCGCGTGTTCGGTGGCGCCGGACACTACAAGCGCTCCGAGGCGACCGGCTGACCGGGCACCCAGGATCCCGGGGTGGGATCATCGCCACGATGACCTCTCTCGAATCCCCCGCCGAGCGCGTCACCCCGCCGGACGTCGGCTGGGGAGCGTTCACCGACGCGGCGCCGTGGGTACTCGACGAGGGGCGGATCACCTGGCGCGACGACGCCGCCCGCCTGCGGGCCGCTGCCCGCGCCGAGATCCCCCGACTGACCAAGGCCGCTCGGCTACCGCCGGGCGCCCGCGTCGCCACCGTCGCCGCGTCGCTGGCGGGCGCGGTCGGCTGGTGGGCGCTGCGCAAGCGCGCCGGCCGGCTCGGCTCGCCCGAGACGAGCCGCGCCGATCTGTCCCGGCGGTTGCGCCGCACGGCCGAACGGCTCGGACCCACGTACATCAAGCTCGGCCAGATCATCTCCTCCGGCGAAGGCCTGTTCCCCGAGGAGCTGGTGCGCGAGTTCAAGCTGTGCCGCGACCAGGTGCCCGCCGAACCCTTCGAGGTCGTTCGACGCGTCGTCGAAGAGGAGCTGGGCGCCACGATCGAGCAGGTCTTCACCTGGTTCGACCGCACCCCGCTCGCCGCGGCGTCGATCGCCCAGGTCCACGCCGCCCGCCTGTCCACCGGCGAGGACGTGGTCGTCAAGGTCCAGCGGCCCTCGGTGTCGACGTTCGTGCGCAAGGACCTGCGGGCGATGGCCTGGCTGGCCCCGTGGATGGTCGGGCGTATCCCGATCGCAGCGCTCGCCAACCCGCCGGCCCTCGTCGAGCTCTTCGCCGAGACCATCACCGAGGAGCTCGACTTCCGCATCGAGGCGAGCAACATGCTCGACGTCGCCCGGGTGCTCGCCGACCTCGGCCAGCGCGGCTACGTCGTGCCCCGTCCCCACCCCCGGCTCGTCACCCGGCGCGTGCTCGTGATGGAGCGGCTGTCGGGATTCGCGTTCGACGACGTCGAGGGCATGCGCGCCGCGGGTGTCGACACCCACGAGGTGATCCGCACCGGGATGGTCGCGTTCATGGAGGGGGCGATGATCCACGGGATCTTCCACGGCGACCTCCACGGCGGCAACCTGTTCGTGCTGCCCGACGGCCGCACCGCCCTGCTCGATTTCGGGATCACCGCCCGGCTCACGCAGCAGCGACGCCTGGCGTTCCTGCGCCTGATGTTGGGGGCGATCGCGAACGACGTCGACAGCCAGCTCGCCGCGCTGCGCGACCTCGGTGCGCTCCCGGCCGACACCGATCTGCAGGCGGTCAAGGTCGATCTCCGCCTCGACCAACCCCCGGTCGATCCCACGACGCTGTCGGGCGAGGAGATCGTCAAGGAGGTGCAGCGGGTCGTGAAGTCGCTGCTCGGCTACGGCGCCCGCATGCCCAAGGAGCTCATGCTCTACGTGAAGAACCTCGTGTTCCTGGACGGCGCGATCGCTCGTCTCGCCCCGGACCTCGACCTGCTCGGGGAGATCGCCCAGATCTCGATGCACTTCGCGCAGACCCACGGCGAACGCCTCGGCCGGGAACTCGGGATCGACCACGAGGCCGTCCGCATCGACCTCGACGGCGTGAAGGCCGGGTTCGGTCTCGATGCGTCGGCCGAACGGCTCACCTACCGGGATCTGCAGGCCCGCCGGAACCTGATCAACAAGCGGATGCGCGAGCGGTCCTGAGCCGGGGCCGGGCGCTCCCGGCGCCCGAAGCGATCAGGGGGCCGGGTCGGGCTTGGTCGGCTGCGAGAGGAAGGCCCGCAGGATCCGGGCCCGGGCGTCGTGTGCCTCGACCGCGGTCATGTGCCCGAGCAGCTGCAGCCGTGCCTCGAGTTCCTCGTCGTCGAGATCGAGCGCGACGGAGAGCACCTCGACGTCCTCGACCCGGAGGGTGACGGGGGCGTCCTCGGCCAGACCGCGCTGGGCGCGCACGAGCGACAGATAGGTGCGCAGCACGCCGTCGTTGGACAGGTCGCTGATGCCCACGGCGTGGTCGCCGACCCGTAGCACCAGCAGGGACGGGTCGTACTCCACCACGTCACGGATCGGGAACAGATCGATCACCAGAGCCCCGCAGGCCGACGCGAACTGCTCGATCTCCTGGTCGCACGGAATCTCCTCGCCACGCAGCCACCGCCGCACGACGCGCCGGCGCAGCCCCAGGGTGCGCGTGAGGTCCGCCTCGGACATCGACGCGTCCGCTGCGGCGTTCCGGAGGATCTCGGCGATCCGGGGTGTGGGGATCCCTCGGGTGTAGCGATAGCGAGCCGACATGTTCTTCACCCATTTCCTCGTATCGGAACCGGCACACGCCCTGCGCCGGTGCTCGAAGGGAGCTCCGTGGCGCGCCGTCGGACCCTAGGTCGCATCGCCACCGTCCCTACCGCCGGTTTCCTGGGCCGTTCGAACCACTCCGCGCGGCAGCGGCGTGGGCGATCCGCATGCGGTGGCGGATCATCCGGTCGCGGACCTGATCCGCCTCGGCGCGAGTGAGCCCCACGATCTGGACCAGCCGCTCGGCCAACGTCGGGTCGGTGAGGTCGAGCGCGATGGAGAGCGACTCGGCGTCGTCGTCCCGGAACACCACCGGCTGACCGGCTCGCACGCTGCGCTGTTCGCGCACGAGCCCCAGATAGGTGTGCAGGACCATCGTGTTCGACGTG
>JBILVB010000267.1:0-3086 GCA_044370695.1 Acidimicrobiales bacterium | reverse complement strand
CGGTACGGCAGGCTGCGCGACGCGTCACCGTCGGGCGGGGTCTCCACCTTCACCACCCGGGCGCCGAGCTCGACCATGAGCCGGGTGACACTCGGTCCCGCCAGCACCCGGGACAGATCGACGGCGAGCACGCCCTCCATCGGCAGCATGGATCCCTCCTCGGTGGACCGGTCCCCCGCCGATCCCGCCGCAGCATCCGTGGCGGGCCGGTCCAGGGTCAAGTGGCGTCCTGCGCACCGCTGCGGCAACGCTGCGACGATGCAGCCGCGGCCCCGCACCGAGCACCGACGGGGCCGCTCCTGCAAGGCCGGCCGGATCGTCGGGACCGTCGCACGGGTCCTGCTCGTGGCCCTCGCCTTCGTCGTTGCAAACGCAACGACTGCGCAGGCCGCCGGCAACGAGCCGGGATGGGCGCCACCGACCGGGGTGACCTGGGTGAGCCGGACGATGTCCTACCTCGGGGTGTCGGTCGTCGTCGGGGTGCTGTCCACGATGGCGTTCGTGTGGCGGATCGCCGTCGGATGGTGGGTGCTGCACCGGGCGGCAGTGACCGGGACCGTCGTCGTCGCACTGGCCGCGATCGCTCAGCTCGGCATCCTCGCCGGGGAACACGCAGGCCGACCACCGTGGGCCGCATTGTCGAGCCTGGTCGACGTCACGCGCACCGACCGGGGTGCGGCGCTCGCCGCCCGGGTGGTGGTGGCGCTGGGCCTCGCCGGGCTGCTGCGGCTGTCACGCCGGGACCTGCGGCAGGCCTGGAAGAGCCTCGCGCTGTTCGTCGCCGTCCTGCTGGCCACCTGGTCGGTCGCCGGCCACGCCTGGTCGCAGCGCTGGCGGGTTGCCGGCGTCGCGCTCGACGTCGTCCACCACGGTGCGGCGGCCGTGTGGCTCGGCAGCGCAGCGGTCGTGGCGTTCGCTGCGTTGCGGGGAGCCGCCGCCGGTCAGGAGCACGTCCTGACCGAACGCTTCTCGCGCCTGTCGAGCGTGGCGGTGACCGTCGTGGTCGTGACCGGCGTTGCCCAGACGGTGCGGTTGACGCCGAGCCCGGCCGACCTCACCGCCGACCACGGACGCCTCCTGCTCATGAAGTTGGCCGTCACCGTGGTCGCCCTCGCCGCAGGCGTCGCCGCCCAGCGACGCGTCCGGACCTGGCGACGGGCCATGGACGCCCCGGAACCCGCAACGATCCGCCCGCTACGACGGCTGCTGCTCGCCGAGGTCGCACTCGGCGCAGCCGTGATCGGGGTGACGGCCATGCTCGCCATCACGGTCCCCGTGGCCCCCGGCACCTGATCCTCGGCGCCCGAGTCGGCTCAGCCCAGCGGGCCCCCGTGGCTGAAGCGGGCGGCCCGCCGGTGGATGCGCTCGTGGCGCGCCGGCGCAGGCCGGCTCACGGTGCCGACCATGCGCCGGAAGAACACGTAGGTGCCGGCCTCGGCGAGCACCAGGTAGACCACGACCATCGCGGCCAGCACGGCGAAGAACCCGAGGGGGAGCGATTCGAACCCGAGGGTGTCGGCGACCGGCGACCCGGGCAGGAGCGCGGCGATCAGCACCACCGTGGCCGTACCGGCGACGACGAGTGGGCCCGGACGGCTGCGGGTGAAGGGAACCCGCCGGGTGCGGATCACGAAGATCACCAGCGACTGCGTGGCCAACGACTCGACGAACCATCCGGAGCGGAACAGCGAGGGCCCTGCGTCGAACACGTTGCGCATCACGGCGAACGTGAGGAAGTCGAACAGCGAGCTGATCGGTCCGAACACCGACATGAACCGCCGGATGAGTCCGATGTCCCAGTGCGACGGGCGCTGCAGCTGTTCGTCGTCGACGCGATCGGTCGGGATCGTCATCTGCCCGGCGTCGTAGAGCAGGTTGTTGAGCAGGATCTGCGAGGGCAGCATCGGCAGGAACGGCAGGAACGCCGAGGCCGCAGCGGCGCTGAACATGTTGCCGAAGTTCGACGACGTACCCATCAGCACGTACTTGATCGTGTTGGCGAAGATCCGGCGGCCCTCGATCACGCCGTCGGCGAGGACGTCGAGATCCTTGGCCAGCAGCACCACGTCGGCCGCGTCACGCGCGACGTCGGTGGCCGACTCGACCGAGATGCCCACGTCGGCCGCGTGCAGGGCGAGCGCGTCGTTCACCCCGTCGCCGAGGTAGGCCACGTCGCGGCCGGACCGCCGGTGGAGCCGGATCACCCGCTCCTTCTGCTCGGGGTCCATACGGGCGAACACGCGGGTGTCCGCGATCCGGGCGACCAGGGCGTCGTCGTCGAGTTCGTCGACCTCGGCACCGGTGAGGGTGCCGCCGCCGTCGAGGCCGAGCTGGTCGCACACGTACTCCGCCACGGCCGGGTTGTCGCCGGTGACCACCCGCACGCTGATGCCGAGCCCGGCGAGGCGGGCCAGGGCGCTCGCGACCGACGCCTTGGGCCGGTCGAGGAACACGAGGAACCCGGCCAGGGTCAGGTCGCGCTCGTCGTCCACCGCCACCGAGGTCAGCTCGGGGGCGGGGCGTCGCGCCACGGCGACCACCCGCCCCCCGGTGCGGAACTCCCGCTCCAGCGCGGCGCGCGCGTCCGCGGGCACGGCGACACAGCGCTCCAGCACGGCCTCGGGCGCGCCCTTGGTGACGAGCAGCCGGCCCTCGGGCCCCTCGACGAGCGCGGACACCAGGCGGCGGACGTGATCGAAGGGCAGCACGGCGAGGCGGCGGTACCGGGCGGCGAGCGCCGCCGCGTCCCCGGCGCCCTCCCACAGTGCGGCGTCGAGCGGATTGCCGCCGACCGTACGCCCGCCCTCGACTGCGGCTTCGTCGGCCAGGAGCCCGGCGAGCACCACGCCGTCGGGCGTCGCGTCGCCCGCCGCGAGCGCGTGCAGGAACTCGATGCGGCCCTCGGTGAGGGTGCCGGTCTTGTCGGTGAACAGCGTCTCGATGTCGCCGAGGTCCTCGATGCACACCAGTCGCTTCACCAAGACTCGGCGGCGCGCCAGCCGGCGCGACCCCGTGGCCAGGCTGGTGGTCACGACCGCCGGCAGGAGCTGCGGGGTGATGCCGACGGCGATCGCCAGGGAGAACAG
>JBILVB010000266.1:0-3095 GCA_044370695.1 Acidimicrobiales bacterium | reverse complement strand
ATCGGCTCGCTGCGTCGTTCCTCGGTACCGGTCGGCCGCTGCTCACCCGCCAGATCCCCGTCGACGCCATCCAGCGTGACGATCGGCTCGTACTGCGCTTCGATCTGCCCGGCGTCGCCGAGGATGCCGTCGACATCACCGTCGAGCGGCGCACCCTCACGGTGAAGGCCGCGCGAGCCAACGATCTGCGCGAAGGCGACCGGGTGTTCCTCGCGGAACGGCCGTGGGGCGACTGGGCACGCCAGATCGTGCTCGGCGAGGCACTCGACACGGAGCGGATCACGGCGTCGTTCGCCGACGGCGTCCTCACCGTGACCGTCCCGGTCGCCACCACCGCCCGCAGCCGGAAGATCGAGATCGGCCACGCACCGGTCGAGACCGTCGCGGCGGTCGCGGCTGCCGACGAGACACCCACCAACTGATCGATCCCGAACAGGTGCCGGGCAGGAAACTTGCGGACGCAAGTATCCTGCCCGGCATGATCACGCGACTGAATCACGCCGTCCTCTACGTCCGGGACGTCGAGGACAGCGTGGCGTTCTACGGCGGGATCCTCGGCTTTCGAACCGTCATGGCCGTGCCCGGCGCCGCGTTCCTCCAAGCCCCCGGGTCGACCAACGACCACGACCTCGGGCTGTTCCAGATCGGGTCGGGCGCAGCCGCGTCGAACGCCGGCCGGGCCGGAGTCGGGCTCTACCACCTCGCGTGGGAGGTCGAGACCCTCGACGACCTCGCCCGCCTCGCCGGGGTGCTCACCCAGCACGGACATCTCGTCGGGGCCTCGGACCACTCCACGACGAAATCGCTGTACGCCGTCGACCCCGACGGGCTCGAGCTCGAACTGTGCTGGGTCGTGCCCGCCCGCCTCCTCGACGAGGTCACCCTCGCCGGGCGCACCCGGATCCTGCCGCTCGATCTCGACCAGGCCCGGCACCGGTACGGCGGCGACACCCCTGGCGGCCTGGGCATCTCGATCCCGGCCTGAGCCGATCGGCCGGCCGGGACGGATCGGGTCAGCCGCCCTTGCGGCGGGCCCACTCCTCGGGGTGGGCCGAACTCATGTGCTTGGCGACTCGCTTGAACCGCACCCCGCACACCGGGCACTCCTGGTCGCCGGCGGTCCCGGCGGTGCGCTCGCGCGCCGGACGCGTCGAGGCGGACCGACGACCGGTACCGGATCGTGCCGGAGCCGGTGCGGTGGCGGCATCCCAGCGCCGGACGAGATCGAGCAGCTCCTCGGTGTCGAGGCCGAGGTCGTCGGCCACGAGCGCGTAGGCCTGCACCTTGTCCCGAAGTCGAGCGCCCTCGGCGCGGTCGGCCCCACCGGAGGACTCCACGAAGGACCGGACCGCGTCGAGCCCGTCGGACACCGCGCTCGGGACACCCTCGGTGGCGATCTGCGCCAGCGTGGCGGAGAGACCCTGGAGCTGGAAGCGGGCGAGTTCGGCCTTGGGCCCGCGGTCCGCCGCAGCCTCGACCGACTCGACGAGCGACCGGAACCCGGAGATCGTGCGCTGCAGGGGCGTGTCCACGGTCGCAGGCTAGAGGACCGCCCGTCCCCCCGGCCGGACCCGGGTGGGCCTAGCGTTGGGGTATGTCCTCCACACCGGCTGCCTGGCACCCCGATCCGACCGGCCGTCACCAGCTCCGCTACTGGGACGGCAACGCCTGGACCGAGCACGTGTCGGACCAGGGCCGCCAGAGCGTCGACCCGGCCGACGGTCCGGGTGCGCCGTCGGCCACGTCCGGTCGGATCGACCGGATCGACGACGCGCTCAGCTTCGGTGACGACGGGGGCAGCAAGGTGCACGAACAGCTCGGCCGGGCCGGCGTGGGCGGGCCCGTGGCGGGGGGCGGCGGCACGCTGCTCACCGAGCCGGTTCTCGTGGTGAACCAGAAGGCGAAGATCATCGAGGTATCCAACCAGTACGCCGTCTACGACCAGAACGGCCGGCAGATCGGCTCGGTCAACCAGGTCGGGCAGTCGACGGCCAAGAAGCTGCTCCGGCTCGTGTCGAACGTCGATCAGTTCCTCACCCACAAGCTCGAGGTCAGCGACGCCTCCGGCCAGGTGGTACTGCGGCTCACCCGGCCGGCCAAGGTGTTCAAGTCGACGGTGGTGGTCGAGGCTCCCGACGGCACCGAGATCGGTCGGATCGTGCAGCGCAACATGATCGGCAAGATCCGCTTCGGCCTCGAGGCCGGCGGTCAGGAGCTCGGCGCCATCCAGGCCGAGAACTGGCGGGCGTGGGACTTCCGCGTCGAGGACCACACCGGGGCCGAGGTGGCTCGGATCACCAAGACCTGGGAGGGGCTGGCCAAGGCCATGTTCACGACGGCCGACAACTACGTCGTACGCCTCCACGCCGACATCCCTCAGCCGCTGCGCAGCCTGGTGGTCGCCGCCGCCGTCTCGGTCGACACTGCGCTCAAGCAGGACGACCGGGCCTGAGCCCGAGGCTCGCCAGGGTTCAGCCGGGCGCGATCCCGACCACCTCGGCCGGCGCGCGCAACGCCTCGGCGAGCGCGACCGTCACCGGGTGACGGTCGCGCTCGGGAACGGCCAGGACCAGCCCAGCTGGACCGTGCAGTGCAACGGCGTCGGCGGCGAACGGCACCAGATCGAGGTCGATCCCGACCGAGCACACGACGACCACCGGGCCGCCACCGGTGCGTTCGCCGACGGCGACGCACGGGACCGGCTCCTTGAGGTTCGCCCGAGGGACCGGCGCCGGTGCAGCGGCGAGGTGTGCAGCACCCACGAGGTCGGGCGCGTGCAGCAGCCGATGGCGCAGCAGCCGCTCCGCCCCGAGCCGGTTCAGCGGGTGCGGCGCCGCTCCCGGAGCCCGGTGGGCAGCGACGATGTCGACCACGGCGG
Source organism: Acidimicrobiales bacterium (assembly GCA_044370695.1). Taxonomy (GTDB): domain Bacteria; phylum Actinomycetota; class Acidimicrobiia; order Acidimicrobiales; family Ilumatobacteraceae; genus JBEIFW01. The sequence continues at coordinate 217 of JBILVB010000266.1, read as the reverse complement.
CAAGGGCGCCTGCCGGCGGGCGGTCGCCGTGGAGCAGTCCGAACGCCTCTCGGTCGTGGGCGCCCACCCCGACCTCGAGCCGCACGACGGCGGTGTCGGGGTCGCGCACGGCTCGGCACACCTCGAGGCCGGCCACCTCGCCCGCCAGCACGCCGTGCTCGACGCTCGGCGTCGCACCGGCCGCCTCGATCAGCTCGACCAGTTCCAGCAGCGGCGG
>JBILVB010000124.1:0-11479 GCA_044370695.1 Acidimicrobiales bacterium | reverse complement strand
GATCGTCTCGCCAGCGGTGTGCGATGGCGGTCACCTCGGCCCGGGTCGGCGCAGTGCGCACGGCGGCGCGCAGTGCGGCGGGCGCACCGGCCGCCGCCAGTACGACGGACACGAGCAGCAGATGTGCCACCTCTCGTTCGATCTCCACCGCAGCTCGCACGAGAACGGGCTCGTCGACCGGTGCAGCCCCGAGTCCCTCGGCGAGGCGGGACGACACCCACTCGACCGTGCGGTCGCCCAACCATGCGACCGCCATCGACACCCCGGGGACGGCGCGCGCCGGTGCCGTCACCGCATGGATCGGATGGGCGACGACCTCCTCGATCAGCCACACCAGCGTCGCTCGCTCCTCGGCCCGGGCCGTGGCCCAGGCGTTGCGGCCGGCGACGACCGCGCTCGTGACGTGTTCGGCGGCAAGGCCGACGAGCCGCAGCGCCGATGCCCACTGCGGTGTGACGGCGCCACCGCCGGCGATCCCCCGGAGGGTGACGTCGAGCGTGACGGCGGTCAGCCATGCCGTCAGCGAGCGTGCGCCCTCGGCCGACCGGGCGACGAGCGTCAGGGCGTCCTGGAGCTCGGCGCTCGATCGCGCCGGCCAGCCCCCGACGCCGACGGTGGACCCGACCAGCTCGTCGATCCATGCACCGAACACGTCGCCGAGGGCGGCTCGGTTGTCCTCCCGGGGGGCGACGGGTGCCGCTCGCACCGTGTCGATCCACTGCGGCAGGGCTCGGGCGACCGCCGGCGCAGCCGAAGGTCCCCGGTCGGCGAGCGTGCGCAGGAGCGCCGGAATGCCGCCGTGGGTCGGCTCGGCCAGGAGGCGCCACCGTGCCTCGGCATCCAGGGAGGCAAGGACCTCTCGTGCGGCCGTCGGCCGCCGGGCGAGGGCAGCGGCGGCGCGGTCGATGTCGGTGGGACCCTCCCCGCCGACCACGGCTCCCGGCGCCGGCGGACGTTCGAACAGCGAGCGGGTGAGCCGAGCGAGGGTCGCGTCTGGCAGCTCTGCGGACGACACGACCCGCGCGAGCGCATGCCCGGGCAGCGCCGCCAACGCGGCCTCCCAGGGTGCCGGGTCGACGCCGGGTCGGGACAGGTGGCGGCCGAGCAGCACCGCGACGGCCTGCGCGACCGAACGTGTGCCCCCGTCGGGCAGGTGGTCGGCACCCGGGAGGTCGGCAGCGTGGAGTCGCTCGAGCACGAATGCGAGGCCGTCGGGCCCCAGCCCGGCGATCAGGGCGGTGGCGGCGTCGTCGTCGCCCGCGGCGATCGATCGGAGGGGCTCGACGAGATCCCGCCACGACGTGCGAAGCCCCGACGGGGAGACACGAGCGAGGAGCTCGACGAGGAGGACCTCGGCGCGCGTCACGAGGTCGGTCGGTGTTCGGGGCGCCGTCGTGGCGACCAGCCAGCGGCGGGGGAGGGCGAGGCCCGGAACGGGTGGGAGCAGCGCCACGGGGAAGGTCCGCTGGAGGACCCCGCTCGCCAGGACGCGGCGGATCTCCCGGCGCAGTTCGAGCAGGTTGGCGACACCGGTGCGCAGGTGCCGCACGGCGATCTGTCCCGCCGGTTCGCTACTGCGCCAACGCTCCGCTTCGGATCCGACCTCGTCGAGCAGGCGCAACAGCGCGTCGAGCCGGTCCGGATCGAACCCGAGGAACCCGGTGGTCACCGGACGCCACCAGCTTCCCGGACGGCTGCGGCCGCGGCGGCCGCTTCGAGGGCCCGGGCCAGGTCGTGGAGCTGATCGAGGGTGCTGTGGAGGCGGATCTGGACCTCGAACAGGCGATCCTGCACGGTCACGGCGAGCGGACCTCGCCAGGTGTCGTCGCCGACGAGCACCGGGACCTTGCGCAGCGCCGACTGATCGATCCGGCGTGCCAGCAACCGGACGAGTTGCGCCCGATAGGCGAGGTCCACGGAGGTGTTCACCTCGAACGGGGGTGCGCGAGCCGTCGCGCGGCGGAAGCGCGGCGACCCCGACGGTTCAGCTTGCGGCGAGGTCGAGCAACCGCTGGACGGGAGCGAGGTCGAACGGCGAACCGGTCATGACGATCAGGTGCGTGATGCCGGCATCGAGGTACGGCTCGGGTTCGGCGTCGGGCGGCACCAGGGCGGTGCGTTCGATCTCGTCCGGGTCGCGCCCGAACTCCTCGCACCAGGCGTCGATGACGGCGTTCTTGCGCCGCAGCACCTCTGGCTCACCGATCCCGTTCCAGAGCTGTGCGTGTCGTGCCACGAGCTTGAGCGTGCGTCGCTCGCCGCCGCCACCGATCAGGATCGGCAATCCGCCGGCCGGCGGCGGGTTGAGCTTCGTGATCCGCTGTCGGATCCGCTCGAGGCCCCGTTCGAGGGAGTCGAGGCGGCTGCCCGCCGAGCCGAACTCGTAGCCGTACGCCTCGTAGTCACGGGCGAACCAGCCGGCGCCGAGCCCGAGCACGAGACGGCCGCCCGAGAGGTGGTCGATGGTGCGGGCCATGTCGGTGAGCAGGTCTGGGTTTCGGTAACCCATGCAGGACACCATCGCCCCGAATCGGGCCCGACGGGTGGTCACCGCCATGGCTGCGAGCAGGCTCCAGCATTCGAAGTGGCTCTCGTCGGGGTCGCCGTAGAGCGGGAAGAAGTGATCCCACACCCAGATCGAGTCCGCACCGATGCCGTCGGCGGCCTGCCACGCACCCTGGAGGGCGGTGGTGCTGGTGGCCTGCGGATGGAGTTGAACGCCGACCCGAAAACGGGGCACGAGCGAGAACGTAGAGCGCAGCGGGCTCGGCTGCGCGGTCAGCGGTGACGGGTGACACGGAATTGGCGTACTTCGTTCGGGAGGCCGGCACGGTCGGCTCGCCGCCCAGGCCGGCCGATAGGCTCGGCCGATGGGCGCGGAGTGGCATCCGGCATTCGAGGAGTACTGCGAGTGCATCTTCGGGCTCCAGGAGGACGACGTCGCCGTCATCCAGGCTCGGATCGCCGAGCGGCTCGGGGTCTCTCGGCCGGCCGTGTCGGAGATGGTGAAACGCATGGAGCTGAACGGCCTCGTGGCCATCGATCGCACGATCCGGCTCACCGAGCGGGGCCGCGAACTCGCCGAGGTCGTCGTTCGTCGTCACCGCTTGGCGGAGCGGTTCCTCACCGACGTGCTGGGCCTGCCTTGGGCGGAGGCGCACCGCGAGGCGGGCAAGTGGGAACACGTGATGTCCGACGCCGTCGAGATCGCGATGAACCGCGTTCTGGGCCAGCCGACCACGTGCCCGCACGGCAACCCGATTCCCGGGTCCACGTACGAGGCTCCGGACGCGGCGCCGCTGTCGGTGATCTCGGTGGGCGGCGAGTTCACCGTGGCCCGCATTCCCGAGGAGCTCGAACTCGACCCGGGGATGCTCGAGTTCCTCGAGGGGTCCTCGATCCGGCCCGGGCGTTCCGGGCAGGTCACCGCGACGTCGCCGGACGGGACCGTGACCGTCGAGATCGACGGCGTCCGGGTCGGCATCGGCGCGTTCGCGTCGGCCCGGATCCTGGTCACCCGCTGACCCGGACCGCTGGTCAGGGGTGGCGCCCGTCCGGCCCCGCTCGGGTCGCTACCGTGGGGCGATGGCCACGATCCTTGCCCATCTCCGCGTGAAGCCCGGCTCCGAGGCGCGCTTCGAGCAGATCGCCACCGAGCTGTACCGGGCGACACACGAACACGAGGCGAACGTGCGCCGCTACGAGTACTGGCGCGGCGCGGAGCCGGGCACGTACTACACGCTGTTGAGCTTCGACGACTTCGTCGGCTTCATGGAGCACCAGACGAGCGACCACCACGAGACCGCGTCGCCGGCGCTCGGTGAGGTCCTCGCCGGCCTTCGCCTCGAGTGGGTGGACCCGATCGGGTCGGCGTCACCACTGACGCCGACCCACGATCAGGCGATGCCGGCCGACGCGTCGGAACTCATGCTGGTGTACTCGAAGCGTTTCGCGCCCGAGGTGGCCGGCTGGTGGGCGCCGCTCAGAACTCGATGACGAACCGGCCCCGGGTGCCGCCGGCCTGGAGGAGGCGGTGGGCCTCGGCGGCCTCGGCGGCGGGGAACGTGCGGGCGACGCGCAGCGTGATCCGACCCTGCTCGGTGAGGGTTCGGAGCTGGTCGAGCTTGTCGTGGGCGGTCGCGTACTCGCGCACCCAGGTCTGGTGCAGGGTGATCCCTCGCGGTGCCGGACCCTGGAAGCCGCGCACGGTGGCCATGCCGCCGCCGTCATGGATGGCGTCGTAGACCTGCTCGTTCTGGACGCTGCCGTCGGCGAGGCCGTCGACGCCGCCCGGGCAGGCGGCGAGGATCCGCTCGGCGACGTCGGGTCCGCGGCGCACGACGACGTCGGCGCCGAGTGCCCGGACGAGGTCCTCGTCGGCCTCGCTGGCGTCGGCGATCACCCGGAGGCCGTCGGCCTTGGCCAGTTGTACGACGTAGCCGCCGTAGCAGCCGGCGGCACCGGTGACGGCGAGCGTCTGGCCGGGGGACAGCGCGAGCTGGTCGAGGCTCAAGCGGGCGGTGAGCCCGTTCATCGGCAGTGTGCTCGCCTCGGCGAAGCCGGTGCCGGCGGGCATGCGGACCACCGATTCGGCCGGCAGCACGAGGTGCTCGCTGTAGGCGCCGTGGCTGCCGTTGGGGATGACGATGGCCATCACCGGGTCGCCGAGGGCGAGCGGGGTTGCGGTCCCGGGGCCGATCTCGTCGACCACCCCGGCGGCGTCCATGCCGGGCACGTACGGCGGGGGCAAGGTCGTGAGCATCGCAGCACGGGCTCCGTTGCGGGTGTACGTGTCGGTGGGGTTCACGGTGGCGGCGTGGACCCGCAGGCGCACCTCACCGGGCCCGGCGTGGGGCTCGGTGATCTCGAACACCTTCAGGGCCTCTGGCCCTCCGAACTCGTCGACGCCGACGACGCGCATGGTTGCCTCCACTTGTACCCCGGTGCGGGCGCAGCGTATGCCGCAGGCTGCGCTCACCCGGTGACCGGCGCCAGGGTGCCGGAGGTTGAGGACCGCCGTCCCGCCCTGCGCCATCGCGGCGACGCCACGGCCGCGACGGGCCGGCCGGAATCGGCCGGACGTCCCGAACTCAGGGCGCCGTGCCGGCCGACCTCCGGCCGGCACGGGACCGGCAGCGCAGTGGGGATTGCTCAACCGTGACGCAGCCGCGACCGCCGGGGCAGTGTGACGAGGAATGACCCGAAGAACACGACGGCAGCGATGAGGGCGATCGTCGCTCCCGGTGGCGTCGCAAGGTGATAGCTCAACGTGAGCCCTCCGAGGGAGGAAGCGACGCCGATGGCCACGGCGACGATGGTGAGCGGCACGAGGCGCCGGCACAGCAGCCGCGCCGCTGTTGCGGGCGTCACGAGCAGCGCAACCGACAGCAGCAGACCCACCGTCGACAGGCAGACGACCACGGTGACCGACAACAGGCCGAGAAGCGTGAGGTGGAGGAGGCGAACGGGAAGACCGGCCTGGGCGGCGTGGGTCGGGTCGAACGCGGCCATGCGCAGATCACCGAAAAGTGCGATCACGACGGTCACGACGCCGATCGTGAGCAGCACGTTGACGGCAAGCTCGGCGCGCGACACGGTCAACAGTTGACCGAGCAGATAGTGGTTGAGTTCGACCCCGACCCCGTCGCTTCGAGCGATCAGGATGATTCCACCGGCGAAGAAGACGGTCTCGAGTACACCGATGGCGGCATCGTTCCCGACCGTCCGGCGCATCCCGAGTCCTGCGAGGCCGAGGCCCATCGCGACACCCGCCACCAGCGCTCCAAGCGTGATCGGCCAGCCCACGAGGTGTGCGGCGGCGACGCCGCCGAGGGTTGCATGGCTCAGCGCGTCACCGAGATAGGCCAGTCGTTGGAGGACCACCCAGACGCCGACGACCGGTGCAACGACACCGACACACAGGGCGGCGATGGCGGCCTGCCGCATGAAGGTCGACGCGTAGGGCTCCACGACCCACGTGATCAAGCCCACCGCTCAGGCCGCTCGGACGGATCCGAAGGTGCGGTCGAGCGTGGCACCCTGGAGCACGGCGTGGGGTGGACCGTCGGCGATCACCCGACCGTTGAGCGCAATGCAGCGGGGGGCGCGGGCGCGTACGAGGGCGAGGTCGTGGGTGGTGACCACGACGGCGGCTCCGTCGGCGGCGAGGGTCGTGAGGAGGTCGATGAGCGCATCGGTCCCGGGTCGGTCGACGCCCGAGAGGGCTTCGTCCAGCAGAAGAACCTCGGGGTGCTGCACGAGGGCGCGGGCAAGGATCGCCCGTTGGGCCTGGCCGCCGGACAGAGCGCCGTAGCTGCTGGTCTCCCTGCCCGTCAGGCCGACGCGGGCGATCGCCCCGGCAACGTCCGCGCGATCAGCCGTTCGCGCTCGGCGGAACATGCCCCGTGCGGCTCGCGTTCCAGAGGCCACCAGTTCGCCGACGGTGATCGGGAAGGTGTCGTCGAGATCGAGCCTCTGGGGGACATAGGCGAGTGCGAGCTGTCGGTGTCTGCGGTGATGGCAGTAGGTCCCGCCGACGGTGATCGAGCCGCGGTGCGGGACGAGACCGACCAAGGCGCGCAGCAAGGTCGACTTGCCGGCGCCGTTCGGACCCACGATCGCGACGAACTCCCCGGCCGAGACTTCGAGGTCGACGTCGGTGAGGACGGTCCGGTTACCGAACGTGACCCCCAACCCCCGGGCCGTGAGAAGGGGAGTGGTCACGTGCAGCCCAATCCCGCCCGCAGCGCAGCCAGGTTGGCCCGCTGGGCCTCGACGTATCCACGTCCGGCGGTTGCGGATCCGGCCGGAACCGCCTCGATCGGATCGAGGGCCGAGGTCTTCACGCCGATCTCGTCAGCAACGGTCCGGGCGAGATCGTCGGGGAGTTGCTCTTCGAAGAAGATCACCTCGACGTTCTTGGCTCGTGCCGCTCTGGTGATGGCGGTCAAGGTTCTCGGGTCGGGTTCCTCGTCGGGGCTCAGCCCGGCGATCGGGAGCTGCTCGAGCCCGTAGCGCCGGGCGAGATAACCGAAGGCGCGATGCGAGGTCACGACGACTCTCGATCGGCACGTCTGCAGCCCGGCTCGAAACTCGGCATCGAGTGCGGCGAGTTCGGAACGGTACGCCGCTGCATTGCTACGCAGGCGCTCAGCTGCGGCGGGCAGGACTTCGGCCAATGTGCGTTCGACGGTGTCGGTCATCTGTTGCATGAGGACCGGGTCGAGCCACACGTGAGGATCGGTGTCGCCATCGAGTACCTCGCCGTCGACCTCTCCCTGCGTCCCGTCGAGCTTCGGCGTCACGGTGAGCAGGGGCAAGCCGTCGAGCAGGTCGACGACCCGGGCCCGAGCGCGCATCGTGCCCGCTGCGCTCTCGATCGCAGGTTGGAAGCCCCGGCCGAGCAGGAAGACGGCGGTCGAGCGCTCCAGTGCGGTGGCGGTTCGGGGTTCGAGTTCGACGTCGTGGGGCCCCTTCCCCGCAGGGGTCAGGGGCACGGGCGTGACGAGATCGCCGGCGACCCGTCGCACGATCTCCTCGATGGGCGCGAAGGCGACGGCAACGGTCGGAGCCGTGGCGGTGGCCGGGCCGTCGTCGGCGCAGCTCAACGAGCCGAGCGCCAACGATCCCAGCAGGATGGTCGCCGAAAGTTTCATCGTTCGGACAGCTTCACGAGGAAAACGCCACCGCTCGCCGTCCCGATCACGAGCCGGTGGCCCTTCGGATGCCATCCGAGGCACGAGAGTTCCTCGCCGACGACGACCCGTTCGACCAGCCGTCGCCGAGCGGCCGGACGCCACAGGCTGAGGACGCCGTCGGCTCCGGCTGCGGCCAGCAACGATCCGCCGGGCTGATGGCCTAGCGCCGTGATCCGGCGTTCGTGCCCACCCAAGGTGATCGGCTTGCTCCCTTGAGGGCCGCGTCCGGAGAAGTCCCACACGTTGACCTCGCCGATCGTCCCGACGGCCAGGTAGCGAGAGGTTCGGTCCCAGTCGAGCACCTCCACCTTGGCGGCGTACCCGCTCATCTGAAGGTCCTCGCCCGACCACAGCTTCCAGCAGTGCACCGTCGCGTCCTGGTTGCCCGTAGCGACCCACTTTCCGTTGGGCGCCAACGCGATGGAGAGCACCGACCCCTTCCACGGGAAGCGCTTGTCGATCTGCTGGCTCTCCGCGCCGTACCACCACAGGCCCCCGTAGCTCGCTGCCGCGAGCCGCTTGCCGCCGGAGGTCCAAGCGATGGCGGTGACGGTGGCCGGGTGATCGTCGAATCGTCGACGGATCACCCCGTCGGGATCGATGAGCAGGACGCTGCGCCCCGCAGCGACGGCGAGAACGTCTCCTCCGGGTGACCAGGCCAGGCTCGAGGCCCAGCCGGGAACGTGTATCTCGGCAGTGGTTCGACCCTCGCTCGTGTCCCAGAGGCGAACGAGGCCGTCTTGTCCGCCGAGGGCCAGCGTCGCGCCGTCAGGCGACCAGGCCATCGCCAGCACGCCGAGCTGATGGACGGGCAGCGCCTCGTGCAAACGCCGGCCCCCGAGCAGGACGGCCTGGCCCGACAACGACCCGGCAGCGACGTGCATGCCATTCGGGCAGAACGAGACTGCGGTGACGTGATCCTCGAGACGGACCAGCTCGGAAATCGAGATCGTCGGATCGTCGGTGGTCGTCGTGGTCGTGTCCGTTCGGGGCATGGCCTCAGGACCTCACGCAGGCGACGAACCGCCTGCGCAGTTCGTCCCGGTCGAGATTGCGGCCGATGAACACAATGCGGTTCACCCGCTCCTCGTCGGGCTTCCACGGTCGATCGGGCTGGCCGTCGAAAAGCATGTGCACGCCCTGGAACACGAACCGACGGTCGTCGTCCGCCACGGAAAGAACACCCTTCATCCGGAAGATGTCCGTGCCCTTGGTGCCCAGGAGCCATCCGAGCCAGTCGTTGATCCGGTCGACGTCGACGGCGCCGGGTACCTCCAGCCCGACGCTGGTCACCGATTGGTCGTGCTGGTGGTCGGTATCGACGAGGAACTGGGGATCCATCTCGAGGACCCGTGCGAGGTCGAAGGCCCCGACCTCGAGCACCGCTGCGAGGTCGACGCGCGCGTGTTCCGTGCGGACGATCGGAGCCATGGCGTTGATCTGTCTGAGTCGATGCTCGACCCGCTCGAGTTCGGCGACGTCGACCAGGTCGCACTTGTTCACGACCAGGCGATCGGCGAAGGCGATCTGCTCCACGGCTTCGTTCTCGACGCCCTCGGGCTTCACCTCGTCGAGATGCCCGAGCACGTGTTTGGCGTCGACCATCGTGACGATCGCGTCCAGACGTAGCTGCGAGCGGACCTCGTCGTCGACGAAGAAGGTCTGCGCAACCGGTGCCGGGTCGGCGAGTCCGGTGGTCTCGACGATGATGTGGTCGAAGCGGTCCTTGCGGCGCATGAGGTTTCCGAGGATCCGGATGAGGTCGCCGCGCACGGTGCAGCAGATGCAGCCGTTGTTCATCTCGAAGATCTCTTCCTCGGCGTCGATCACGAGTGCATCGTCGATCCCGATCTCGCCGAACTCGTTCTCGATCACGGCGATCCGCCGGCCGTGATGAGCCCGCAGGACGTGGTTGAGCAGGGTGGTCTTCCCCGACCCGAGGAAGCCGGTGAGCACCGTGACGGGGACACGTGAGTCGGCCATGCCCGGAGACTAGTTAATAATGAGAATCACTCTCAAGTACGGCAGCTTGCGCACACGCCGACGAGGTCGAGCCGATGGTGCTGGGCCACGAAGCCCGCGGCCGACGCAGCCGCCGTGAGCGCGCGGTGGATCTCGGCTTCGAGCGTGGCGGACACCGCGACGTCGCGCACGGTGCCGCAGCTGGAGCAGATCAGGTGGTGGTGATGCTCGGAGAGGTCCTCGGCCAGTTCGTACCGTGCCCACTCGCCGGTGGTGACGAGGCGTTGCACGAGTCCGAACTGCTCGAGCACCGCGAGGTTCCGGTAGACGGAGCTCTGTGCGAGACCCGCTCGCCGTTCGAGGATGTCCGGGATCGTGAGCGGTCGACCTGCGCCCGCGAGGAGGTGCAGCAGGTCTCGCCGGTTCGACGTGAAGCGCTGGCCCTGCGCTGCCAATCGGGCGGCGGCGAGGCTGTCCAGCCCGTCGAGATCGTCCACCGGCCCAGGTTAGGGCGCGGGTGGCTCAGCCGGCGGGGAGGGCGGTCGTGTCGATGCCGTAGAGCGCCACGGCGTTGCCGAAGCAGATCCGCTCGAGTTCCTCCGGGGTGCACGACGCCATCGTCTTGTCGAGCACCGCCCTCGAGTGGGGCCAGATCGAGTCGTGGTGCGGGTAGTCGTTGCCCCACGCCAGGCTGTCGACCCCGATGCCGTCCCGGGTCAGGATGCCGTCGAGGTCGTCTTCGAAGGTGATCGTCACGTTGCGGCGGAAGTACTCGCTCGGCTTCATTGTGAGCCCGTCGGCCGCGAGGTGCGGGGTGCGGTAGAGCGCGTGGTCGAGCCGGCGCAGGAAGTGCGACACCCAGCCGGTCTCGAACTCGGCGATCACGACGCGCACGCCGGGGAACCGCTCGAACACCCCGCCGCAGATCAGGTCGATGAGCGTGTTGCAGGCCGAGGTGTGGGCGAGCGTGTAGCCCTTGATGCTCGTGCCCGGTGCGCCCCAGTGCTCGGGCAGGCCGGTCATCCAGTCGGTGCCGGTGAAGATGTGCATCGTCAAGGGGGCCTTGGCGTCTTGGACCGCAGCCCAGAACCGGTCGTAGTCGGGGTGGCACCACGGCCGGGCCGGGTCGACGTGGGTGGGAACCATGAAGCCGCGGACCCCGCGGCCGGCGGCCCGCTCGAGCTCGGCGACGGCGGCGTCGACGTCGGGGATCGGCAGGCAGCCGATGCCGACGAGGCGCTCGGGCGCCGGGGAGCAGTAGTCGACGATGTAGTCGTTGTGCTTCGCGAAGACGGCGGTGGCGACGTCGACGTCGAGCCCGGCGAAGGAGAACATGTTGAGGCTCGGGTACATGACCTCCCCGACGATGCCGTCGACGTGCTGCTCGTCGAGCCGGGCGTGGGGATCGAGCACCCCGGGGTTGAGGCCGGCGTAGCCGCGGGCGATCAGGGCGTCGGTGGCAGGGTCGTCGAGGCGGTGGCCGGCGATCCCGAGCCGGCCGACGGGGATGCGGCCGGCCTTGGGCAGCACCAGGAACTCGCCGCGGCCGGGCACCCGGTCGATCCGCGGCGCCCGGGATCCGAAGGCGTCCTCGAACCCCTCGAACACCGACGCCGGCTCCACGACGTGCGAATCGCACGAGTAGTAGCGCATGGTCCCTCCCGTCGCCTCACGTGGTCCGGACCCCCATCCGGGTGACCGACACGGTACCGCGGGTGGTGGGGTCAGAAGCCGAGGTGCTTGTCGACGACGCCGAGCAGCTCTCCGCCGTGCTGGGCCCGGCGGAGGTTCTCGCAGAAGCGCTCGATGTTGCGGCGCCC
>JBILVB010000265.1:0-3109 GCA_044370695.1 Acidimicrobiales bacterium | reverse complement strand
CGTTGACGTCACCGGCTGGTGGCGGACCGGTGACGGCCCGACCCTGGCGGCGCGCAGCCCGTCCCGGGTGCTCGACACCCGGGACGGGGGTGCCCCGCGCCGAGCGGCCGGGGTGCCGATCCCGGTCGCGGTGCCGGCCGGGCCGGCGGTAGCGGTGACGTTGATCCTCACGGAACCCGCGGCGGACGGTTGGGCGGCGATGCACCCGTGTGCCCAGGTCCCGGGCGGCACGTCGACGGTCAACGCCCGGACGGGTCAGACCGCGGCGAACCTCGCGGTGGTCGACGCGACGGCGCCGGTGTGCGTGACGGCCTCGGTCGCGGCGCACCTGGTGGTCGACGTCGTCGCCACCGGGACCACGACGACGGCGACCGCGTCGTCCCCCACCGTGGCGCCGTTGGCCCCGGTGGCGCCCCGCCGGTTGCTCGACACCCGCACGGGCGGCCCGGCGTGGGTGGCGCCGGCGGGGCTCGTCGCCGTCGACTTCGGCGCGGCCACGACCGGGGTGGTCCTCAACGTCACCGCCGTCGACCCGCTCGGGCCCGGGTTCGTCACGGTGTGGCCCTGCAGCGAGCCGAGGCCGTGGGCGTCGTCGCTGTCGTGGAATCGGGCGACCACGGTCGCGACCGCGGTCGTCAGCGGCGCACCCGACGGCAAGGTGTGTCTGGCACCCAGCGTCGGCACCCACCTGATCGTCGACCTCCTCGGCGCCAACGGTCCCGCCGACCCGGTCGGTGCGGTCGTCACCGGCCGGACCGACACGCTCGAGATCGGGCGCAGCGTGCTCGGCCGGCCGATCACGGCGCGGGCCGTCGGTACCTGGGGCGGTCCGGTGGCCTTGGCCGTCGGCGGGATCCACGGCGACGAGACCGCTGGTGTTCCCCTGGTCGGGTTGCTGCGGACGAACCCGCCGGCGGGTGTGCTCACCTGGCTGATCGAGGTCGCCAATCCGGACGGCTACGCCGCCGGGCAGCGCTACAACGTCCGCGGGGTGGACCTGAACCGGAACTTCCCGGTCGCCTGGCAGCCGGGCCGTGCCGGAGATCCGACGAGAGGCCCGGCTCCGCTGTCGGAGCCCGAGTCGGCGGCGCTGGCCCGCTTCGTCGAGCTGGTGCGACCGACCGTCGGTGTCTGGTGGCACCAGGTGGGGGACTGGGTCGACGTCGCGGCGTCCGGTGTCGCCCGACCCGACCTGCTGGCCCGCTACGCCCAGGCCGCCGGCGTCGACCTCGCCGAGGTGCCCTGCGACGACGGGCCGTGCTCCGGCAACGCCACGCAGTTCGCCAACGCGGTGATCCCGGGCTCGACGCAGTTCGTCGTCGAACTGCCGGCCGAGGTCGACGCGGCGATGCTGAACCGGCACGCCGCTGCGTTCCGGGCCGTCGCGGCCGGTTGACCGCTGCGGCGCCGAAGGGCCGGTCGTCGCTCAGCAGGTGGTGCTCGCCGGTGTGCCCCGCACACGGTCGGCGAACCAGCGCAGCAGATCGCCGGATGCGAGCGCAATCACGCTGGTGTGGTCACCGGGGAAGACCTTGCGTTGCACCGTGGCGCCTCGGGCGCAGTACTTGGCGGCCAAGGCGGCGCTGATCGCCGGTGGGATGAGGTCGTCGGCGCTGCCGTGGTAGACGAACAGCGGGGCGCGGGGAGCCGCCTGCCCGGCGGTGTTGGCGTCGAGATGGCCCGACCAGGGGGCGACGGTGGTCGGATCGACCCGTACGAGATCGTCGGTCGTGAGGCCGCGCAGGGTGCGGCTGATGTCGTCGGTGCACTGGGACCGAATGGTGCCGAGCAACTCCGAACCCTTGGTGGTCAGGACCGTTGCCGGGTCGGCGTCGGAATACGCCGCTGCGATGCCGGCGACGGTCATCAGGCCGAAGTAGCTGTAGCGGCCGGTCCGCAACCCCTCGCCGAGGGTGCGCAGCTCGGCGGCCGGCGCGCCGATGGCGGCGCCGACCAGGGCCAGCTCCGGGGCGTAGGCCGGTTGGAGCTCGGCCGCCCAGGCCGCCGCGCCGCCGCCCTGCGAGTGACCCCACACGAGGACCTTCGAGCTCGGCTCGATGCCGGATCCGCTGAGCGCCGCTGCGGCCCGCACGACGTCGAGCACGTTGCGGCCCTCGGCGCGCCCCATCACGTACGGGTGCTCGCCCGGTGTGCCGAGCCCCTCGTAGTCGGTGGCGACGAAGGCGTAGCCCGCCCCGACGACGAGCGGGGCGAGCAGCCGCTCGGCCGACCGACCGTCGGTGAACTGGCGGGACACGGCGCACCCGTCCCCGAGCCCGGTGGTCCCGTGGGCCCACGACAGCACCGGGCGCCCACCGGCGGGAGCAGCGCCGTCGCCGACCACGACCAGGCCGGAAACGGCCACGGGCTCGCCGGTGGCCCGCTGCGACACGTACAGGATGCGCCACCCGCGCGTCCCAGGCCCGGCGTCGATCGACTCGGACCGCAACAGGGCGCCGGGCCGCGTCGTGGGCAACGGCTGGTCCGGTACGTAGAACCGGTCCGAGGCGGCGGGCGTCGTCACGGTCGTCGTCGGGGCCGTCGGGGCGGTCGTCGGGGTGGTCGTCGTCGGTGCGACCGAGCTAGCCGTGGCCGTGGTCGGGGTGACCGTGGTCGGGGTGACCGCCGGCCCGTCGTCGCCGGCGCACGAGGCGCCCGCCAGTGCGACGCACAACGCCAGAACCATGGCGCGGATGGCAGGATGCCGGCCATGGGGGAGCGCATCGCCTACGACGAGTTCGGCCTGTTCCACGAGAACGCCTCCGAGTACGGCCTCGATCTGCCGTCGCCCCCGAGCGTACGGCGCACCTCGGTCGAACTGGTGGGCGGGCGCCGGGTTTCGGCGCTGGTCTGGGGACACGGCGAGCCGGAGTTGGTGCTCGTCCACGGCACCGCGCAGAACGCCCACACCTGGGACACGGTCGCCCTTGCGCTCGACCGACCCGTCGTCGCCGTCGATCTCGCCGGACACGGTCATTCCGACTGGCGGGACGACGCGACCTACACCCCCGAGTTGCTGGCCGCCGACGTGGCCGCCGTCGTCGAGGAGCTGGCGCCGCAGGCGTCCGGCGTGGTCGGGATGTCGCTCGGCGGTCTCACCTCGGTCGTG
>JBILVB010000123.1:0-11496 GCA_044370695.1 Acidimicrobiales bacterium | reverse complement strand
CGATGCTGCCCGAGGTGTCGAGCCCGTTGACGATCGACGCCCAGGCCCAGCCCGGGTGGTCGAGCGCCGATCCGCGCCCGATCGTCGAACTCGACGGGTCGTCGGCCGGCACGTCGACGGGCGTGATGGGGATCGAGTCCAGCGCGCCGAACGTGGTGATCCGCGGGTTGGTGGTCAACCGCTTCGCCGGGCGGGGTCTGTTCGTGCGCGGCGCCGGGTCGGTGGTGGAGGGCAACTGGGTGGGGCTCTCCAACACCGGCACGGCGGCGGCCGGCAACGGCATCCACGGGATCTCGATCCGGGGCGCGTTCTCGGTGGTCGGCGGCAGCACCGCCGCCCAACGCAACGTCGCGAGCGGTTCCCTCGGCGGTGCGGGCATCGTGGTCGACGCCCCCGTCGCCGGGGTCCGGATCGCGGGGAACCGGGTGGGCACGGACGCCGCCGGCACGGCGGCCGTGCGCAACTCCTACGGCATCTGGATCACCGACGGCGCGACCGGCACGGTGATCGGCGGCGGCCAGCCCGGCGAAGGGAACCTGGTGTCGGGCAACGGGAACGACGGAATCGCCATCGGCTTCCTCGCTGGTGCCGGACCGACGACCGTGCAGGGCAACCTCGTCGGCACCGACGCGAGTGGCACCGCAGCGGTACCGAACCTGGCCGGTATCCGAGTCGTCGACGGCACGGGCCACGTGATCGGCGGCGCCGGCGCGGCCGTGCGCAACGTGATCAGCGGCAACGGCACCGGCATCGTGCTCGGCGCGTCGGGTAGCTCGGTGCTCGGCAACCACATCGGCACCAACGCCCTCGGCACCGCGCCCGTCCCCAACACCTCCGGCGGTGTCAGCGTCACCGGCTCGGGGCACCGCATCGGATCGGCGACGGCCGGGAACCTTGTGTCGGGCAACGGGCAGTTCGGGATCGCGCTCCACGGCGGATCGGCCACCGGGAACGTGGTGCAGGGCAACCGGATCGGCACCGACGTCGCCGGGGTGGCCGCCGTGCCCAACGACGAGCTCGGCGTCGGGATCCTGTCGGGGGCGTCGGGCAACACCGTCGGGGGTGTCGCCGCGGGCGAGGGCAACACGATCGCGTTCAACCGCGGTTCGGCCGTCGCGGTGTACGGCGGGGCGTCGTCGGCGAACATGGTGCGGGGCAACGCGATCTTCGGCACCACCGGGTTGTTCGGGCTCGGGATCGACCTCGGGCGCGACGGGGTCACGGTGAACGACGGCGTGCGCACCACGACTGCCCCCAACCAGGGCATGGACTACCCGGTGCTCACCTCGGCCGTCGCCGCAGGCAACACCCTCACCGTCAGCGGGTACGTCGGCAGCGTCGCCGGGCAGGCGGCGTTCGCCGGGGCCGTCGTCGACCTGTACCTGGCCGAGGGCACGGCGGCCGGCTTCAGCGCCGGGCGGACCTGGCTCGGATCGGTCGCCGCCGATGCCCTCAACGGCTCGTTCACCGCCCGCACGATCGTGCTGCCCGCCGGGGTCACCCTCACCGCCGGCGTGAGCCGGTTGGTGGCCACCGCCACCGACGCCGGGGGCTCCACGTCCGAGTTCGGTCCGGGTGCGCCGGTGGCCGACCTGGCCGCGGGGTTGGCCGGTCATTGGAAGCTCGACGAAACCGACGGCCTCGTCGCCGCCGACGCGTCGGGGCGCGCCAACCACGGCACCCTCACCGACATGGTCGGCAACGAATGGACGACCGGGGTGCGGGCCGGGGCGTTGCGGTTCGACCCCGGTGACCGCGTGCGGGTGCCGCACCGGGCCGAGCTCGCGCCGAGCGCCGCGGTCAGCGTGGCGGCGTGGGTGAACCGCACGGCCCCGGTGGGCGCGGCAGACCCGATTCTGAAGAAGACCGGCGGTTCGAGCGAGTACGCGCTCGAGTTCACCGGGTCGGGCACGGCGGTGTTCTCGGTGTTCGTCACCGGGCTGGGGTGGCGCTCGAGCCCGGCGGCGGCGGTGACCGACGGGTCGTGGACCCATCTCGCCGGCACGTACGACGGTCAGACGATCCGCCTGTACCGCAACGGGGTCGAGGTCGGTACGGGCACCCCGGCGGTCGGCACGATCGTCACCTCGACCGCCGAGGTGCACCTCGGCGGCGACCCGGCCGCCTCCGACCGCCGGCTCAACGGGCGCCTCGACGACGCGCGGATCTACGGCCGGGCCCTCACCGCGGTGGAGGTGCGGATGCTGTTCGACCCGCCGGCGAACGCCGGCGGGGTGTCGGGCAACGTGTTCGAGGACGTCAACTACGGCGGGGGCCCCGGCCGGGATCGGGCCACGGCGCGCAACGAGGGCGGCACCGGGCGCCTCGGGGCCCGCGTCGAGCTCTACCGGCGGATCGGGGCGTCGTCGGTGCTCATGGCCGTCACGTCGTCGGACGGGTCGGGTAACTACTCCTTCGCCGACCTGCCGTCGGGCGACTACCGGGTGCGGGTCGTCACCTCGACCGTCCGCTCCGGCCGCACCGGTGCCACCGAGGGTGTGGTCGGGGTGCCGACCTACCGAACCGACGCCTCGATCGGCGCCGTGATCGCGATCACCGGCGAGGTCGGTGGCGCGGATCCGTCACGGCTCGAGGCCGTCGCCAACACCGTCGGTGCCACACTCGAGGGCCTCGCGACGACGACGGCCGTCCCGCAAGCGGTCGCACCGGTCACGATCGGGACCTCGGCAGTGACCGGCATGGACGTCGGGTTCAACTTCTCGGCGGTCACCACCACCGTGGACGCCGTCCCGGGCAGCCTGCGCCAGGTGCTCACCAACCTGAACGCCCTCGGTGACCAGGCGGCGTTGCGCCAGAACGGCCGCACCGCCGGGATCGAGTCCACGGTCTTCGCGCTGCGCACCACCGACCCCGGCTATCAGGCGGCGACCGGGCATTGGCGCTCGTCGCTGGCGGCGGCGCTGCCGACCCTGACGCGATCCCGGGTGGCGATCGACGGCCTCACCCAGCCCGGCGCAGCGGCCGGCAACCTGTGGGCCGGGGTGCCGCACACGCTGCGGGTCGAGCTCGCCGGCGCAGGGATCGTCGTCAACGCCGACGACGTGGTCGTGCGCGGTCTGGTCGTCGGTGGCACGCCCGGCACCGCCGTGGTGCTGTCCGGTGCTCGCAACCGCTTGTCGACGAGCTACGTCGGCCTCGACGTGACCGGCACGGCCGCAACGACGATCGGTTCGGCGTGTGTCGCAGCGATCGGCGGCGATCCGGTGGTCGGCGGGTCCGGCGACGGCGACGGCAACGTGATCGGTGGCGGCTGCAGCCATGCCGTCAACTTCGCTGCCACCGGGCTCACGATCCGGGGCAACTTCATCGGCAGCAACGCCACCGGCACCGCCCTCGTCGGGTCCCGGCCCTACGGGATCGCCATGGCCTCGGGCACCACGACGTTCCGGGAGATCCGCGCCAACGTGATCGCCGGCAACGGCAGTGGCGGCATCTCCGTCCAGCCCGACGACTCGTTCGGGCCGGTGGCCGGGACCAGCTCGTGGTCGATCGCCGGCAACCACATCGGCGTCGGGCGGGACGGCCGGACGCCGTTGCCCAACGGGGTCGGCATCCTGCTCGAGGGCGCGGCGGCGAACACCATCGACGGGCTGGTGATCGGCGGTACCGGTCCGGCCGACGCCAACGTGATCAGCGGCAACCTCGGCGACGGGATCCACCTCGCGGCGCCGCGCACCACCGGGTTGCGGATCCTCGGCAACCGCATCGGCCGCAACGCAGCCGACACCTTCGCGGTCCCCAACGCCGGTGACGGGATCGAGATCGCGGCGTCGGTCACCGGCCCGGTGGTCGTGGGCGGCGTCGGCGGAGGTGCCGCCAACGTGATCACCGGCAACGGCGGGGCCGGGGTCCGCCTCGGTGCCGGCTTCGCGCTCAGCGCGACCATCCGGGGCAACCAGATCTACGGCAACGGCGGCCCGGGGATCGACCTCGGTGGCGACGGCCCCACCGCCAACGACGGGATCGTCACCACGAACCAGCCGAACCGGCTGGTGGACACCCCCGTGCTGCACTCCGCCGTGGCCGGCACCAACACCCTCACCGTCGCCGGGTTCGTCGGTTCGGCGCCGAACCAGGCGGTGTTCGCCAACGTGGTCGTCGACGTGTTCGAGAGCGACGGCGCCCGCCAGGGCCGGCGCTGGCTCGGGTCGCTGCTCACCGACGCCACCGGCGCCTTCGCCGGTTCGCTCACCGGGATCGGCGGCCTCACCGGCGGGACCAGCCTGGTGACCGCGACCGCGACCGATGCTGCCGGCAACACCTCCGAGTTCGGGCCGGACCGGCGCACGGCGGCGTTGCAGGAGTTCCGCAACGGGTCGTTCGAAACCTCGACCCTGAACCCGGGTGCGGCCTACGTGATCGCCGCGGTCGGCCCCGATGCGCTCGACGGCTGGGTAGTGGCCCGCAACGACCTCGACCTGATCGGGGGCTTCTGGACCGCGGCCGACGGCGCCCACTCGCTCGACGTGAGCGGTGCCACGGCCGGCAGCGTGTACCAGACGTTCCGCACGGTGCCCGGCGAGTCGTACGTGATCCGCTTCGCGCTCGCCGGGAACCCGGCCTGCGGCCCGGCCGTGAAGAACCTGACCGTGCGCGCACCGGGGGTGACGTCGACGTTCTCCTTCGACGTCACCGGCCGGACGCTCGCCGCCATGGGGTGGGTGACGCGCAGCGCCACCTTCGTCGCCGCATCCGAGGCCTCGACCGTGCGGTTCGACAGCGACGAGCCGTCCGGCTGCGGGCCCGCACTCGACGGCGTGTCGGTCTGGGCCGGTTCGATGACCGATCTCACCGGCTCCTCGGTCGGTTCGGTCACGGTGGTGCCCGGGGCCGGGGCCGTCGTGCCGGTGTCGCTGGTCAACTCCTCGGTCACCGCCGAGCCCGACGCGTCGTTCACGCTCACCGTGCCGGTCGACGCCCGCGTCGACGTCGCCGCCCTCGGCCGGTCGTGCACGCTGGTCGCCGCCGCGGACCTGCGCTCGGTGCGCTGCAGCCTGGTGCCGGTCCCGGCGCTGTCGACCGTGGTGGTCGACGTGCCGGTCTGGGTGGAGTCGGGTGCGAACCCGTCGTCGAGCCCGAAGGCGCCCGCTGCGCTGTCGGCGGTGGTGACCGGGTCGCGTTTCGGGTCCTCGGTCACCCGCACCGCCACGCTCACCGTCGACGGGGCCCGGTTCCGCCTTGCGCTCGACCCGGTGGTGAGCGCAGCCCTCGTGCCCGGCGGCGTGGGTGACGTGGCGCTGCAGGTCCGCAACCTCGGGCCCTCCGACGCCTACGGCCCGGCCACGGTCACCTACGCCCCACCGGCCGGCACCCGCCTCCAGGCGGCACCCAGCCTGCCTGCCGGGGTGACCTGCTCGGCCGCCGCGCCCTATCCCACCGACCGCACGCTCACGTGCTCGGTGGCACCCGAGGCGGTGGCGACGCTGCGGTCGCCCACGGCCCGGTCCTCGAGCACGCTCGAACCGCCGCCGCTCGCGCTGTGGCTCGACGCCGCCGACCCGGCCACCGTCACCGTCGACGGCGGCGGTGTCACCCGTTGGGCCGACAAGAGCGGCAACGGCCGTGACGCCACCGCCCCCGTCGCGGCCCAGCGGCCGGCGCTCGACCCGGCGGGGTTCGACGGCAAGCCCGCAGTGTCGTTCACGGCCGACCGGCTCGACGTGCCCGCCGCAGCGTCGCCCGGACCGAGCAGCACGATCTTCGTCGTCATGCGGTCCACGGCCACGACGACGGCCTGCTGTACCGGTCTGGTCAACCTCGACTCCGCCGACCGCGACAACCCCGAGACCCGGTTCGGTCTCGACGGCGGCGGGTCGGCGTCCTACTGGAACGGCGCGTTCGTGGCGTCGGGCGACACCGGTGCCCTGGCGTCGTCGGTGCAGGCGGCGTCGTTCGCCACGACCGGGTCGACGACCACGGCGACGTTGTGGCGCAACGGGACCGCCGTGCTGTCGGGCTCACGCGCCGGTGCCTGGAGCGCGCCGGGCCGCTTCGAGCTCGGCTGGTACGGGGTCACCGCCGGGTTCCGGGACGGGGTGATCGCCGAGGTGATCGTCACCGCCGGGGCGATCACCACCGCCGAGCGCCAGCGCATCGAGGGCTACCTCGCCACCAAGTGGGGGCTCACGGGCCGGCTCCCGAACGACCATCCCTTCGCTGCAGGCCTGGCGGCGCCGGCGCTGTCGCTGCGCCTCCCGGTCGACGCGCTCGGCGTCGCCGGCGCCAACCGCGTCGCGCCGACCGCGGCGGTCACCGTGTCGGCCGCCAACGAGAACCGCAGCGCTGCGGCGCAGCGCGACGTGCCGCTCCTGGTGCGGGCCCCGGCGTGGCGGGTCACGGCGTCGAGCGTCGATGCTGCGACCCCGGCGGCGACGCCGGCCCGGGCGGTCGACGGTGGCACCGTCGGCGCCGGGCGTTCGGTGTTCCGGTCCGACAACGAGACCGCGCCGTGGTGGCAACTCGACCTCGGCCGGGTCACCCGGATCGGCGGCCTGCGCCTGTGGGGGTCGGCCGACAACCCGTCGGAGAGCACGAACCTGATCGTCCACGTGGCCGACGTGCCCTTCCGCACCCCGATCGCAGCCACGCCCGGAATGTCGACGTTCCGGATCGCCGGCAGCGTCGGGCGCGCCCACGAGCTGGTGCTGTCCCGGGCCGCCCGGTTCGTCCAGGTCCGCCGGGCCGACCCGGGCCGGTTGTCGCTGGCCGAGGTGCAGGTGGTGCGTCCGGTCGACCTGCTCGACACCTCGGGCGCGGTGGCGAGCGCGTCGAGCGAGTCGACGGCGTCGTTCACGGCGGCCCGCGCCGTCGACGGGGGCCGGCTCGGCTTTGCCGGTTCCGGCGACCTGTTCGTGTCCCGGTCGGAGCCGAACCCGTGGTGGCAGGTGGATCTCGGTGCGCCGCAGCCGATCGGCACGGTGCGCCTGTGGGGTCGGGCCGACGGGTTCGCCGAGCAGACGGCGAGTCTCGAGGTGTCGGTGTCCGACGACGGCACCTCCTGGGGGGCTCCGGCCGCGACCGTGGCCGCAGTGGACCGGCTGGCCGAGATGCCGATCGATCGGATCGGCCGCTACGTGCGGGTGCGGCGCACCGACAGCGGGGTGCTCGCACTGGCCGAGGTGCAGCTCACCCGGGGCACGACGAGCGGTCTGCGCACGTCGGCCAACCGGGTCGCGGCGGCGGCTGCGCCGCTGCTGGCCACGACCGGGTGGGTGGCGTCGCAGTCGAGCACCGACGGCGCAGCCGCAGCCGCCCGCGCCCTCGACGGCAACACCGACGGCCGTCTGTCGGCCGGGTCGGTGAGCCTCACCGGGACCGACGCCGCCGCCTCGTGGTGGCAGGTCGACCTGCAGTCGAACCGGCCCGTCGGTGTGGTCCGACTGTGGAACCGGTCCGACGTGCCGCTGGGTCTGCGCGACCTGCGGGTGCAGGTGTCGGCCAACCCGTTCGGCCCGGACCCCGACGCGCAGGACGGGGTGTGGACCGGCACGGTGAGCGGCGCCCCCGGTGAGTTCTGGGAAGTGCCGGTGTTCCGGTTCGCCCGGTACGTCCGGATCACCAACACCACGGGCCGGCCCGTGGCGCTGGCCGAAGTGCAGATCACCGACGGCAGCGGCCAGTCGGCCGACGTGCCCGGCACCCCGGCGAACCGGCCGCCGGTGGTGACGATCACGGCGCCGGCCACCGGCTCGACCGTGTCGCCGTCCGACGGCGTCGTCCGGGTCGAGGTGGTCGCCGCCGATCCGGATCCGGCGGGTTCGATCCAGCGGGTCGAACTGCGGGTCGGCACCACGGTGATCGGCACGATGACCTCGGCGCCGTACGTGGTCGCGTGGTCGCCGGCGCCGGGCAGCTACACGCTCACGGCCGTCGCCGTCGACAACAGCAACGCCTCGGCGACGTCGAGCCCCGTGACGATCACCGTGCAGAGCGCCCGGCCCGGCGCGCCCGGCACCCTGGCGGCCTCGTTGACGATGGTGAGCACGCTCGCCGGCAGCACCCCGGGCGCGACCGACGGCACCGGCGCAGCGGCCCGGTTCCACTGGCCCGAGGCGCTCGCGTTCGACGCCAGCGGCAACGCCGTGGTCGCCGACCGGTACAACGGCCTGCTGCGCCGGGTCACCCCGGCCGGGGTGGTCACCACGTTCGTCGGCGGCCTGGCGCAACCCCTCGGCATCGCGGCCGACGGCACCGGCGGGTTCTACGTCGCCGAGTACACGGCCGGCCGGGTCAGCCGGGTCAGCGCCGCCGGCGTGGTCACCACCTTCGCCTCGGGGCTCTCGGGACCGATGGGTGTCGCCGTCGACCAAGCCGGGACGGTGTACGTGTCGGAGTTCGACGGGCATCGGATCCGGCGGATCTCCCCGGCCGGCGTGGTGTCCACCCTGGCCGGGTCCGGCCTGCCCGGCGCGCTGGACGGCACCGGCACCGCGGCCAGCTTCACCATGCCGGCCAAGCTCGACGTCGATGCCGCCGGCACCGTGGTCGTCGCCGATTACGGCACGGGTCGGGTGCGCCGGATCGCACCCGACGGGCTCGTCACGACGCTCGCGGCCGGGTTCGCCGAGCCGACCGCAGCGATGCTCGACGCCGGCGGGAACGTCTACGTCGGGGAGAACACCGCCGGGTGGCGGGTCTGGCGGCTCACGCCGGCGGGGGGCCGCACGCTGCTGGCCGGCACCGGGGTGTCCGGCGCCGCCGACGGCCCCGGCGCCGTCGCCACGGTCGCGGGCCCGTACGGGTTCGCGCTCGACGCCACCAACCGGCTGTGGGTGACCGACGGGCCGAACCACCGGCTGCGCCTGATCACCCCGGTGGCGCCGGGTTCGGCCGTGCTCACCTGGTCGGCGCCGACGGTCAACGCCGGATCGGTCACCGACTACGTCGTCGAGTACCGGGTGGCGCCGTCGGGTCCGTGGACCACGTTCGCCGACGGGGTGTCGACGGCGACCACCGCCACGCTCACCGGCCTCACCGACGGCGTCGCCTACGACGTGCGGGTCTCGGCCACCGGGCCCGGCGGGACGAGCATCCCGTCGGCGCCGGTCACCGTCACCCCGGTGAGCGTCCCGGGCCAGCCCGGTGCGGTCGGTGTGGTGCCCGGCGCCGGGAGCCTGCAGCTGTCGTGGGCGGCACCGGCGGCCACCGGCGGCGCGCCGGTGCGCGACTACGTCGTCGAGTACCGGGTGACGGGCACGACCCGCTGGTTCACCGCCGTCGACGGGGTGTCGACGGCGACCACGGCCACGGTGACCGGTCTGGTGAACGGCACCGCCTACGACGTGCAGGTCCGCGCCGTCACCGACGTCGGCACCGGCGCCCCTCGGGCCGCCGCCGTGCCGGTCGCCCCGGGCGCACCGGGCCAGCCCGGCACCCCGGTGGCATCGCCGGTGGTGGTGTCCCGCCTGGCCGGCGCCGGGATCGCCGGCAACGTCGACGGGACGGCGGCGACCGCCCGGTTCGCCCGACCCGAAGGCCTCGCCGTCGACGCCGCCGGCAACACCTTCGTCGCCGACCGTTGGAACCACACGATCCGCCGGATCGGGGTGGACGGTGCGGTGACCACCTTCGCCGGTTCCGGAGCCCGGGGTGGGGCCGACGGGATCGGGACGGCGGCGTCGTTCAACGAGCCCATCGGGCTCGGGTTCGACGCCGCCGGCATGCTCTACGTGGCCGACTGGGGCGGTCACCGGATCCGGCGGGTCTCGCCGTCGGGGATCGTGACGACGCTGGCCGGGTCGGGCGCGCCCGGTGGGACCGACGGCACCGGGACGGCGGCGTCGTTCCAGGGCCCCTACGGCCTGGCCGTCGCCGGCGACGGCACGGTGTTCGTGTCCGACTGGTTCAGCCATCGGATCCGGCGCATCACGCCCGCCGGGGTGGTGACCACGCTGGCCGGGTCGGGCTCGGCGGGGTTCGTGAACGGCTCGGGCACCGGGGCGTCGTTCTTCCACCCGCAGGGCATCGCGCTCGACGCTGCCGGCAACGTGTTCGTGGCCGACGCCGGCAACGGGGCGGTGCGGCGGGTGACGCCCGGCGGGGTCGTGTCGACCGTCTCGTCGGGGTTCTCGTGGCCGGGCGGGGTGGCCGTCGCCCCCGACGGCTCGGTGTTCGTCGACGAGAACACCGGGTTCCGGGTGCGGCGGATCTCGCCGTCGGGGATCGTGTCGACCGTGGCCGGCACCGGGGTCGCCGGCAACGTCGACGGGCCCGGTTCGGTGGCGCAGCTCGCCAACTCGGGCCCGATCGCGCTCGACGCCGCCGGCAACCTGTACGTGGCGAACCTGGTCGATCCGGTGATCCGCCGGATCGCCCGGGTGCCGGCCGGGTCGGTGGCGCTGGCGTGGACGACGCCGACCGCCAACGCCGTCGGCATCGTCGACCACCTCGTCGAGTACCGCCCGGCGGGCGGGACTGCGGTGTGGACGGCGTTCGACGACGGCTTCGGCCCCACCCCCACCGCGGTCGTCGGCGGCCTGGTCGACGGCTCGGCCTACGAGGTGCGGGTCAGTTCGGTCAACGGCGCCGGGCCCGGCATGGCGTCGGCGTCGCTGACCGTGACCCCGGTGTCGCCCCCGGGGGTGCCCGGTGGCGTGGCGGCGACCCCGGGCAACGGGCGGCTCACCGTCACCTGGTCCGCGCCCGGGATCACCGGCGGGGCGCCCGTCACCGACTACGTCGTGTGGACCCGCGCGCTCGGCACCTCGGGCTGGACGGTGGTGCCCGACGGGATCTCGACGGCGACCACGGCCACCGTCACCGGTGTCGCGAACGGCGTCACCTACGAGGTGCGGGTCGCCGCGGTGAACGCCGAGGGCGTGGGGCGGCCGTCGGCACCGGTGTCCTCGGCCGGCGACGGCTCGCTGGTCGCCCGCTGGCCGCTCGACGCGTCGAGCGGCACCGTCGTGGCCGACGTGTCGGGCAACGGGCGCGACGGGATCACCACCGGGGGCCCGGTGTGGGCGCCGGCCCGGTCCGGCAACGGTCTCGTCCTCGACGGCGTCGACGACCGGGCCGTGCTCCCCGGCCCGGGGATCACCGGGGCGTGGACCTGCTCGGCCTGGATGCGACCCGACGCCTTCGCCCCCGATCTGCGCCTGGTCTCGACCGTCGACGACGGGCTGTGCGGTAACGGCCGGGTGTTCTCGGTCCGCCTGGTGTCGACCACCTCGCTCGAGATCGCGGGCAACTCGTGCGGGTGGTCGGGCTTCCCGGTCGACCTGCAGGCCGGACGCTGGTACCACGTGGCGGTCACGGTGGGGGCCGACTCGTCGGCGTCGGTGTACCTCGACGGCGTCCTGCTCGGCAGCGTCCCCGCCGGGATGCTCGGCACGATCCGGCCCGGCACGCTCGGCCTCGGCTCGCCCTACCAGCCGCTCGGTGGCGGCAGTTGGGGCCAGTACTTCCGCGGCGGCGTCGACGAGGTGCAGCTCTACGACCGGCGGTTGAGCGCGACCGACGTGGCGGCGCTGGCCG
>JBILVB010000022.1:0-36253 GCA_044370695.1 Acidimicrobiales bacterium | reverse complement strand
CGGGCGGCTGCGCGGCCATGCTTGTAGGGTACAAGCAGTGAGCGGATCAGACGACCACCGCCGCCGGGAAGGCCCCGGCGCCACGCCGCTCGAGGCGCTGTCCGTGCTCGCCACCGGCGAGGTGGAGATCATGCCGGGCCTCCGCCACCTGGAGCTGTACACCATGCGCGGTCTGCTGACCGTCCTGTGGCACGGCCGAGGCGACGAGCCGGCGGCCGTCATCGCCTGCGGTGGGGCGATGGGGGGCCTCCTCGGCCCGGCCAACGGCCTCTATCACCGCCTCGGCGTGGAGCTCGCCGCCGCCGGCGTCGCCCTGTTGCGGATCAGCTACCGGCGACCGAACGACCTCGACGCCTGCACGCTCGACGCCGCCGCCGCCGTCCAGCTCGCCGTCGGGCACGGGGCCGATCGCACCGTGGCGCTCGGGCATTCCTTCGGTGGGGCGGTCGCCGTCCGGGTCGCGGTCGCCCTGCCCGACATGGTCGCCGGGGTCGTCACCTACGCCACACAGTCGGCGGGGTGCGAGGTCGCCGGCGGCCTCGCCGGCCGGCCCCTGCTGCTGTTCCACGGCGACCGTGACGAGATCCTGCCGGTGGAGGCGAGCGAGGTGGTCCGGGCGATCGCCGGCACCGGCGAACTCGTCGTGCTCCCGGGTGACGGCCACCTGCTCGCGCGCAGCGCCGACATCCTCCACGAGCGCACGCTCGAGTTCCTCGTCGCCGCGTTCGCTGCGAGCTGAACGGCCCGACACGCGCCGCTGCGGTCCGGGGTGATCACCCCGGACCGCAGCGGCGACGGCCGTCATCGACGGACGATCACTCCACGATGGTGAACTTGGCGACGATCGTCTCGAGCTGGGTGGACATCTCGTTGAGCTGACCGGACAGCTCCTGGAGCTGCGAGGCCTCACGGGACGAGTCCGACGCAGCGGTCGCCACGCCGTTCACGGCTCGGGTGATCTCGCCCGTGGTCGCCGTCTGCTCCTCGACCGCAGCGCTGATCGAGGTCTGGCTGTCGGACACCTGGGTGATGACGTCGCGGATGTTGCTGATCGACCACACGGCGCTCTCGGCGCTGCGCTGGATCGAGCCCACCATCTCGTTGATCGACTCGGTCGCCTTGGCCGTCTGGGTTGCCAGGTTCTTCACCTCGTCGGCGACCACGGCGAAGCCCTTGCCGGCCTCGCCGGCCCGGGCGGCTTCGATCGTCGCGTTCAGCGCCAGCAGGTTGGTCTGGTTGGCGATCGAGGAGATGAACTCGAGGAACTTCGAGATCTGGGCGCTTGCGTCCTGCAGCTCCTGCATCGTGCTCGACGCCTGCTCGGCCTTGTACCGGGCCTCGGTGGAGATGCCTGCGGCGCTGACCGACCCTCGGGAGATCTCGCCGATCGCGGCGGTCATCTCCTCGGCGGCACTCGCAACGGTCTCGGCCTGCAGCGAGGTGTTGGAGGAGCTGTCGGCGAGCGAATCGGCGACGCCGGCGACACCGCGGGCCGAGCGGGCCAGGGTGGTCGAGGACGAGGAGATGGCCTGCACGCTGTGGCGCATGTTGTCCATCGTCTCGGCCAGGTCCTTCGACATCGACGCCAGCTCGTCCCGGCCGGAGAACACCTCGGGACGGCGCAGGGTGCCGTCGGCTGCGTCCTTCAGGGTCTTGCGCATCGAACGCACGGCACCCGACACGCCGACGACCAGGCCGCCGAAGGCGTACATGGCGAGCAAGAGAGCGAGCACGAGCACTCGCACGACCGACGACTTCTGGTCCTCGAACCCGCTGATGCGCGCCTCGAGCAGTTCGCTCATGATCGGCGTCGCGGCGCCGTGGAGGCTCATCAGCGCCGTGACCGCAGCGTCACCGCCATCCTTCAGGGCCTGCTCCGCCGCCAGGAGCTTGGGCTCCAGGTTGCGCTCCATGTTCGAGTTCGCCGTGTTCTTGTAGGCACGATCCCGGAGGTCGAACACCACGTTGCCGGCACGGAAGCCCACGAGGTTGTCGGCGACGACCCACTTGCCGTACAGCGGGCTCGACTCCTTGTCGGCACCGAGCACCGCGAGGTCGCTGCGCTGACCGACGGCGTCGAGCAGCGGCGGCACCTGGAACGCGATGAGGTCCATGATGTAGTAGGAGTCGAGGTCGGGATCGAGCGTCAGGTTCGAGCCGTCGGCGATCTGACCGACCAGGCCGAGCGCACCCGAAACGACCGGCGTCCACGCGTCGAACGCCTGCTCGCCGGTCGCGGTCGAGGTTGCGATCGTGCCGACCTTGCCCTTGAGATCGGCCCACACCTCGCTGGTCGCCTTGCCCGTGGCGACCAGTTCCTTGCCGAGCTTGGCGTCGACGGAATCGACGGCGGCCACGGCCGACTGGATGGCGGCGGTGTTCACCGGCTTGCCGGCGACGGCCGCCGAGCGGGCCTGTACGAGCGAGCTCAGCAGCTGGATCGCCGGCTCGAGGTAGGTGACGCCGTCCTCCTCCTTGGCGGAGAACGCGATCACGCTGTCTTTGTCGTCGAGGTAACTCTTCGTCACCAGAGCGAGCGGCGCCAGCAGCAGCGCGGCCAGCAGCATGAACTTCTGAGCGAACGACAGTTGTCGCATCAACCAGCGACTGGGTGCGAAGACGGTACCGATCATCCGAGGTCCTTGTGGTAGGGGTATCCGGCGGGTCCCAGATCGGACGATGGGGCGCCGCCTTGAGCCCGTCCACCCTCAAGATCCGGAGGATCCGGTGCCAACGACGATCGATCTGACCAGGTTCAACCCCTTCGATCCGTCGATCCAGCAGGATCCGCACCCCTGGTACCACGCCATGCGGTCGGCCTCCCCCGCCTTCGCCGTCCCCGGGATGCCCCTCTACGTGGTCACCCGGTTCGACCTGGTGAAGGAGCTCGCCCGGAACACCCGTGTGTTCTCGAACGCGTTCGGCGGACCGGGTGAGTCACCCCGGCCCGACCTCGTGGCGAAGCTGCGCGAGATCCAGGCGCAGGGATGGCCCCAGATCGGCACGATGCTGACGATCGACCCACCCGAGCACGACCAGTACCGGGCGACGATCCAGCCCCGCTTCAACGCCCGGCTCATCGGGGCGCTCCGGCCGCAGATCACCGAGATCGTCGACCGGGTGATCGACGGCTTCGTCGCCGACGGTCGGGTCGACCTGCAGCGCCGGTTCTCCACGCCCATCCCGGTCGAGGCGATCGCCATGGCCCTGCAGCTGCCGCGCGACCGCGGCGCGGACATCAAGCGCTGGTCCGACGCGTCCGTCGCGGCGATCGGGACGGCGCTGAGCGACGACCGCCGCCTGGAGTCCCAGCGCGAGGTGGTCGAGATGCAGCACTTCATGCACGACCAGCTGATGACCCAGCGCGCCGAGGCCCGCGAAGGCATCGTGCGCGCCATCGCCGAGGGCACCGTGCCGGCCGACGACGGCGAGCGGGGTCTCACCGATGCCGAGATGATCTCGATCTTCCA
The DNA here is from genome assembly GCA_044370695.1 of Acidimicrobiales bacterium. Classification (GTDB taxonomy): domain Bacteria; phylum Actinomycetota; class Acidimicrobiia; order Acidimicrobiales; family Ilumatobacteraceae; genus JBEIFW01. The sequence goes on along the minus strand of JBILVB010000022.1, from coordinate 32,783 downwards.
GCAGCTCCTCGTCGCCGGGAACGAAACGACCACCAAGCTGTTCAACGAGATGGTGAAGCTCCTCGCCGAGAACAAGGAATGGTGGTGGCGGCTGAAGGCCGACGCCTCGCTCGCCGTACCGATCGTCGAGGAAGCCCTCCGACTCGCGACACCCACCCAGGGGATGTTCCGGCTCGTCACCGAGGACACCGAGATCGACGGTGTGCCCGTTCCCGCCGGTGCCCGGCTCATCTTGATGTACTCGGCCGCCAATCGGGATCCGGCGGTGTTCCCCGACCCCGACTCCTTCGATCCCGGCCGCCCGAACGTGCGGGATCACCTGGCCTTCGGGGTCGGCACCCACTTCTGCATCGGGGCGCCGCTGTCTCGCCTCGAAGCGGTCGTCGCCATCGAACGACTCGCCGAGCGCTGGGACGACTTCACGCTCGCCGCCGACAACCGGTTCGAATACGAGCCGAGCTTCGTGCTGAGAGGGCTGAAGGAGCTCTTCGTGGAGTTCAGCCCGGCGCCGCTCGGCCGGTGACCTCGACCCAGCCGCGGAAGCTCTCGATGGCATCGGTTGCGTAGGCGTACCGCCCCGAGCCGAGCGTCGTCGTGCCGGTCGCCCCGGGGGCGACGAGGAGGGAGTCGAGCACCGGACCGTCGGGGCTGTCGCGCCGGATCGTCACCGTGAACGCCGTGGTATCCAGGTTGCGCCACCGCACGGCGGTGTCGGCCTCGACGGTGACGTAACCGGGGCAGATCCCCTGGCGGGAGAAGACGACGACGGCCTCGGCCGCCGTCATGAGCTCGCCCGGGTACTTGTGCGAACACTGCCCTGCGTCGAACGACGGCGTCGAGAACTGGTCCCAGCCGGGCCGCACGGTCGAGTGCCCGGCATGGTCGGCCGCTGCGGCGGCAGCCGACCCCGAGGTGCTCGCGCACCCGGACGACGCCGCCACGGGCAGGACGGCGGCGATCACGAGCGCAAGCCAGGACCGGGCAGGGGCACGCATGGCGTTCATCCTGCTGGCGGGTCCGGTCCCCACCCAGGGACCTCGGTCCCGGCCTTGACCGGACCATCCGCAACGACTCCACTGGCGACGTGCGTGGGAACGGGCGGCGACCGACGACGGCCGCCGTCGTCGGCCTGTTCGTCGCGCTCGTGGTGCTCGCCGCCGGGTGCCGGGCCGAGACCCCGGCGACCGGCGCCGTCACGACCGGTGCCGTCACGACCGGTGCCGTCGTCACGGGCCGTCCCGCCACGACGGCGACGATCACTCTGGCGACGACCACTCCGGCGACGACGGCACGGGCCGGGCTCGCCACGGTGGCGATCGCCGAACTCCCGCCGCAGGCGCGGCGCACGCTCGCGCTCATCGACGCCGGCGGTCCCTTCCCGTTCCCGCAGGATGGCACGACGTTCCAGAACCGGGAACGCCTCCTGCCGCGCCAACCCTCCGGGTACTACCGCGAGTACACGGTGGTGACCCCGGGATCCCCCGACCGGGGCGCCCGGCGCATCGTCGCCGGACGCAACGGCGACCGCTACTACACCGACGACCACTACGCCTCGTTCCGCTCGGTGGTCGAACGGTGAGCGTGGTGCACCTGGTGCGGACCCTCCGCACCGGGGCGGGGCCGTGGGTCGTGACCGTCGGCGACGCGTCGGGCGCTGCCCTGGCCGCTGCGGCGGCGCGCGCCCAGGGGGCCGTCGTCGCGACGGTGACCGGACCCCGGTCGAAGGCCGAACTACTCGACGCCGTCGGGGTCGCGCTCGGGTTCCCGGCGTGGTGGGGCCGGAACTGGGATGCCCTGGAAGAGTGTCTCCGGGCGCTCGACGACGTGCCCACGGTCCTCGTGTGGTCCGCATCCGCAGCGCCGGACGGCGACGATGCCGAGCTGTTCGCCGAGATCTGGCGGGCCGCTGCGAGCGGGCGGGACACGCCGCTCGTCCTGGTGCGGGCCTGGGGAGAGGACGGGCGGGATCCGTCCGAGCACCGGGGGGAAGCGCTCGGGTGACGTGGAGGGTCTGGATCTCCGCCCGTCCCATGGCACCAGGGAATGCCATCAGCACCGGATCGATCGGATGGACGCGCGGACAGTTGAGGGATTCGCCGCGGTTGTTCCCGATTCGTTCCGGATGCGGCGACTCCCGGTGGCGACCGTAGGCTCGCGGCGACGCAAGGTGGTCACAGGAGGCGGTCGATGTTGGCAGTGGGCGACGGCGGCGGGTTCCTCGGACTCGGCGACAACATCCTGCCGTTGCTGGTGCTGGCGATCGGCGGTGCCCTCGCCGTCGGGAACGTGCTGGCGATCGTGCGCCCGCCGGGGGAACGGCGCGACGGCGAACTGGCCCGCGCCCCGATCGCCCGCAGCATCGGCATGGCCGTGATCGGCGCGGTGGCTGCGATCTGGGCGACCGCCTCCCTGGTGGGCTGAGCGGATGGACCTGCTCCACGCCGCCGCGATCGGCAGCCCGCTGGGCACCCTGACCGTGGTGGCCTCGGACGCAGGCCTACGGGCGATCCGCTGGCCGGACGAGGACGAACGCCGTGGCGGTCGTCCTTCGCCGACGGCACTCGACGATCCCGACCAGCGATGGATACGTACGACCGCCGAGCAGTTGTCGTCCTGGTTCGAGGGGGCACGGGTCAGCTTCGACGTACCGCTCGATCTGCGCGGCACCCCGTTCCAGCTCGAGGTCTGGCGCGCGCTCGCGGCGATCGAATGGGGCACGACGGCCAGCTACGCCGACCTGGCGCGAGCCGTCGGGCGTCCCCGAGCCACCCGTGCGGTGGGTGCGGCGGTGGGTCGCAACCCGGTGGCCCCCGTGCTCGGCTGTCACCGGATCCTCGGCAGCGACGGCTCCCTCACCGGCTTCGCAGGTGGGCTCGACGCCAAACGCTGGCTGCTCGCCCGTGAGGACTCGCTCCGGCCCGGCGCCTGACACCCTCAGCAGCACGACGACGGCTTGACCCCGAACGCGACGGGCTCGGCGACGGCCGGCTCGGCGCAGCAGGGCTCGGGCACGACGTGCATCACCGGCGCGTCGGCCAGCACCGTGTACACCTCCCACGGTTCGGCGTCCGGGCCGTGCACCCACACCTTGTCCTGGACCGCGTAGCAGCAGGTGGTGTTCTCCTCGACGTCGGTGACGAGCCCGACGGCGCGCAAGCGGGTGGTCGCGGCAGCGACGAGATCCGGGCTCTCGACCTCCACACCGAGGTGGTTGAGGGTCCCGCCCTGACCGGGGTTCTCGATCAGCACGAGCTTGAGCGGCGGCTCGGCGAGGGCGAAATTGGCGTACCCCGGACGGACCTTGGCGGGTTCGGCACCGAAGAGCTTCGAGTAGAACGCGATCGCGGCGCCGAGATCGTGGACGTTGAGGGCGAGTTGCACACGCGACACGGAATGCCTCCAGCGGTAGGATCGACGAAGGTCGATGGAAGAAGCCTACCCATTCATCGACGTCTGTCAATACACCCATCGTCGCACAGGGAGCCGAGCATGGCGAAGGAAGGGGTGACGAGCGGGTGCTGTGCGTCCGTGAGCAGCGCCGACTTCGACGAAACCGACGCCGGGACGCTCGCCCCGGGGTTCCATGCCCTCGGCGACCCGGTCCGCCTGCGCTTGTTCTCGCTCATCGCGGCGAGCGGCGCCGGCGGCGTTTGCGTCTGCGACCTGGTCGAGCCCTCCGGGCGGTCCCAACCGACGGTCAGCCACCATCTGAAGGTGCTTCGTGCCGCCGGCCTCGTCACCAGCGAGAAGCGAGGGACCTGGGCCTGGTACACGATCGAGCCGGAGCAACTCGCCCGACTCCGGGCGGTTCTGCACTGAACGGGGCGGCGCCGGGCAACCGGTCTACGTCGGCGCCGGCGCACCGGTGACGCCGCTCGCGGTGTTCGCAGCGCTCGGGGCCAGTCCTGTCGAGGTGATCTGGATCACGATCGAACGCAGCGGGTTCTGGGGCCGGTGCTCTCTGTGAGCGGGTGAAGGGAATCGAACCCTCACTGTCAGCTTGGGAAGCTGATGTTCTGCCATTGAACTACACCCGCGGGCACTGCGATCGTAGCGGCTCGGGCTCCCGCCGTCCGAGCCCCGACGGCAGATGCGCTAGGAAGGGCCGGTGATCCTGTCGGACCGTTCGATCCGCGAGGCCGTGGCCGCCGGGCGCATCGCCCTCGACCCGCTCGACGTCGACGCCATCCAGCCGTCCTCGGTCGACCTCCGCCTGTCGGGCTTGTTCCGGGTGTTCCGGAACCACACGCGACCGCTGATCGACGTGAAGCAGGACATGGAGGACCTGACCGAACTCGTCCGCGTCGACGACGAGGACGTGTTCATCCTCCACCCCGGCGAGTTCGTGTTGGGTTCCACCCTCGAGCGCGTGGCGCTCGGCGCCGATCTCGTGGGCCGGCTCGACGGGAAGTCGAGTCTCGGACGGCTCGGGCTGCTCATCCATTCGACCGCCGGGTTCATCGACCCCGGATTCGACGGCCACATCACCTTGGAGCTGTCGAACGTCGCCAGCCTCCCCATCACCCTTTACCCGAGGATGAGGGTGGGTCAGATCAGCTTCCTGCAGATGACGACACCGGCCGACGTTCCCTACGGCGCCGGCGTTCGCCGGTCCAAGTACCAGGGCCAGGTCGGACCGACGCCGAGCCGGTACTTCGAGAACTTCCGCTGAGCGAGGAACGCACGACCATGAACCTCGACTTGCTGTCGACCATCCGATCGAACGGCTCGGCCCGCTCCTTCACCGACGAGCCGGTCGACGACGCCACCGTGTACCGCATCCTCGACACCGCCCGTTTCGCTCCGAGCGGCGGCAACCGCCAGGGCTGGGGGGTGATCCTCGTCAAGGACCCGGCCCGGCGGGCCGAGGTCGGTCGGTTGTGCCAGCCGGGATGGCGGGAGTACGTCGCCCTGCGGGCAGCCGGGTACGTCCCATTCGCCGCCCGCGACGGGGGCGACAAGTGGCCGGGCGCACCCGCCGAGGTCGACCTCGTCGCCGCCCGGGAGCGCCCGGTGCCCTTCCCGCTCGGCGACGACCTCGCCACCGTTCCGGCCGTGCTGGTGATCACCGCCGACCTCCAGGAGATCGCTGCGTTCGACGCCGAGCTCGACCGGCTCGGCATCATCGGCGGCGCTTCGATCTACCCGTTCTGCCAGAACGTCCTGCTCGCCGCTCGGGCCGAAGGCCTCGCCGGGGTGCTCACGACGTTCCTCGCCCGGGAGGAACCGGCCGCTCGCACCCTGCTCGGACTCCCCGGACACGTGGCCATCGCCGCGCTGATCGCGTTGGGTCGACCGGTCCACCAACCGACCCGGTTGAGCCGACGACCGGTCGAGGACTTCGCCGCGATCGACGCCTGGGGTGGTGCGCCGCTCCGCCCCGCCTGACGAGGCGCCTCCTGCGCGTCAGTCGCCGACCGGCACGTTCAGGGGTGCGTCCGGCGCCCCGAGACGCCGCTCACCGGCTTCGATGGCGTCGAGGACGTGGATGGCGATGTCGGCCACCCGGACCTGGTCCTCGTCCTTGCCGGCGGCCTTCACGCCGTCGTCGAGCATGATGTAGCAGAAGGGACAGGCCGTCGCGACCCGGGTGGCGCCGGTGGAGATCGCCTCCTGGGCCCGCTCGTCGTTCACCTTCTTGCCCGTGGACTCCTCCATCCACATCCGCGCACCGCCGGCGCCGCAGCACATCCCCTTGGTGCCGGAGCGGTTCATCTCGACGATCTGGACGCCCTTGATCGAACCGATGACCCGGCGGGGCGCCAGGTACACGTCGTTGTGCCGGCCGAGATAGCAGGAGTCGTGATAGGTGACGCGCTCTTCGAGCGTGGCCAGGCTCACGTCGAGCCGACCGTCGGCGATCAGGTCCTCGAGGAGTTGGCTGTGGTGGACCACCTCGTAGGTCCCGCCGAACTGCGGGTACTCGTTCTTCAACGTGTTGAAGCAGTGGGGGCACTGCGTGATGATCTTGCGAACCCCCATGCCGTTGAGCATCTCGATGTTCGGCAGGGCCAGCATCTGGAACAGGTACTCGTTGCCCGAGCGCCGGGCCGAGTCGCCGGTGCACATCTCGGAGGGCCCGAGGATGGCGACGTCGATACCCGCTCGCTTGAGCAGCCGGGCCATGGCCTGGGTGACCTTCTTGTTCTTGTCGTCGAAGCTCCCCGCACACCCCACCCAGTAGAGGTACTCGGCCTGGAGCGGCGCACCCGGGTCGACCACGGTGACGTCGAGGCCCTTGGCCCACGCGTCCCGATCGTTCTGGCTCATGCCCCACGGGTTGCCCTGGTTCTCCATGCCCCGGTAGGCGTTGCCGAGCTCGGTCGGGAAGTTCGACTCCATGAGCGCCAGGTAGCGCCGCATGTCCAGGATCTTGTCGAGGATCTCGATGTTGACCGGGCAGTTCTCGTCGCACGCCTTACAGGTCGTGCACGCCCACAATTCCTCGGGCGTGATCCGCTCGAACAGGCTGTTGGCACCGATGGTGATCTCCGGGTCGACCCCGATGGGCGGCGACACGACCGGCGAACCGGTCGCCGCCATCACCTCGCCCGTCTTCAACACGATCTCGCGCGGGTCGAGCGGCTTGCCGGTCGCATGGGCCGGGCACACCGAAGTGCACCGGCCGCACATCGTGCAGGCATCGGTGTCGAGCAGCTGCTTCCAGGTGAAGTCCTCGATCACGGACGCGCCGAACGTCTCGAGGGACGTCTCCGTCAGGTTCGGCATCGCCTTCATCGCACCCTTCGGGCGCTGCTTGTCCTTCAAGTACATGTTCAGCGGCGACGTGAAGATGTGCCGCAACATGGTCGTGGGCAGGATGATCAGGAAGGCGATGAAGCTGACCACGTGGCCGACCCACCAGACCTGGTGCCACACCTCGAGGCTGCCGATCCCGTCGAACAGCAGCGCGAGCGGGTAGCCGACGAAGCTCCACTTCTCGTGGGCCGGCATGCCGTCCTGCGCGATGCGGAACGCCTCGGCTCCGAACCCGGTCACGCCGATGGCCAGGAAGACCCCGAGGATGAGCGCGTGCTCGGGCTTCGACTTGATGCGGATCCGGTACGGCCGCTGCACGTAGCGGCGCACGATGGCCCAGACCACCCCGGCGGTGAACACCACGCCGGCGAGGTCGCCCACGAACGAGTAGGCCTGGTACACCCGACCTTCGAGGAACTTCAGACCCTCGGGCATCTGATGGTCGATCTCGAGCACCGTGGTGACTGCGAGCAGCACCAGGAAGCCGAAGTAGATCATCGAGTGCATCACCCCTGCGGCGGGATCCCGCAGAAGCGTGCGCATGTAGACCCCGGCACGGAAATCGGAGAACCGCCGCTTGGCGTTGGCCGCCGTCGTGGCCCGACGATCGGGGGCGCCGCGCTCCCAGTTGCGGACCCGACCGGCGAACAGCACGGCGCCGTAGACGATCAGCACGGGGATCACCGTGTAGAAGGCGAGCTTGAGCGGCGCCGGGATGCCCCCGAATACCTCCCGGGTGACCTCGGCATCGCTGTGCCAGTTGGTCAGCAGGGGGACCACGCCCGACACGGCGGTGAACAGGCCGACGGCGACGCCGAGGCCGACGACGACCTGGTGCGGCCGGATCCGACGGGGCGAGCCGTCGGTGGCGGCGGCGGAGGGATGCGCGTGGCTGCTCATGACGAGCGAGACGCTACTCAACCGGCGGGGGGCCGAGCCCGCCCGCAGGGTCCATCAGCCGTAGGTCTGGCGATCGAGGTCACGGATGCGGCCGGCGAGGGTGGCCAACATCTTGTGCGCCAGCGCCGGCACCTCGTCGAGGATGCCGGTGAAGTTCTGCTGGCGAATCACCAGCACCGTGCATGGGGAATCCGTGGTGACCGTGGCCGTGCGCGGCCCCCGGTCGAGCAGTGACAGCTCGCCGATCACGGCGCCCGGCCCGAGCGTGGTGACCTTCTTGCCGTTGCGACGCACGGTGGCCGATCCCTCGAGCAGCACGTAGGCCTCGGTGCCGGTCTGCCCCTGGTCGGTGAGCACCCGGCCGGCCTCGAGCTTCACCTCGTCGACGACCTTGGCGATTCGCTGGAGGTCCTTCGTGGTGCACGTCTGGAACAGGGACACCTGACGGAGGTGGTCGAGTACGGCTGCTTTGCTGGCCATGGCGGGAGTGTAGGAGCCATTCGGCGAGGCCCGTGACGCGACGTCCCAGGTGGGAACGGACGCGCCCCGCGGTCAATCGCCCCGACCGCGGATCACGGTGAGGAGGAACCGGGACAGCACCTGCTCGGCGGTGGCGAGCAGGATGATGAGATCGAGCGAGAGCGACCAGTTGTGGACGTAGAACAGATCGAGGCGCCGGTACGCGGCGAAGGACGGATTGTCCCGGGCCTCCACCTGCCACAGACCGGTGATGCCCGGGAGCGCCTCGGACCTCGTCAACAGCTCGGGGTCGAACGTGGCCACCTCCCGGGGTAGCGCCGGCCGTGGACCGACCAGGCTCATCTCGCCCCGGATGACGTTGAACAGCTGCGGCAATTCGTCGAGGCTCGACGCCCGGAGGAACCGACCGACCGGGGTCACCCGTGGGTCGTGGTCCACCTTGAACAGCGGTCCGCCGCGCGTGTTCGCCGCCGAGAGCTCGGCGACCTTCGCCTCGGCGTCCACGACCATCGTGCGGAACTTGAAGACGGTGAACTCCCGCCCGTTGCGGCCGACGCGCACCTGGCCGAACAGCACCGGGCCGCTGTCGCCGAGCTTCACGGCCAGCGCGCACGCTGCGAGGACCGGAGCGCCGAGGACGACGGCGGTCAGGCTCACGACGAGGTCGAGGACCCGCTTCACGAACAGCCGGCGCCGGGCGAACCCGACGGCGCTCTCCAGGTAGAACAGCGGCTCGTACATGATCGGCGCCGCCCGCAGCCGGCGGTAGTCGATCCCGCGAACCCCGTTCGACAGGTGGATGTGCAACCCGGCGGCCTGCAGGTCGCGCAGCAGGCCCGACAGCGCATCGGCCGGCACGGCACCCACCGAGACCACGACCCCGCTCACCTGCAACGCCTCGGCAGCGTCGAGCGTCCGGGGGACCTCACCGCAGTACCAGGCGGCCAGACCGTTGGCGAGGGCCTCCTGACGGTTCCCGATGACGCCGACGACCCGGAACCCGGCTTCGGGATGGGTCGCGATCAGGTCCGAGAGCTCGGCGGCGTCGCGGTCCGCGCCGACGAGCAGCACGTCACGCAGCCGGCGGCCGCTGCGGCGGGCGGCGTTCAGCCAGCTCCGGAACGCACTGCGGCTGATCACCACCGTCGCGAGGCCGAGCAGCCCACCGACGGCCAGCTCCCGCAGTCGGACCGGGAGCGAGATGATCCGGGCCGCCGCCACCGCTGCGACGACCGTGAGCACCAGCGAGCGGAACACCCGGGCCAGCTCCAGCGAGCGGATCGTCGCGATCCGGGCCAGGTAGAGCTCGTTGACCTGGAACAGCCAGAGCCCGGCGCCGGTGGTGATCGCGACCAGGCCCAGCGACTGCACGAACGCTCGCGGGCTGTCGTCCTCCAGCAGGAGGGCGAACGACCAGGCGATCAACAACGCGGCGACGTCGGTCGCCCCCAGGACCAGCCGCAACGACCGAGCCGCAGCGTTGGCCGCCGGATCACCGGGACCGAATGACGGGCCCGTCATTGCGTCGGAAACCAGATCGGTGCCGGCGGGGCCGAGCCTCGATCCGTCACGTTCCGCGCGAGCCACGTCCGGAAGGTATGAGGGTGCTCGCCGGCACGACAAGGGACCAACTGCCCGGTGCGCCAGGCCCGGCGCACCGGGCATCCGGAGATCCCTACATCGGAGATCCCTGGACCGGGGGGCCGGCCTGGGCGGCCACGGCCGCCGCGGCGGCGGAGATGGCCTCGGGGTCACCGAGGTAGCCGGCCTCGACCACGCGGAACCGCTCGTCGAGGCGGTACCGGCGCGGGACGCCCGTGGGGATGTTGAGCTCGGCGATGTCGTCGTCGGAGATGGCTTCGAGGTGTTTGACCAAGGCGCGCAGGCTGTTGCCGTGGGCCACGACCAACACCGTGAGCCCGGTGCCGAGCTGCGGCACGATCCGGTCGTACCAGTAGGGCAGGACCCGGGCGACCACGTCGGCGAGGCACTCGCCGACCGGCAGCAGGTCCGGGGCGAGGAACCGGTACCGCCGGTCGTGGATCGGGTGCTCGGCGGAATCCTCCCCGACCGGCGGCGGCGGGACGTCGTACGAACGCCGCCAACTGTGGGTCTGTTCGGCGCCGTGGCGCTCGGTCGTCTCCTTCTTGTCGAGTCCTTGGAGCGCGCCGTAATGACGCTCGTTGAGGCGCCAATGGCGCTCGACGGGCAGCCACGGCTGGCCGAGCACGGTGAGCGTCCGATGCGCGGTCTGCACGGCGCGGGTGAGCAGCGAGGTGTGGACCACGTCGAACTCGAGTCCGGCCTCGGCCAGGACTCGGCCGGCCTCGTCGGCCTCGGCCTCCCCGCGCGGGGACAGTTCGACGTCGCGCCAGCCGGTGAACAGGTTCAGCTTGTTCCACGTGCTCTCACCGTGACGGAGCAGCACCAGGGTCGACGACGGTGACGACATGGCTCCGGATCGTACGTAGCGTCGGTCCGATGAGCTGGTTCGACCGCTTCTTGCGTCACGACGAGCTGGGCGCGGCGCTCACCGAGCTCGCCGCCGCGCACCCCGATCTCGTCGAGGTGTCGAGCGTCGGCGACAGTCACGAGGGCCGACCGATCTGGCTCGCGACCGTGACCGACCGGCACACGGGGCCGCCCGAGGACAAACCGGCGATCTGGGTCGACGGGAACATCCATGCCACCGAGCTCGCCGCCAGCGCTGCGGCGCTCTACCTCGTCGACCGGCTGTGCCGCGAGCGCGACGAACCCCGCGTGGCGCGCGCTCTCGCCGGTCGGACGTTCTACGTGGTGCCCCGGGTGAACCCCGACGGCGCGGAGCTCGCTCTCGCCGACCGGCCTCGGTTCCTGCGTTCGAGCACCCGGGCGTGGCCGTGGCGGGACGGCTGGCGCCAGCCCGGACTGCACCCGGGCGACCTCGACGGGGACGGCCGGGTGCTCACGATGCGCCTCCCCGACCCGAACGGGAGCTGGAAGGCCCACCCCGACGAACCCTCGTTGCTCGTGCCCCGCACACCGCTCGACGGGCCCGACGACGGGCCCTACTGGCGCTGCCTGACCGAAGGCGACATCGAATCGTTCGACGGCGACCTGATCGGACGACCCGATCCTCCCGAGGGCCTGGACCTGAACCGGAACTTCCCGGCCGGCTGGGCGACGAGCGTGCGCGGCAGCGGCGACCATCCGGGCTCCGAGCCGGAGGTGAACGCCGTCGTGCGGGCCATCGTCGAGCGACCGAACGTCTGCGGGTACGTTGCGCTCCACACCTACGGCGCCGTCCACCTGCGGCCGTCGTCGATGCATCCCGACAGCGACCTGCCGGCGACGGACCGGTGGCTGTTCGGCGAGCTCGGCGCCCTCGCCACGGCCCGCACCGGGTATCCGGTCCATTCGGTGTACGAGGACTTCACCTGGGACCGATCCAGCCCGATGGCCGGCGCGGCCGACGACTGGGCCTACGAGCACCTCGGCGTCCCCGCCTGGACCACCGAGCTGTGGGACGTCGTCCACCGGGTGACCGGCGCCCGCTCCTCGCCCCAGAGCTGGACGCTCGGGCCGACCGTCGAGCAGGAATTGGCCGTGTTGCGCTGGGCCCGCGCCCGGGACCGGGGCGAGTTCGTCGAGTGGTACCCGTTCGATCACCCGCAGCTCGGTCCCGTGGAGCTCGGCGGGTGGGACGAGCTGCGGGTGTGGAGCAACCCGCCGGGCGACCTGCTCGAGGCCGAGGTCGCGCCGCACGCGGACGTGGCGATCGACTGGGCACTGAGCGCACCGTGCCTGGCCGTCCGCTCGATCCGCAGTGCGCCCCGTGGCGACGGCTGGTGGACGGTCCGCGTCGTGGTCGAGAACACCGGCTGGCTCGACACCACCCTCACCGCCCGCGGGGCCGCGCGAGGACGCGTCCTGCCGGTCGCCGTCGAGATCGCCGGCCCCGTGGTGATCGAAGGACCGGCGCGCCGCACCCTCGGGCAACTCGCCGGCCGCTCGGGGTTCCGGCTCTCGGGCGGCGCGCGTGACGACGGGACCCCCGATCGGGCCGTCGCCGAGTGGCTCGTGCAGGGACGGGCCGGCGACGAGGTGACCGCCACGGCACGCCATCCCCGAGCCGGCGTGACCCGAGCCACCCTCCGGCTCGGATCCTGAGCGTCATGCACTCAATTTGATTGAGGCACACGTTGCGATACGGGAGGGCCGCCCGTACCCTTCCCCACGTTCCACGGATCGACCCCACGGAGGCCCCCCATGCCCAAGGCAGTCGGCATCGACCTCGGCACCACCAACTCGGTCGTCGCCTTCCTCGAAGCGGGTGACCCCGTCGTCATCCCGAACTCCGAGGGGGCCCGCACCACGCCCTCGGTGGTCGCGTTCTCCAAGACCGGCGAGGTGCTCGTCGGCGAGGTCGCCAAGCGTCAGGCGATCACCAACCCGGACCGCACGATCCGCTCCGTGAAGCGGCACGTCGGCACCACCTGGACGATCGACATCGACGGCAAGCGCTACACCTCGCAGGAGATCAGCGCCCGCACGCTGATGAAGCTCAAGCGGGACGCCGAGAGCTACCTCGGCGACAGCGTCACCCAGGCGGTGATCACCGTGCCCGCGTACTTCGGCGACGCCGAGCGCACGGCGACCAAGGAGGCCGGCCAGATCGCCGGGCTCGAGGTCCTGCGGATCATCAACGAACCCACTGCGGCGGCGCTCGCCTACGGCCTCGACAAGGGTGTCCAGACCGACGAGACCGTGCTCGTGTTCGACCTCGGCGGCGGCACGTTCGACGTGTCGATCCTGGAGATCGGCGAGGGCGTGTTCGAGGTGAAGTCCACGCACGGCGACACCCACCTCGGCGGCGACGACTGGGACCAGCGGATCATCGACTGGCTGGTCAACGGCTTCCGCGCGGCGCACGGCATCGACCTGGCGGCGGACCGCATGGCCGCCCAGCGCCTCAAGGAGGCCGCCGAGAAGGCGAAGATCGAGCTTTCCCAGGTCCAGCAGACGCAGATCAACCTGCCGTTCATCACCGCCACACCCGAGGGGCCGCTGCACCTCGACGAGACGCTGTCGCGGGCCAAGTTCCAGGACATGACCGCCGACCTGCTCGAGCGGTGCAAGATCCCCTTCGAACAGGCGATCAAGGACGCCGGGCTCACCAAGGGCGACATCGACCACGTCGTGCTCGTCGGCGGCTCCACGCGCATGCCCGCCGTCCAGGACCTCGTCGTGGGCCTCACCGGCCGGGAGCCCCACAAGGGCGTGAACCCCGACGAGGTGGTCGCCGTCGGTGCCGCCATCCAGGCCGGCGTGCTCAAGGGCGAGGTCAAGGACGTCCTGCTCCTCGACGTCACCCCGCTGTCGCTCGGCATCGAGACCAAGGGTGGCGTGATGACCAAGCTCATCGAGCGCAACACGACGATCCCGACCAAGCGCACCGAGGTGTTCACCACCGCCGAGGACATGCAGCCCTCGGTCGAGATCCACGTGCTCCAGGGCGAGCGTGAGATGGCCAACTACAACAAGACGCTCGGCAAGTTCCAGCTCGTCGACCTGCCGCCCGCCCCGCGCGGCGTTCCCCAGATCGAGGTCACGTTCGACATCGACGCGAACGGCATCGTGCACGTGGCGGCCAAAGACCGGGCCACGGGCAAGGAGCAGTCGATGACGATCACCGGGCAGTCCACGCTCGGCAAGGACGACATCGCCCGCATGGTCAAAGACGCCGAGGCACACGCCGAGGAGGACCGCAAGCGCCGGGCCGATGCCGAGGTCCGCAACAACGCCGACAGCCTCGTCTACCAGACCGAGAAGATCCTGCGCGACCAGGGCGACAAGGTCTCCGCCGACGAGCGCAAGGCGGTCGAGGAGCCGCTCACGGCGTTGAAGAAGACCCTCGAGGGCGCCGACACCGAGGCCACCAAGGCCGCCACCGAACGGCTGATGACGGCGAGCCAGGCGTTCAGCCAGCGCCTGTACGAAGCCGCAGCGCGCGACCAGAACGCGACCGGAACCTCGGCCTCCGGCCAGACCGGCGCCCGTGGGCCCGCCGACGACGAGGTCGTCGACGCCGAAATCGTCGACGACAAGTGAGCGGAGCGGACCATGGATGCCGACATGGTGGAGACGCCGACCGAGGACAACCCCGACGCTCCTGCCCCCGAGGTCGAGGCAGCCGAGGCCGCCGTCGAACACGATCTCGAGGCATTGCTCGCCGAGCGTGACCAGTTCAAGGACATCGCTCTCCGGCTGCAGGCGGACTTCGAGAACTACCGGCGCCGGGTGACCAACCAGCAGGCCGACGAGATCGACCGGGCCACCGGCCGACTCGTCACGGCCCTGCTGCCGGTGCTCGACGCGTGCGAAGCCGCGTTCGTCCACGGCGTCGACGGCGTCGAGCCGATCTGGTCGAAGCTGATCGGTGAACTGCAGCGCCAGGGCCTCGAGGCCATGGACCTCGCCGGGAAGTCCTTCGACCCGGCCGAAGCCGACGCCGTGGCCCACGAGCCCGGTGACGGCGACCCGGTCGTCGCCGAGGTGATGCGTACCGGTTATCGCTGGAAGGGCAAGGTCCTCCGGCCCGCGATGGTCCGGGTCCGGGGCTGACCCAGCGGCGGCGAACGAAGGGAGGTGGATGATGGCGCCACAGCGGGAATGGTTCGAGAAGGACTACTACAAGCTCCTCGGGGTGCCGGAGACCGCCGCCCCGAAGGAGATCACCAAGGCGTACCGCAAGCTGGCTCGGGAGTTGCACCCCGACGCCAACCCCGGCGATGCCGCCGCCGAGGAGCGCTTCAAGGAGGTCTCGGCCGCCTACGACGTGCTCGGTGACGAGGTCAAGCGCAAGGAGTACGACGAGGTCCGCCGGCTCGGCCCGATGGCGGCCGGGTTCGGCGGATCCGGCGGACCCGGCGGGCCCGGTGCCGGCGGATTCAACTTCACGATGGGCACCGACGGCCTCGGCGACCTGCTCGGCGGTCTGTTCGGCCGAGGCCGGCGGGGCGCCACCGGGGCATCGGGCCGCGGGGTCGGGCCGCAGCGCGGCGACGATCTCGAAGCGACGCTCACGCTGTCGTTCCTCGACGCGGCCCGCGGCATCGAGACCGTCCTGCAGCTCACCAGCGATGCCGTCTGCACCACCTGCACGGGTTCGGGTGCTGCGCCGGGCACCTCCCCGCGCGTCTGCGGCGTCTGCGGCGGCCGCGGCGTCACCGACGACAACCAAGGGCTGTTCTCGTTCTCGACGCCGTGCACGGCCTGTCAGGGCAAGGGTGCACGCATCGACAGCCCGTGCCCGGGCTGCCGGGGAACGGGCGTCGAACGGCGCCCCCGCGAGGTGAAGGTGCGCATCCCCGCAGGCGTCGACGACGCGCAGCGCATCCGGCTCAAGGGCCGCGGCGGCCCGGGCCGCAACGGGGGCCCGGCAGGGGACCTGTTCGTCGAGTGCCGGGTGCTCCCCCACCCGGTGTTCAGCCGGGAAGGGCTCGACGTGAAGATCCGGGTCCCGATCACCTTCGCCGAGGCGGCGCTCGGCGCCGAGGTCAAGGTGCCGACCCTCGACGGTTCGGTCGTCACGCTGCGACTCAAGGCCGGCACGCAGCCCGGCGCCCGCCAGCGGGTCCGGGGCCGCGGCATCGCCACGACGTCGTCGACCGGCGACTTGTTGGTCTCGTTCGACATCCACGTCCCGACGTCGATGACCGACGCCGAACGCACCGCCGTCGAGGCGTTGGCCAAGGTCGCCTCGCCCGCTCCACGATCCCGGTTGGAGGTGTAGCCATGGACCGCATCCCGCTCCACCGGGCCGTGTACGTGATCTCCGTCGCCGCCGAACTCGCGGGCGTGCACCCGCAGACGCTGCGGATCTACGAGCGCAAGGGCCTCCTCGACCCGGCCCGCACCGCCGGCGGGAACCGCCGCTACAGCGAGGCCGACATCGCCCGCCTGCGCCGGATCGCCGAGCTGACCGAGGACGGCCTCAATCTCGCGGGGGTGAAGCGGGTGCTCGCCCTCGAGGCCGAGTTGGCCGCCACCCGGGCCGAACTCGAGCGGGTGCGGGACGAGGCGAGGCGGGCCGTGATCGAGACCGAGCGGGCCCACCGCCGCGATCTCGTCCCGCTCAGCCAGGCCGTGGTGCTCTACGGCCAGCGCCCGAGCCTGTTCGACCGCTGAGGCGGACGCGCCGCCCGCTGGTCAGGTCGATTCGGCCGTCACCTCGTTGAGGAGCGGCGCGCCGGCGTCGTAGCGGCGCAGGTTGTCGAGGAAGATGTCGTTCGCCCGATCGACCGTCCCGGTGCTGGCGCCCGACGTGTGAGCGGTGATCAGAACCGTCGGAAGGTCCCAGAGCTCACTGTCGGCCGGCAGCGGCTCGACCGCCGTCACGTCGAGGTAGGCGCCGCCCACCCGGCCCGCACGGAGCCCGGCAACGAGCGCCTGCTCGTCGACCAGCCCGCCGCGCCCGATGTTCACGAGCCGCGCCCCCGGACGCATCGCGGCGATCACCGCGGCGCTGACCAGACCCGCCGTCAGCGGGCTGAGCGGTGCGGCGAGCACGATCCAATCGAACCGCCCGACGATGGCCGCGAGGTCGGCGTACGCGTGCGTGGGCACTGCCTCGGTGCCGTCGGGGCGCCGCCGCATCGCCTCGACCTCCATGGCGAAGGCCCGGCACCGCTCGACCACGCCCGCGCCGATCGGACCGAGGCCGACGACGAGCACCCGCGCACCGGCCAGCTCGTCCATCTGGGCCCGCTCCCAGCGATGCGCCCGTTGGGCCTCGACCGCGGCGGGCAGGCCGCGAGCCAGTGCGAGCATGCCCGCCAGCACACCCTCGGCGATCGGTACAGCGCTCGAGCCCGACGAGGTGGTCAACCGCACACCACGGGCGAGCAAGCCGTGGAAGAACGGGTGGTCGACCCCGGCCGAGAGCGTGGCGAACCACCGCAGCGCCGGGCTGCGTTCGATCGCGTCGAGGTACTCGGGCACCCGGTCGGGGAACGTGTCGGGCGAGAACCAGGCGACCTCGACCCCGGCGAGGTCCTCGTCGGACCGACGGGCATCGGCCTGGAGCACCAGCGGTGGGCGCGTCGTGGCGTTCGCCAACCGATCGCCGTAACGGGCGAGGAACGTGTCGGTCACGAGTACGGATCCCCCGGCCACGGCCGCAACCTACCGGCCGGCGATCGGGCCGACGAACGACGCCGGCGCCGAGCGTCGCTCGTCCTCCGGCTGCTTCCGGATCACGACCGTCGGCGCCCTCCCCAGGGCATGTCCCCGCTCCGCCTCGCCGTCCGCGACCGGGTCGTGACGGTGCATCCCGGGCCCCGGGCCGACGTCGGCGACCTCGCCGTCGCCCTGGGGTTCGACCGCGGCCCGCTGCGCATCGACGGCCGTCGACGACCGCCGGACGCCGATCTGCGGGCCACCGGGATCGGGGCGGGCTCGTTCGTCACCGACGTCGACCCGCCCGCCGTCGACGACGACGCCTCCAGCGCGAGCGACCCGACGCTGGCCCTCGTCACCGTCGCCGGGCCGGCGAGCGGGCGGCGTCTCTCGCTCCGAGGCCCGACGGTCGTCGGAGGGGCGACCTGGGCCGGACTGACGCTCGAGGGTCTGACCCCCACCCACGTCCTCGTCGACCCCGACGGCGACGGCGTGTCGTTCACCTGGCTGTCGGGTGAGACGAATCGCCCGGACCGGTCGGTCGTCGGCGATCGGCTGACCATCGGGCGCCATCGCCTCGAGATCCGCCCGACGACCCGACCGTGCGGCGTCCCGCTGGACGAGGGCTGCTGGACGGCGACGGCCCGCCGCGGGCACCTGCTGCCGGCCGTCCCGGAACCCGTCGCCGTCCCCGAGCCGGTACCCGACCCCCCCGGTCCTCCGGCCGCGACGGCGCTCGCGACGACGGCGATCGTCGCTGCGGGATCCTTCGGCCTCGCGTCGATCACCGGGCAGGTACTGCTCGCGCTCGGCGGGTTGCTCGGCGCCGTCGGCGCCGCCACGAGCCACGGGATCGAGCGGCTGCGGCACCGGCGGGCGCGGCGCCGGGTCGCCGACGAGCGGCGCGCCGCCACGGCGAGCTTCCTGCGGGCCGTCGACGAGCATCTCGACGCCGTCGTGGCGCGTGAACACCGGCGTCACCCCGACCTCGACCGACTCCTCGAGGCGGCCCGGTCCACGACGGGTCCGTGGCCGCGCCGGCGGGACGATCCGGACTGGGGCACCGTCGCGTTCGCCCGGCGCAGCGAGCTCCTCAGCCCGACCGTGGCCGGTCAGGGACCGGCCATACCGAGCGCAGGCGCCTGGCGCGACGACGTGCCGGCGACGGTCACGCTCCGCCGGGGCATCGTCATCGGGATCGTCGGCCCCCGGGCCGACGCCCTCCCCGTGGCCCGGGCGTTCGTCCTCACCCTCGTCGCGCTGCACCGACCGAGCACGCTGCGCCTGGTCGTGGCGGCCACCCCCGAGCACGCCGGCGACTGGGCCTGGACCGAGTGGCTCCCGCCCGGCGACGGGCTCGACGTGGTGCTGGTCGACGGCCCCACCGGCCCGCTGCGCGACGACGCCGCCGTGATCGTCGTCGTCCCGGACCCCGCGGTCGTCCCGGGCGGATGCGACACGAGCATCGACGCGACCGGCACCGGGGTGATCGGCTGCGACGTCGACGTCGCCGACCGGCTCGCCCGGGCACTGGCGAGGTGGTCGGACCCGGATCGGGCCGACGCCGGGATGCCCGCCACCGTCGTGCTCGAGGACCTGCTCGACGGCGACCACGCCGACACCGCAGATCCCGACGCCTTGCCCGTCGTGCTGGGCATGACCTCGACCGGACCGTTCGTGGTCGACCTGGTCGCCGACGGACCCCATCTGCTGGTGGCCGGCACCACCGGTTCCGGCAAGAGCGAGGCCTTGCGTTCCCTGGTGCTCGCCGCCGCCGAGACCCGGCCGCCCGAGGACCTCTCGTTCCTGCTGGTCGACTTCAAGGGCGGCGCCACGTTCGACGCGTGCCGCCCGCTACCTCACGTCACCGGGGTGGTGACCGATCTCGACGGCGACCTCGCCGGGCGCGTCCTGCGGTGCCTGCGGGCCGAACTCCGACGTCGCGAGCAGGTGTTGCGCGACGCCGGCGTGAGCGATCGGCGGGAGCTCACCACGCCGTTCGCCCGTCTCGTCGTCGTCGTCGACGAACTCGCTGCCCTCGTCGGCGACCTCGGCGGATCGAGTGCCGCGCTGGTCGAGGTCGCCCAGCGGGGCCGGTCCCTCGGCATCCACCTCGTGCTCGCGACCCAGCGCCCCGCCGGGGTGGTCGATCCGGCGGTGCGGGCCAACGTGACCACCACGATCGCGCTCCGCGTGGCCGACGAGGCCGAGGCGCGCGGGGTGGTCGGCGACGCAACCCCGGCCCGCTTCCGCCGGGCCGGCCAGGCGGTGGTGCGCCGCAGCGGCGGGCCGCTCGAAACGGTCCAGGTCGCCGCCTCCCGGCAACCCGACGTGCTGGTCGCCGACCTGGCGGTGCGCCACGTCGGCAGCGCAGCGCCCGCCCGACCATGGGTCGACCCTCTCCCGGAACGGCTCGAGCGCCATCGGCTCCCCCTCGGTTCGGTCGGCCTGATCGACGATCCGGACCGCCTCGACCAGCGACCCGCCCGCTGGTCGCCGGCCGACGGCTCGTTCGCCGTCGTCGGCCCTCGGGGCAGCGGCGTGCGCACGGCGCTCGCCGCTGCGCTCGCCGCAGCAGCCGAGGCCGGGGCCTGTCATCGCTACCGGATCGGCCGGGCCGTCGACCCCCACGATCCCGCCGTGCGCGTCGTGCATCCGAGCGATCGGGAGCGGGTCGAGCGCCTCCTGGTCGGTCTGGCCCGCCGGGCGGCGCGACCCGGGCCCCGACCCGCCGTACCCACGGTCGTGGCGATCGACGACGTCGCCGCCCTGCGAGCCGGCTTCGAGGACCCGGCCGGTGCAGCCGTCCTCGTCGCGCTGGAGATCCTGCTGCGGACCGGACCCGAGGTCGGGACCGCCGTCGTGCTCGGGGCCGACCGTTCCGCAGCGATCCCCCCTGCGTGGCATGCGCTGGTCGCCGACACCTGGACGCTCGGCGCGCCCGAGGGTTCGACCAGGCGAGCCTGCCTGCCGGGACGGGCGATCGGTGCGCGTGACGGCCTCGAACGGCACGTCGCCATCGGTCCCCCCGGGCTCGCCGTCACCTCGACCCCGCCGATCCCGGTGCTGGCCCCCTCGGTGGGACTCGACGCTCTCGGCCCACCGACGTGGCGGGCGGGACGATGGACGGTCCCGCTCGGTCTCGGCGACGACCTACGACCGATCGCCGTCGAGCTCCGGCCCGGCGAGCCGTTCGTCGTGACCGGACCCCGTCGCTCCGGTCGGACTGCCGCGCTCGGGGTGCTGGCCGCAGGCCTGCGCGCGGTCGGTGCCGACGTGCGGATCCTGGGAGCGGTCGGCGACGAACCCCCGACCCCGGCCGTCGACGGACCGCTGGTCCTCGTGGTCGACGACGCCGAGCACGTCGCCGATCTGCCCCCGGGCCTCGACGGTGCAACCGTCCTGGCTGCTGCTCGACCGGAGCTGCTGCGCAGCGGGTACGGCCACTGGATCACCGACCTGCGCCGGCACCGTCACGGGCTGGTGCTCGGGCCGCTGGACCGCCTCGAGACCGACGCGCTCGGCGTTCCGCCCTGGCGCAGCGCCCCGTTGCGGCCCGACGCGCCCGGCCGCGGCGCCCTCGTCGCCGGGGGCGAAGCGACGTTGGTCCAGGTGGCACGGCCGCCGGCGGACGGCTGATCACGCAATGCGGTTGCGGCGCCGGCCGACCATCACCACGACTGCCCCGCCCAGCGCGACGGCCGTCGGTACACCGATCGACAACACGAGCCCCCAGCGCACCCCGGACCGCCGAGCGATCCGTCCCGGCGCCGTCGTGACCGGCGCGGCTGGCGTTGTCGTGACCGGCGCCGGCGCAGCTGGCGCCGTCGTGACCGGCGCCGGCGCGGCTGGCGCCGTGACCGCAGCCGTCGTGACGCCAGCAGCGACCGTCGTTCCCGGCGGCGGCACCTCGACGGGTTGTTCGACCACGCCCGGGGGCCGGACCACGGTCACCCGCAGCGTCCAGGTGCCCGGGGCCGCCGGGAGCACTCCGGCGTAGCGACCCTGATCGTCCGTCGCCCGGAGCAGGACCGGCGTCGATCCGGCCCCGTCCCGACCCACCAGCAGGCCGGTGACCGTCGCGTCCGTCGCCGCATGGCCATCGTCGGACCAGTTCACCCGAACCCGAACCTCGACCCCGTTCGGACCGGGGGCCGCCTGCTCCACGCTGACGATCGCCGTTCCCCCATGGGCGTGCGCCGGTGCGGCTCCTACCCCGGCGAGCGCACCCAGTGCGACGAGCGCTGGCCCGAGGCGCGCCACCCGCACGGTCGGTGCGCTCATGGGATGCGCACGTCGAAACTCGTGATGGTCGGGATACCGCGCCGCACGGCGGTCACGGTAACGGTCCAGCGGCCCGCGGTGAGATCGACCGACCGAGCCACGAAGTGGTCGGCCGTCACGAGTTCGACCGGGACCACCCGTGCCGGGATGTCCGCACGGGCGACCTGGACCTCGACCGCGTCGACCCGGGCATCACCGATCGCGCCCGACAGCGCTTGGAAGGTGCCGTGGATCTCGTTCGCCCCGGGGCGGGCAGGGTCGACCGACAGCGTGAGCACGATCCCGCCGTCCACCTTCGAGCCCGTGAAGGCCCCGACGACCGATCGGGCCGGCGTCGTCGCGACCAGCGCAGCGGTCACGCCGAGGACGACCAGAACGACACCCAACTCCACGCGCACGGTACGCCCGAGCCGGCGCGCCGTCACGGCGCGGGCGGCATCGACGGCTGCACCGATGGCCGGCACGATCCGCGCCCGGTTCCACCAGCCGAGCCCGACGAGCACGCCGAACGACAGCGTCTTGGCCACCACGAGACGCCCGTACCGGCTCGACCAGAGGTCGTCGAGGGACGACAGCTGCCCGATGGCCGACACGACGCCGGTGACGACCGTGGCCCCGGCACATCCGAGCGCCAACGCCGAGAACGCTCGCACGGGCGCCGACCCGGCGCGCAGCAGCACCAGGAGCGAGGCCAGGCCCCCCGCCCACGCGCCCGCCGCACCGAGGTGGACGACCTGGCCCGCCACGGCGACCCAACGCTGCTCGCTCGACCACGCGTGACCGTCGAGCGCCGCCGCACCGACGACGACCGCCGCACCGCAGGCGATGGCCCCCAACCACGACTCCTGCGCCCGCCGCCAGGTCCACGACAGCGCGACGAGGACACCGCCGAGCCCGCGGGCCGCGACGAGCGCGCCGGTGCGCTCGTCGAGCACCGCCCGGCCGAGCAGTGCACCGGTGTCGAACAACCCCACCCCGGCCGCCTCGGCGGTGTGGGCGACCAGCTCGACCAGCGCGCCGACACCCACGGCCGCACCGCCCAGGGCGGCGAGGCCGGCGAGCCGAGACCGAGCCGACCGGGCGAGCAGACCGAGTGCGAGTACCCCGAGCGTGACGAGCGCACCGATCGAGCCCACCCAGCGACCGAGCCAGCCGGCCGGCTCGACGCCGAACTCGCTGCCCTGTGGCACGGCCGCCGCGCCGGTGCGCTCCCCGACGTGGAACGTGAACGAGCCCTCCACCGTGTGGCCGTCGGCGGACAGCGCCCGCCAGGCCACCGTGTAGGTCCCGCGCCGGGTGGCGGCGACCGGCCGGCGCAGCACCCGGCCCCCGTCGGCGGACGACAGCGCACCCTGATCGGCCCGCTCGCCGGTCGGGCCGATCACCCGAACCCCGCCGAGCCCGGCCGTCACCGGC
Source organism: Acidimicrobiales bacterium (assembly GCA_044370695.1). Classification (GTDB taxonomy): domain Bacteria; phylum Actinomycetota; class Acidimicrobiia; order Acidimicrobiales; family Ilumatobacteraceae; genus JBEIFW01. Next base: position 9,785 of record JBILVB010000022.1, on the reverse strand, counting down.
TCGTCGAACCGCAGCACCACCACCGTCGGGGCCGACACGACGACCTGGTCGCGCACCGGGGCGGTCGACACCAGCGTGGCGTGCGCGGCAGCCGGGCCGGCGGCCGCGACGAGGGCGCCGACGGTCCCGACGACCAGACCGACGACCAGACCGACGACCAGCCCGACGGACCGGGTGAGCGTGCGTCGGGGGCGTGCGAGGCGCATCGACGAGAGGCTACGGCGGGCCCGGTACGGTGGCCCGGCCGCGCCTGCGAGCGACACGCCGAGGGGGGGTGATCCCATTGACCACGAGACTCACCGAGTTGGCCCACGGGGCGGGTTGAGCCTGCAAGCTCGCCCCCGGCGAGTTGGCGCACGTGTTGCGCCGCCTGAAGCCCCGGGTCGACGACCGCCTGCTCGTCGACGCCTCCACCGGTGACGACGCCGCCGTCTGGCGGCTCGATGCCGAACGCGCCCTCGTGGCCACCGTGGACGTCATCACCCCGGTGGTGGACGACGCGCGCACCTGGGGCCGGGTGGCGGCGGCCAACAGCGTGAGCGACGTCTACGCCATGGGTGGCCGGCCGCTGTTCGCCCTCGACGTGGTCGCCTGGCCCGTCGCGGTCCTACCCACCGAACTGCTCGGCGACGTGGTCGAAGGCGCCGCGTCCATCGCCGAGGAGGCCGGGTTCGTGATCGCCGGCGGCCACACCATCGACGGGCCCGAGCCGACGTTCGGACTCGCCGTCGTCGGCGAAGCGCACCCGGACCGGTTGCTCACCAACGCCGGTTTCCGCCCCGGTCAGGTGCTGGTGCTCACCAAACCCCTCGGCATCGGGATCGCGACGACGGCGCTCAAGCGGGGTGAAGCGCCTCCGGCCCTCGTCGAGGCAGCCGTCGCTTCGATGACCCGCCTGAACGCCCGGGCATCGGTGGTCGCCCTGGGGGCTGGCGCCACCGGCGCCACCGACGTCACCGGGTTCGGCCTGCTCGGTCATCTCGGACGTGCGGCCGGCGAGTCCGGCATCGATGCCGTCCTCGACCCGGCCGCCGTGCCACTGCTGCCCGGGGTGCGGGCGCTCGCCGAGTCCGGGATCGTGCCCGGCGGCAGCCGCCGCAACCTCGACTGGGTGAGCCCCCGGCTCGACGTCGGAAGCCACGACCCGGTGACGGTGCTGCTGCTCGCCGACGCCCAGACCTCCGGCGGCCTGGTATTCGGTGTCGCCCCCGAACGGGCCGACGACGCCGTGGCGGACCTGCGCGCCGGCGGGCACGACGCCGCCGTGATCGGCGCGACGGTCAGCGGCAGCGGCCGGCTCCTGCTGCGCTGACCAGGTTGGCGACCCACCCCTACCCGGAGGAGACTGCGGCCGTGGGGGTCACGATGTCGGCGACGGCAACTCCGTCACGACCGGCCGCCCTCGGGGCGCTCTCCCTGGCCATGCTGGCCTGGGGAGTCACCGGGGTGGTCGCCAAGAGCGTCGACATGGGCGGCATGGCCCTGGCCGCCTACCGGACCAGCGTCGGGGCGATCGTGCTCGTCGCGATCCTCTACGCCACCGGTGGCCGCCTGACCTGGTCGGCGTTCCGCATCGGTTTCCCGGGCGGGCTGTTCCTCGGTTGCGACCTCGTGCTGTTCTTCACGGCGGTGAAGCTGACCACCGTCGCCAACGCCACGGTGATCGGGGCGCTCCAACCGGCCCTCGTCATCGTGCTCGGTCCGTTCCTGCGCGAACGCGTGGCCCGAGGGGCCGTGGGCTGGGCGGCGGTCGGCATCGTCGGCACGGCGACGGTGGTGTTCGGCGCGAGCGGCCTGCCGGACTGGAGCCCGGCTGGCGACCTGCTCGCCGTGCTCACCCTGTTCGCCTGGACGGGCTATTTCATCGTGTCTCGCCGGGTGCGCGGCCGCCTCGGCGCCGTCGAGTACTCGACCGTCACTGCGATCGTGGCCTCCGGCCTGGCGTGGCCCGCAGCGCTGATCGCCGGGCAGGACGTGTCCTGGCCGGCGTGGGACTCGTGGGGCTGGATCGTGCTGCTCGCCGTCGTCGCCGGCATCGGCGGGCACTTCCTCATGAGCTGGTCGATCCCACACGTGCCGCTGTGGGCCTCGTCCACGATGAGCCTCTCCATCCCGGTGATCTCCACGGCTACGGCGGCGGTCGTGCTCGACGAGTCGGTCACCGCCGTGCAGGCGGTCGGCATGGCGGTCGTGCTCGTGGCACTGGCCTTCGCCGTACGGGTACCTTCTCCCTCCCCGACCACTTGAGGACCACATGCGCCGCAGCCGATCCGTGACGCTGATCGCCCTGACCTCCGCCCTGCTCGCCGCGTGCGGCGGCGGCGACTCCTCCGCACCGGCCACGACGGCGGCCACCACCGCCGCAGCCACCACCGCCGCAGCCACCACCGCCGCAGCCACCACCGCCGCCGCGGCCACCACCGCTGCGGCCACCACCACCGCGGCCGCAGCCACGACGACCACGAAGCCGGCGACACCCGCCGGGCCGACATTCGCCGCTGCGGTCGAACCCACGATGGCGGCCCTCGCCGCCGTGGCCGGCAAGCCGTTCACCGTCGCGGCCACCGCACCGGCGCTTACGTTCCCCGCTGCCCTTCCCGTCCTACCGAACGCGACGACTGCGGGCGCCGCCCGTCGCGTCTGGAAGCGTGACGACACGTTCCGGCGCAGCGACCACATCGGGCTCCAGACGACCGCGACCGCCGACGAGCTGAAGGCCTTCGCTGCGGCCGGCCCGGGCGGTTGGAAGAGCGCCTCGTTCGCCACCTCGGGCCGCCTGTCCACGGCGCTGCTGACGAGCGGCACCGACCGGCTCTCCTACGTTCACGACGGCGGTGCGCCGGCGTCGGGCCGCCCGCCGGTCCAGGCCACCTTGGAGACGGCGGCGACCGGCATCACCCCGCCGGCCTGGCTGGCCTCGCTGCCTGCGCCGGCCGGCGGCACCCTCGTCGAGGTCTACGAGGCGACCGGTCTGGTCGGCGGCCTGTCGAGCGCGGCACCCGGCAAGGGCGGCTACGTCAGCGTGACCTGGGAGTTCCCGGCGTCGGCCGAGGCCACCGTGAAGGCGCTGTTCACCGGCGCGGCGGTCACCGCTGCGGGGTTCACGCTCGGACCGTCGCCGATCAGCAACCTCACCGAACGCCTCGACGTCACCATGGGGGCCTGGACCGGCACCGTCTCCTACGGGGAAGGGTCCGGTCCGAGCGGCCCCTTCCTCGTGTTCTCCTGGGTGCTCGGACGCTGAGCCACAGCGCTCGGCCCGTCTCCGGCGGCACCGGCGACGATTACGGTTCGTGACGTCCGAGCGTCCGAGAGGGGAACGATGGCGACGATCGAAGCCGACCACCTCACACCGAGGTCCTACGCCGCGGGCCGGCGGATCCACGACGCCGACGCCCACGTGATGGAGACGCCGGGCTGGATCCGCTCCTACGCCGACCCCGACGTGCGCGACCGGCTTCCCGAGGGAGAACTCGACACGCTGTCGCCGGGCGAGCAGCACCACATCGAGGAGTTGCGGGCCTCGTTCGCGACCGACGCCGGTGTCGCACATGCGCTCGACGATCTGATGGGCCGCAAGAACTGGAGAGCCGTCGGGTCGTTCCTCGCCGAGCACCGCAGCGCAGCGCTCGACGCGCTGGGCTTCGCGAGCCAGTTGGTGTTCAACACGTTCGCCTCCAAGGACCTCGTCATCGCCGAGCACTCCGGTGATCTCGACGTCGCCTACGGCATCGCCCGGGCCCACAACCGGGCCATGCTCGAGTTCTGCTCGACCGACGTGCGTTCGCTGCCGGTCTGCTACACGCCGCTGGTCGATTTCGACCGGACCGCCGCGCTCGCCCGCGAGGCCATCGAGGCCGGCGCCGCCGCGATCATGATCCCGCACACCTGCCCGCCCGGGCACTCGCCGAGCCACCTCGGCCTCGACCGGTTGTGGGCGCAGTGCCAGGAGGCCGGGGTGCCCGTCGTACTCCACGTGGGCGGCGGCGGGCAGCTCATCAACCCCGACTACTTCGTGAACGGCTTGCCGCCGGTGCCCGACTTCCACGGCGGTGACGGCAACTTCCGCTCGGTCGACTACCTCGCGATCCCGTTCCCGGTGATGCAGACCCTCGGGGTGCTGGTGCTCGACGGCGTGCTGCGGCGGTTCCCGCAGTTGAAGATCGGCGTCATCGAGCTGGGTGCAGCCTGGTATCCGGGCTTCCTGCAGATGCTCGAGTCGTGCTTCACGGCGTTCCGCAAGAACGAGGAACGGCTGCAGGCGATGGACCTCACGCCGTCGGAGTACTGCCGGCGCCAGATCCGGATCACCCCGTACCCGCACGAGGACGCCGGGTGGATCATCGAGCAGGTGGGCGAGGAGTCCTGCCTGTTCTCCTCCGACTACCCCCACGTCGAGGGCGGCCGGAACCCGTTGGGCCGCTTCGACCGCAGCCTCGAGAAGGTGTCGACCCGCGCTCGCGACCGGTTCTTCTTCGACAACTTCGTCGACCTGCTCGGACCGGTGCTGGAACGGCGCGGCCTCCCGGTGGACTGACCGGCGCTCGGCCGCCGGCGACACCGCCCCCGAGCCCTACGCTCCGCCGATGGCCGTGCCCACCCCCCACCTGTCCGCTGCGGCGGGCGACTACGCCGACGCAGTGCTGCTGCCCGGCGACCCGCTGCGCGCCCAGGTGATCGCCGAGGAACTGCTCGACGGCGCCCGATGCGTGAACCGGGTCCGCAACATGCTCGGGTTCACCGGCACCTACCGGGGCCGTGCGGTGTCGGTGCAGGGCACCGGGATGGGGATGCCGTCACTGTCGATCTACGCCACGGAGCTGCTCCGCTTCCACGGCGTGCGCACGGCGATCCGGGTCGGCTCGTGCGGGGCGATCCGGGAGGAGGTGGCGCTGCGCGACGTGGTGGTGGCCTCGGCCGCCCACACGAACTCGGCGATGAACCGGCAGCGCTTCCCCGGGGTCGACTTCGCGCCGGCCGCCGACGTCGGGCTGCTGGTCGCCGCGATGCGGCTGGGCACGGCGGCCGGCCTGCGCCTGCACGCCGGGCCGGTGCTCACGTCCGACGCGTTCTACGACGACGACGAGGCGACCATGTGGAAGCTCGCGCGTCACGGCACCCTGGCCGTCGAGATGGAGTGCGCAGCGCTCTACACGATCGCAGCGGCCGAAGGTGCTCGGGCGCTGTGCATCGCCACGGTCTCGGACCATCTGGTCCACCACGAGGCCGCCTCGTCGCAGGAACGCGAGCAGGGCTTCCTGGCCATGGCCCGCCTTGCGCTCGACGTCATCGCCGAGACCGCCTGAGACGGCCGAGCGCGCCGCTACTCGGCGCCGACGCACTCCCCGCACGGACCGGAGGCGTGGCGGGCCTCGGCGGCGAGGCGGTCCTCGTCGTGCTGCCACACCGGCTCGCGCCGCCGCTCGGAGCGGCTGTCGCCCCCGTCGCCGTCACCCGGGCTGCCGCCGGGCCGCATGACCCGGTCCTTCCACGCGTCGTCGGGCGACCAGGTGCGACCCAGATCGATGATCCGTCCTGCCTCGGCGGCGTCGAGCGTGCCGAGCGCACCGAGCACGACGGCTCGTTGGTCGGCCGGGTCGAGCGGCTTGCCGGCCGTGTGCCCCAACGGGTAATCGACGTAGGCGGCGCGCGGCGGGCGGACCGCGGCCGTGATCGACCAGGCCGAGGTGAGCGACACCGTCGGGACACCGGCAGCCTCGAGGGCTCGTGCGACCAGACCCACGGTCTGGTGGCAGACGGGTCAGACCGGCACCAGCAGGGCGAGATCGACGTGATCGGCCACGATCCGCTCCACGAGCGGCGGCACGAGCACCTCGCGCACCCGCCGGGTCGAGTAGATGCCCCCCATGAACGTGTAGGCGCGCGGGCCGAGCCCGCCGATCACCCCGTCCACTGCGAGCTGGCGCAGCGTGTCGAGCGGGAACACCACGTTCGGGTCGCGCCGGGCGTCGGTGAGGTCGTAAGCGAAATGGGTGGCGCGCAGCGCACCCGTTTCGGTGTCGGTGGGGATCACCCGGAACGACACGTCGTCGGCGTGGTGGAACGCGACCTGGCCCCGCCGGTAGACCCCGCCGGACGACACCAGCGCGATCCTGCTCTCGGCCAACGGCTTGGCGAGATCGGCCAGCACCGGGTCGTCGTCGCTGTGATGCCAGCGGTACGGGGTGTACCCGAGGCTGTCGTAGAGCGCCCGGGTACGGGCGAGGTAGTCGACGGGTGGTTGGCGCACACACCAACCCTGCCAGCTCCGCGGCCCGGTAGCGTCCCGACTCCATGGGTCGCCGCGGTCGCTACGTCGCCCTCGAGGGGCCGGAAGGGTGCGGGAAGTCCACCGTGGCCGCCGCGCTGGCCCGCCGTTGGGGCGCGCTCGCCACGCGCGAACCGGGGGGCACCCCGGCCGCGGAGGCGATCCGGGCCGTCGTGCTCGATCCGGCGCACCCGGCCATGGCCCCCCGCACCGAGGCCCTGTTGATGGCCGCGTCCCGCGCCCAACTGGTGACCGAGGTGATCGAGCCGGCGCTGGCCGCCGGGCGCGACGTGGTGTCCGACCGCACGGTGTACTCCTCGCTCGCCTACCAGGCGTACGGGCGGGGCCTGCCGCTCGAGGAGGTGCGCCGGGTCAACGACTGGGCGATCGCCGGGCGCTGGCCGGACCTGGCGGTCCTGCTCGACGCGCCCGACGACGTACTCGCAACGCGCCGGGCGGCCCGGCGGGCCGCACTCGACCGATTGGAGGCCGAGGACGCCGGCTTCCACGCCCGGGTGAAGGCCGGGTTCGCGGCGCTCGCGGCCGCCGACCCCGAGCGCTGGGTCGTCGTCGACGCGAGCGGCCCGGTCGAGGCGGTGGTCGAGGCGGTGGCGGCCGCGGTCGAGGCCCGGTGGTCGGCGTGAGCAACCCGGCGCTGTGGGCCGGCGTGCCCGGGCAGCGCCATGCCGTCGAGTTCCTCGCCGCGGCGGCCCGCCAGCCGGTGCATGCCTACCTGTTCGTCGGCCCGGCCGGCACCGGCAAGGAGCAAGCGGCCCGGGCGTTCGCCGCGGCCCTGTTGTGCCGCCGCGGCGGGTGCGCCGACTGCCGGGATTGCCGCCTCGCACTCGCCGGCAACCACCCCGACCTGCGCGAGGTGGAGCGCAGCGGTGCGGCGATCTCGGCCGAACAAGCCGGCGACATCGTCCACCGGGCGGCGCTCGCCCCGGTCGAGGGCGCGCGCAAGGTGCTCGTGCTCCACGAGTTCCACCTGCTGCGACCCGAGGCCGCGGTCCGCCTGCTGAAGACCATCGAGGAGCCGGCGTCGTCGACCGTGTTCCTGGTGCTCGCCGACGACGTTCCCCCACAGTTGGCGACCATCGCGTCGCGCTGCGTGCGGGTGGAGTTCCACGGGCTCGACCCGACCGCGATCGCGCTCGTGCTCGAGACCGACGGCGTCGCCCCCGAGCCGGCGCTCGCCGCCGCCCGCCTGGCCGGCGGCAGCCTCGCCACCGCCCGGCTCCTCGCCGCCGATCCGCAGGCCTCGGTGCGCCGGGCCGCGTTCGCCGGGCTGGCCCACCGGCTCGACGGCACCGGGGCGACCGTGGCCGCGATCGTCGACGAACTCCTCGGGCTGGTCGAGGCGTCGCTTGCGCCGCTGCGGGCGCAGCAGGCCGCCGAGATCGCCGAGCTCCAGGAGCGCATGGCGCGCGTCGGCCAACGCGGCTCGGCCCGCAAGGCGCTGGAGGACGAACACAAGCGCCAGCTGCGCCGGGCCCGCACCGACGAACTGCGCGCCGGGCTGTCCGCGCTCGCCGGGTCGTACCGGGACACCCTCGGCGCGGCGCACGGCGACACCCGGACCGCCGCCGTCGCCGAACGCCTCGCCGCCGTGGCCGCGATCGGCGAAGCGATCCGCTTCCTCGACCGGAACGTGAACGAGACGCTCCTGTTGCAGTCGCTGCTCCTGCGGCTACCCGCCCTGCCGTAGGGTCGCCACCATGCCGCGCCTCCAGCCCGACGAACTCGCTGCGTTCCTGGCCGAACCCGGTCATCTCGTGCGTCTCGGCACCGTCGACGCCGACGGCTACCCCCGGGTGGTGCCCACGTGGTTCATCGTCGAGGGCGACGAGCTGCTGTTCACGCCGCGCGGCCCTGCGGTGTTCCTCGCCAACCTGCGCCGTGATCCCCGCATCGGCCTGTCGGTCGACGAAGACGCCCTGCCGTACCGGAAGCTCACCGTGCAGGCCGAGGCCCGCATCGTCCACGACGTGGGCGACGACGACGCCTGGCGCGACCTGTACCGGCGCATCGCGAAGCGGTACGTCCCCGAGGCGTCCGCCGATGCCTACGTGGATTCGACGATCGACCAGCCCCGGGCGCTCATCGGCGTCCCGCTGTCGGGTGACGGGGTTCGAGCAGCGACGTGGCGGATGCCCGTCGCCGGTGAGGACCCGACCGGGATCTGGCACCGCCGCTATTACCTCGACGGCACGGTGATGGCCGAGCGCAGCGACCAGGCGCGCGCCGCCGGCTCGCACTAGGCTTCCGGGGCCGCCCGGGTAGCTCAGTCGGCAGAGCAACGCACTCGTAATGCGTAGGTCAAGGGTTCGATTCCCTTCTCGGGCTCAACGCTGATCCGATCCCTCGGCGATCGCTCGTCGCCCGGGGCGGGTACCGTCCCCGGGCATGCAGATCGTGCGCATCTACACCGGTGCCGACGGCCGCTCGCACTTCGAGGACCTCGCCGTCGAGCTCGACGACCTCGGCGCCATCGGACGGATCTCGCGCGCCTGGGGCGCCAGCGGGGTGCAGTTCCGGGAGGTCGACGGCGATTACCACCTCGGCTTCCACCGGGCGCCGCGCCGCCAGCTCGTGGTGAACCTCACCGGTTCGGTGGAGATCGAGGTCGGCAGCGGTGAGCGGCGCCTCCTCGGGCCGGGGTCGATCCTGCTCGCCGACGACACCACGGGCGAAGGCCACATCAGCCGCAACGTCGGCGGCGAGCCGCGCACCTGCCTGTTCGTCCACCTCGCCGACGGCTGAGCGGGTCCGAACGCACGCGCCCACCCGGGTGTCGTTGCGCCTACAACGACCGGAGGAACCGGACCCGGTTGGCGAGCGCCTGCTGCGACACCGTCGCCGCTGGGGCGAACACCTCGAACGCGTGCGGGCAGCCCGGGTAGAGGTGGAACTCGACCGGCACCCCGGCGGCGTCGAGCCGGGCGGCGTAGGCGAGGTCCTCGGCGCAGAACAGGTCGAGCTGGCCGACGTCGATGAACGTGCGGGGCAGGCCGCGCAGGTCGGTCGCCCGGGCCGGCGCTGCGTACGCCGGCACGTCCGGGCCGCCGGCAGCGTCGCCGAGCAGGCACCCCCAGCCCGTGACGTTGTCGCCGACCGCCCACGACAGCATCGCTTCGATCGCCGGCGGGGCCGAGGTGGTGCGGTCGTCGAGCATCGGGTAGACGAGCACCTGGGCGGCCAGCGCCGGGCCGCCCCGATCGCGGGCCATCAGCGCAACTCCGGCGGCCATGCCACCCCCGGCCGAATCCCCCATGATCGCCACCCGGGCCGGGTCGACGCCCAGCTCGGCGGCGTGGGCCACCGCCCACGACAGCGCGGCGTAGCAATCCTCCACCGAGGCCGGATACGGGTGCTCGGGCGCGAACCGGAAGTCGATCGACAGCACCGGCACGCCCGAGTCGGCGGCGAGCCGGCGGCAGATCGGGTCGTGGGTGTCGATGCTGCACAGGAACATGCCACCGCCGTGGAGGTACACCACGAGCGAACCGGGCTGCTC
>JBILVB010000264.1:0-3179 GCA_044370695.1 Acidimicrobiales bacterium | reverse complement strand
AGTCGATCGACAGCACCGGCACGCCCGAGTCGGCGGCGAGCCGGCGGCAGATCGGGTCGTGGGTGTCGATGCTGCACAGGAACATGCCACCGCCGTGGAGGTACACCACGAGCGAACCGGGCTGCTCGCCGTCCCTGCGGTACAGGCGCATCGGGATCGAGTGGCCGTCCGGCGCCGGGGCCGCGAGTTCGGTCGCCGTCACGCCCGGCAGCGGCTCGGCCGGTGCCGTCATCGCGAACGTGCGATCGACGTTGGCCCGGCGCGTCCGCCAATCGCCCACCGGTGGCGGGGTCACCGAGGCCATCGCTTCGAGCAGCGGACCCATCACCGATGCGACCTCTCGGTCCAACCCCAGGGACATGGCCGGACCCTACTGCGGCACCCGCTCAGCCGGTCGCGGTCACCACCCGCACCTCCCCGGCGACCGGGTCGACCTCGACGGTCGCACCGTCGGGGATGTCGTGCAACGCCCGGGGAACGCCGACGACGGCAGGGATGCCGAGCTCACGGGCCAGCACCGCGGCATGACTCAACGACCCGCCCTCGGCGGTGACGACGGCTCCGGCCAGGCTCAGCACGAGGTTGAACGCCGGGGTGGTGCACGGCACCACCAGCACGTCGCCGGGCTCGAGGATCGACAGGGCCGCCTCCGGGCTGTCGGCCAGGCGCGCCGTGCCGCGGTAGGTCGCCGATCCGACGCCGAAGCCGCGCAGGCCGCTCGTGCGGACCTCGCCGTCGATGCCGGCTTCGGCGATCACCATCTGGATCATGCCGGCGACGCGCGCGAGCGCGTCGGGCAGCACCGTCAGCGGCGGTGCCGCTTCGGGGCCGCCGAGCAGGCGCGGCGCGCCGTCCACGTCGACCGTGCGGCGCCACCGCTGGCGCCCGGCCAACTCGGCTGCGCCCGGTGAGCGATGCGGATCGAGCGCGTCCGGCAGTTCGCCGGGCGCGAGTTCGAGCGCGTGCTCGGCCTGCTCGGCGAGGCCTGCGGCGACCACGCGCCGGCCGAGCTCCAACAGCGCCATCCGGATCAGACCGAGTGGCCACTCGAGGGTGTTCGGGCCGTTGTCGTCGCGCAGGTCCATCGCGGCGCGCGCTTCGGCGAGCGCGCGATCGAACTCGTCGCGCTCGGCCGCCGGCACGCGGGACCGCACCGCGGCGGTGCGCACCGCCAAGGCCTCCACGGCCGCCGCAGCGCGCCCGGCGTCGTCGCGCGCCGCCATGATCGTCGCCAGCACCATCTCGGGCGCCTCGGCGAGCGTCAGGCCGTCGATGTCGTAGCGGGAGAACACCAACCGGCCCCGGACGCGCAAGAAGGCCGACACGTCGGCGTCCACGGCCGGCGACACGGCCCGCAGCTGCTCCAGGGAGCCCGGGGTGACCCCGGCGGTGTCGACCGCCTCGCGGATCCGCCGCAGCGTCCGCTCGGCCGACGACGTCGACGGCGACGCCCCTTCGAGCAGCGGGACCACCTCCGCCGGGGGGATGCCCCACCGCTGCGCGCTCCACAGCAGGAAGCCGATCGGGCCGAGGTCGTAGCCGTGCAGCCAGAAGTGCACCTCGAACTGCTCGACGGCATGCGCCACGGTCCGTGCGGCATGGGCGAGGAGCGCTGCGTCGTCGAGTTCGGCGAGCGGCACGTCCTGCAGGGCGAGGTTCATCGCCTCGAGCCGATCGCGCCGGCCGCCGGGGGCGTGCCATTCGGCGATCACCGCGCGCCACGGTCGCTCGGCGAACGTGCGCTCGGCGGTGCGGCGGCGCTGCCGCATCACGGGGTGCACACGCACCGCGAGGCGCAGCAGCGGCAACGGTGGGAGCGTCGCGCTCGGGTTGTCTGGCCGGATCAAGGGCCGCACCCGGGAGTAGACGAGACCGTTGACGAATCGGAAGTCGAGCGCGTCGACGGGTGCGCCGAGTTCGGCGAACACCCGGCGCGTCCCTCGAGCGGTGCCGATCGACTGGACGTGCTGGTTGATCGGCGTCGCCGGCCGGTTCACGTGGGAGCGGTCGAGCGCCCACGCGCCCGGGCCCGGAGCCTCCCAGCGCAGCGCGTCCGCAGGGTCAGGTGCCACGACCGGCACCGTACCGGCGAGGGGCTACGGCGGGTCGCGGCGCTCGCCGTAATCTGCCGGCATGCCGACCACCGAGCACATCGTCTACGAGACCGCCGGCGGCGTGGCCCGCATCACGCTGAACCGGCCGGAGAAGCTGAACGCCATCTCGCCGACGATGCTGCGCGAGTTGCACGACGCCCTGTGGGACGCCGACGACGACACCTCGGTGCATTGCGTGATCCTCAAAGGCGCCGGCCGGGCGTTCTGCGCCGGCTACGACCTGTCCCGGCCGGCCGGGTACGGCGCCGGCGAACAGACCAAGCAGCGCCGCGGCACCCGGAGCTTCGACGACGACAGCTGGCAGCTCGAGCGGGCCCAGCGGTTGCGGATGGCCCTGTTCGACATGCACAAGCCGGTCGTCGCACAGGTGCACGGCTGGTGCCTCGCCGGGGGAACCGACCTGATCACGTTGTGCGACATCGTGATCTGTGCCGACGACGCCCGCTTCGGGTTCCCGCCCGGGCGCGACCTGGGGGTGCTTCCCACCCAGATGTGGCTCTACCACGTCGGGCCCCAGTGGACGAAGCGGCTGATGTTCACGGGCGACTCGATCACGGGCACCGAGGCCCAACAACTGGGCCTGGTGCTCAAAGCGGTGCCCGCCGACGCGCTGGAGGCCGAAGTCGAGGGCCTCGCCGCCCGCATGACCCTGGTCGACGCCGAGTTGCTCGCCGCCAACAAGCGGGCCGTCAACCTCGGCCTCGAACTGATGGGCGCCCGCACGATGCAGCGCATCGCGTGCGAGATCGACGCCCGTGGGCACCAGGTCGCCTCCGCCGGCCGGTTCCGTGACAACGTGCGCGAGCACGGTCTGCGCGAGGCGCTCCACCGACGCGACGCCCCCTTCGGCGACGGCCGAGCGCGGGTCAACGGGCCCGAGCGCCGGGACGCCGACGGCTACCTGGTCGAGGAGCCACCGGTCGGGTCCTAGCATCGGTCCATGACCCGCCGATCCCGTCGAATCCTGGTGCTTGCCGTGATCCTCGCCGTGCTCGGCGGGGCCGGCGCCTTCGTGGCGTTCGGGATCTTCGGGGTGCACACCCTCGTCATCGACGACAAGGTCGC
>JBILVB010000263.1:0-3187 GCA_044370695.1 Acidimicrobiales bacterium | reverse complement strand
CAGCGTTCGGGGAGCAGCAGGCCGATCTGCGCGGTCATCGCCCGGCGTTGCTGCGACGGCGTCCACTCGGCCGGGTCGAACGTGGCCTGGCTGGCGATGCCGACGACGACGGTGAGCAGCCCGCGGGCGATCTCCCGGGCCTGGTTCGCCCGCATCTCGGGCCGGGCGGCGCGCACGGCGCGGGTGAGGGTGTCGACCATGAAGCGGGTGCGATCCCGGTGGACCTCGGCGAACGAAGGCTCCGACGCGGCCAGACCCCAGAACGCGAACCAGATCCGCCACTCCTGGCGACGGTCGTCGTCGATGGGCAGCAGGCTCTCGCACGCGCCGCGCACGTTGCCCGGATCGGCGGCGAGCACGGCGGCGATCCGGCCCCGGGCTGCGTCGGCGGCGACGGTGTAGGTGTATCGCAGCAGCTCGTTCTTGTCGCGGAAGTAGTGCGACACGATCGCCGTGGAGGTGCCGGCGACCGCAGCCACGTCGCGCATCGTTACCGCGTCGAGGCCGCCTTGGGAGACCAGTCGAGCGGCGTACTCTGCGACGACGCGGCGGCGCTCGTGATGGTCGACGATTCTGGGCATCGGGCGGGCATCGTATGCACGCCGCTCGCCGTCCGCTTGAACCACACGAACCGACATCGCACGACGGACGAAACGAGGTCTCACGATGGGCGCAACACGATTCACGGGCCGGACCGCACTGGTCACCGGCGCAGCGAGCGGCATGGGGGCGGCGATCGCCGAAGCCTTTGCGGCAGAAGGCGCGCGTGTGGTGGCAGCGGATGTCGACGCCGCCGGCGGTGCGGCGACGCTGGAGCGGATCACCGCCGCGGGTGGCGAGGCGGTCTTCGTGCCCACCGACGTGAGCGATGCCGCGGCCGTCGCCGCGTTGGTGGCCCGGGCGGTGGACACCTACGGCGGGGTGCACTGCGCGGTGAACGCTGCGGCGATCGAGGGTGAGGGGGTGCCGCTCGCGGAGCTCGACGACGCCGTGTTCGACCGACTTCAGGCGGTGAACGTGCGGGGGGTGTTCCTGTGCATGAAGCACGAGCTGCGGGCGATGGTGGCGGCCGGGGCGGGTGGGGCGATCGTGAACATCGCGTCCACGAACTCGTACCGGCCGCAGCACAACCAGTCCGGCTACACGGCGTCGAAGCATGCGGTGCTGGGCCTCACCCGTTCCGCGGCGATGGACTACGCCCGGCACGGGATCCGGATCAACGCCATCTGCCCGGGGGCGATCGACACGCCGATGTTGCGCAACGCGATCGCTCGGCGCAGCGGCGACGCTGCCGAGACGGCGAACCGGCTGAGCCTGCTGGGCCGGTTCGGCACCGTGACCGAGATCGCGAACGCTGCGCTGTGGCTGTGCTCGGACGAGTCGTCGTTCACGCTCGGCCATGCGCTCGCGGTCGACGCCGGCTACCTGGCGCGCTAGGGAGAGGGCATGACCTCCGCCCTGCACGACATCGTCCGGCGCCTCGCGGGCAACGTGGCCGCCGGCCGTCCCGATCTGGCCGACACGCCGATGAAGGTGCCGGCGTCGGGGTATGCCGACCCGGAGCAGTTCGAACGGGAGCTGGCCACGATCTTCCGCCGGGTGCCGCTGCTGGTGGCGTTGTCGTGCGACGTGCGCGAGCCGGGCGAGTTCGTGACCCTGACGATCGCCGGGCGTCCGCTGTTGATCGTGCGGGGCGAGGACGGGGTGGTGCGCACGTTCCTGAACGCGTGCCGTCATCGGGGCGCTCGGGTGACCGAGGAGGCGTGCGGCTCGACGCGGCGCTTCACCTGCCCCTACCACTTCTGGACCTACGACACCGAGGGGACGCTGGCCGGGGTGACCGGCCGGGACAGCTTCGGTGAGCTCGACGCCACCGGCCTGGTGGAGCTGCCGTGTGAGGAGCGGGTGGGGGCGGTGTTCGCGTCGCTCGACCGCGGTGCCGAGCTCGACCTCGACGGCTGGCTGGGCGGGATGCTCGACTCGTTGGCGCTGTTGCGCCTCGACGAGCTGTACCCCTATCGGGTGACCACGACGCTGGCCTCGCCGAACTGGAAGCTCACCGCCGACGGCTACGTGGACGGCTACCACATCGGCTACCTGCACCGGGATTCGATCGGCACCCGGTCGATCACCAACCGGAACACCTACGACCTGTTCGGCCCGCACGTGCGGGTGGGCTTCGCCACCAAGGCGACCCCGACGGCGACCGAGACCCCCGAGGACTCGTGGGACCTGAACGCCCTGTGCAGCATCGTGCACTACGTGTTCCCGAACGTGTCGATCGCCGGCGGGTTGGGCGACGCGTTGATGCTGTCGAAGCTGTTGCCCGGCCCCACCGTCGAGCGGTCGGTGACGATCCAGCAGCAGTACTTCCGCGAGCCGGTGGTGGGCGAGCTGGTCGCCGTGGCCGAGGAGCGCCGCCGGCTCTACGAGGCGGTGGTGCGCGACGAGGACTACGCCACGATCGGTGCGATCGGCGACGCGCTCGACGGCATCGGTGACGGGCATTTCACGTTCGGCCGCAACGAGTCCGGTAATCAGAACATCCATCGGCACATCGCCCGCCTGACCGCCCGCTAGCCCGTCGGCCGGAGGGGTTCGAACGTCCGGTGTTCGACGGTGCGGCCGTCGGGGGCGTGGATGGTGACGTTGCGGTGGTCGTCGAGGGTGAGGTGCCAGCCGAGGTCGTGGATCTGGTGGTGGTGGTGGGAGCAGACGGGGGCGAGCAGGGGCAGATCGGTGTTGCCCAGACCGCGCCAGGGTTCGGTGTGATGGACGTGGCAGGCATCGAACGGGGTGCTGCAGCCGGGCCAGGCGCAGGTGCGGTGCATCGCACGTAGGGATCGTCGTTGTTCGCGGGTGGCCAAGCGTCGTCGTCGGCCGGGCATCACGTCGGCTTCGCACAACAGTTTGCGGGCGGTGGCCACCGGAAGCGGGACACCGGAGGAGGTTTCGCAGATCCCGCCGGCGTGGTCGATCCCGGTCATCAGGCTCTGATAATCGATCAGGACCACGAGCTCGGACCCGGTGGGCGTGCCTCGGCTGGTGGTGCACAGCTCGACCAGCGCATCGGCGGCGAGCCGGGCCCGGGCGACACCGCCGGACGGGGCGCGTTCGACCGATTCGGGGTGCGCCTGGTGGAACGCGCGCTCCACCGCAGCGTCCAACGCGGCGAACAGCCGCGCCC
>JBILVB010000121.1:0-11731 GCA_044370695.1 Acidimicrobiales bacterium | reverse complement strand
GGCCGCCTGCATCGCCGCCGGCATCGCGGCCCACCGGGTCCAGAACTCCCCCGAGTGCGTGACCGATCCGCAGCTCGCCCACCGGCGCCACTTCCGTGCCGTACCCCACCGCCTGCACCCGAACGCGGTCGTCGAGGGCCCGCACTTCACGGTGTCCGGTCTCGACGGCGGCCCCCGGCGGGCCGGGCCGACCCTCGGGGAACACAACGACGTCGTGCTGCGGGAGATCCTCGGCTACGACGACGACCGCGTGGTCGGGCTGCTCGTGGCCGGCGCCATCCGCTGACCCGGCGAACCGCGCGGCCCGCCCGTCAGCCGATGAGGCCCTCGCTGCGCGCGTGGTGACTGGTGCGGATGATGCACGTCTGGCTAGCGATACCGAGCAGTGCCCCGTCACGCCTCCACAACTGGACCCGGCCGTGCCCGATCGAGCGCCGCAACGCCTCGGGGACCACGTCGAGCAGCACCCAGTCGCCGTCGCCGTCGTCGCCGTGGATCACCCGCAGAGTGTTGTCGAGGCTGGTCGCACCCGGCGGCAGACCGAGGCCGTTGGTGATCCCCATCGGCACGATGTCGGCCACGTAGGCCTGCGACGCCGGCGAGCCGACGGGCAGGTCGTGGGACCGCACCCACATCCGCAGGCCGTCGCGGCGATCCGCCCAGCCGGGTTCGACCCGCCGTTCGAGGCGGTCCATGAAGGAGCCCTCGGGGCCCGAGGGATGCGGGAACACGAACGGTTCGCAGTCTTCGGGGGTCGGCATGGCCGGCATCTCCCCCCACACGGCGACCTGACCGGGCGGCCGCTCGGTGTGGGCCGTCGTCGCGAGCATCACCAGCACCTCGCCGTGGGTGATCCGCACGAGCGTCTGGCTCGTGGCCCGCGCCGCCACCGTGATCTCCACTGCGATGTCGAGCTCGACCCCCGGGCCGACGTTGGCGACGAACTGCGTCGTGATCCACACGAGCGGCCGCCCGGTCGCTGCCTCGGCGGCGGCCGCCGCCGCTGCGATCCCGGAGCCGCCGTACAGGAACCCGAACGAGGTGCACCACCTGGGCGCCACCGGGAAACGGCCGAACCGGCGATCCTCGTCCCAGACGATTCCGAGGCGCGACACGTCGAGGAGGCCGGGGGTGGTCACCGGCCCATCGTGGAGGGACCGGGGGAGCCTTCGCCAGCCGACCCCGGCAACGCCGACGTGTCCAAGCCGGCGAGGCCACCGCGCGGCGCGATCACGACCAGACGGGATGCGGGCAGCTCGTCCCCCCACGGCGGTCCGGGGCGCAGCTCGCGCCGCGAGCCGACCACCTGTACGACCGTGCGCCGACTCCCGTCGAGGGCGACGATCCCCTTGGCCCGCACCACGGTCGCGGGGAGCGCGTCAAGGAACCGCTCGAGCGCGGCGCGCTCGATCACCCCGTCATGACGCCAGCTCCAGTGCTCGTGGCGCTCCTCGACGTCCGGGTCCGCGCCGTCGCCGGTCGCCGGCGCGCCGGACCACCCGGCGAGCGGGAGTGCGGCGCCCTCGTGGCGGCCGACACCGGGCGCCACGGCGTCGAGCCAGGCGTGCACGCCGGCGAGCGTTGCGAGGGTGACGAGATCGACCTTGTTGACCACGAGCAGCGATGCCGCCCGGAGCTGGCGCCGGATCGTGGGTCCGACGATCGGGTCGACCGCCCGGCGCTGCACCGACTCGGCGTCGACCACCACCACGACGCCGAGCAGCGAGAAGCCCGGCACGAGCGCATGATGCGACACCGGCGCCGGGTCGGCGACGCCACTGCACTCGATCACGACGAGCTCCGGCCGTTGCGTCCCGGGTCGCTCGTCGAGCTCGGCGAAGGCATCGGCGAGCGGCGCCCGAAGGCTGCAGCACACGCAGCCGTTGGCGAGCGTGATGAGCCCGTCGCCCCTCGACTCGATCAGCTCGTCGTCGACGGCGAGCGCCCCGACGTCGTTGACGAGCACCACCGTGCGCCGACCGGTCCCCTGCCGCAGCAGATGGTTGACCAAGGTGGTCTTTCCCGCCCCGAGATACCCGCCGATCACGAGCACCTCGATCGGTCCGCCGACCGTCATGAGCGACCGGGTCGCTCGGCTTCGAAGGGGACCCCTCCGACCACCGTGCCCCACACCGGGATGTCCCGGATCGCCATCGGATCGACCTCGAGCGGGCACTGGTCGAGCACGGCGAAATCGGCCCGTTTCCCGGTCTCGATCGAGCCGATCTCGTGGTCGAGGTGCAGTTGGTAGGCAGCCCCGAGGGTTGCGGCACGCAACGCCTCGGCCGGGGTGATCGCCTCGTCTGGTCCGAGCACCCGGCCCGACGGGGTCGTGCGGTTCACCGCGCACCACATCGTCGACAGGTGACCGATCGGGGTGACCCCCGAGTCGGAGTGGAACGACAGTGGCACCCCGGCATCGAGCGCAGTGCGGCACGCCCACATGCCCCGAGCCCGGTCGGGGCCCAGGGTGCGCTCGGCGTGCGCGTCACCCCAGTGCCAGATGTGGTTCGTGAAGATGTTGGCGCACATGCCGAGCCGACCCATCCGCCGGTACTGCGCCGGCGTCGAGGTCTGCGAGTGCTGAACGGTGTGGCGATGGTCGAGCCAGGCGTGGTCGCACAGCGCGTCCTCGACCGCATCGAGGAACACCTCGGTCGCGAGGTTGCCGTTGCAGTGGGCGTGGATGTTCACCCGTCGCCGGTGCAGGGCCCGCACCACCGCCTGCACCTGCTCGGGGGCCATGAGCAGCTGGCCGTGATCGGTGCCCGTGAAGTACCCGGGCCACTGCAGCATCGCCGTCCACCCCTGGATGGACCCGTCGAGCAGCAGCTTCACCCCACCGTTGCGAAGCTTGTCGGTCGCCTCGGACTGCAATCGCACGGCCGAGTCGGCGACCGCATCGGGATCGGCGGTCGTGCCCGGCAGCCCGGCCAGGTTGTAGACGACCATCCGGACCGGGAAGCCCTCGTCGTCGGTCACGGCTCGCCAGGTCTCGAGGGTCTTCGGGTTCATCAGCATCATCCCGGCGAGCTCGGTCGCCGTGGTGACGCCGGCGTTGCGGCACAGCCGGGCGTGCACCCGGAGCTGTCCCGGGTCCTGGGACAGTCGCGTCAGCACCCGGCGCGCCGTGCGGGCGAGGCCCATGGCGGCAGGCTCTTGGAGCTCCCCGTTGGGTTCGCCGTCGGCGTCCCGGGCCACCCCCGGGGTGGCGATGTCCCGGGTGATGCCTTCGGCCACCAGCAGGGCCGAATTCACCGTCGCCAGGTGACCGGACGCGTGACCGACGTAGATCGGGCGGGTCGTCGACACCTGGTCGAGGTGGTGACGATCGAGTCGGGCTTCGTGCGGGAAGTGGATCGGGTCGAACCCGAATGCGACCAACGTCTCACCGGCCGGGAGTTCCGCATCGAGGGCTCGCAACCGCGCCACGAGGGCGCCGTAGGAGTCGATCGCCGGCGCCGCCGACCCGTCGGGCAACGGGAAGGGGAACCGCCCGACGTACGGGATCGCCGCGACGAGTGCATCCATCGTGTGGCCGTGCGCTTCGACGAAGCCGGGGACGATGACCCGATCGGCGAAGCGACCGTCGACGTCGGCCGGGCCCCAGCTCCGGCACTCCTCGAGGGACCCCACCGCCAGGATCCGGCCCTCCCGAACCGCCACGGCCGTCGCCGTCGGGGTGCCACGCTGCAGGGTGACGATCCGACGCGCCGTGAAGATCGTGGTCTCGGTCATGGCTCCCCCGGGTTCGTCGTGTCGCGGACCCTAGGCCGGGCAGCTTCGGGCGCCTCACATCACGCCACCACCGCCTTGGCTCGCTCGCCGACCCCGACCGGCCGGGCCTTGGCGTCGGCCAGCGAACCGTGGAGGGCCCGCTCGTCGTCGCGCAGCGAGGTGCGCAGCGTGCCGAACAGCCAGTCGCCGAGCGGGAGCAGGAAGTTGAGGTTGGCGCCGAGCGCCACGTGGTGGATGTAGTGGTGGTTGTCCAAGAACGCGAACCAGGGTTGGGCCTCGACGATCCGGTGGCTGCCGGGTCGGTGGATCGTGTCGTGCACGACGATGAACAGGTTCGACACCACTGCCGACGCTGCGACGAGCCCGGCGAGGAACCAACCGTCGCCGGTTGCCACCCACGCCGGGAGCCACACGAGGACGACCCCGAACGAGAGGTACCAGACGAAGTGGGCCAGGCGCACCAGAGCGTTGCGCCACGCCCGAGGATGGACGTCGGGCGTCCGCATCCGGATCGAGAGCCGGCGCGCCGGCCCGGTGGTGGTGTACCGCCACGTCGGGAAGTATGCGTAGTGGTGCGCCGTGTGGACCCGGAAGATGGCCGCGAGCGGCGCGAGCACCGGTTGGTGGTAGACGAATCGATGCACGAACCACTCGATCGGCGCCGCGACCAACGGGATGGCCACGAGGCCGATGCCGACGGCCGCCGCAGCACCGAACGGGCCGTCGGGGAGCAGGCGCACGAGCGCCGTGAGGCCGGCGACCGCAGCGACCACGGCAGCGGTGCCGAGCACCAGGCGTCGGAGGGACACGGGCCCGACCGGAGTGGCGCGGGGTTTGGTGTGTTCGGCACGGACCACGGTGGCCATCGGACCCTCCCTGTGTCGTGGACGGGCTCGACGATACGCCACCTCGCTAGCGTGACGGCTGGGCGTTCCGACCCGATCGGATCGCCGTGACGACGGGGGGTCGACGATGGGGCACGAGCTGATCATCTCCGGGGGCACGATCGTCGACGGCACGGGCGCGGCGCCGTACCGGGCCGACGTCGCCGTCGACGGCGGACGGATCAGCCGCATCGGCGACCTCGCCGGGGTCGAGGCGACGCAGCACATCGACGCCACCGGCAAGCTCGTCACGCCCGGGTTCGTCGACCTGCACACCCATCTCGACGCCCAGGTCGGCTGGGATCCCGAGATGCGCTCGAGCTCGTGGCACGGGGTGACGACGGCGCTGATCGGCAACTGCGGCGTCACGTTCGCTCCGGTGAGCCCGGACAACCGGCGCTACCTCGCCGAGCTGATGGAGGCCGTCGAGGACATCGCCGCCGACGCCATCATGGACGGCCTGCCGTGGACGTGGACGAGCTATGGCGAGTACCTCGACGCCGTGCAGGGCCTGCGCCCGGCGCTCAACATCGTCGGCCTCGCCGGCCATTCCTCGATCCGGTTCGAGGCGATGGGCGACCGCAGCCTCGACGAGGGCGCCCAGGCCACCGACGCCGAGTTGGCCCACATCGCCCGGCTGGTGCGCGAGTCCGTGGAAGGCGGCGCGGTCGGGTTCTCGACGTCGCGGTTCCTGGGCCACAAGGTGCCCGACGGCCGCTGCACGCCGGGCACGTTCGCCGACCTGCGCGAGATGGAGGCCATCCAGCAGGCGATCGTCGACGGCGGTGGGCGCGGCGGGGTGTTCCAGGTGGCCCCCGACTTCGCCACCCGCAAGGCCGAGGAGCTCGCCATGTTCGAGCGCGGCGCCGATCTCGGGTGCCGCATCCTGTTCTCGGGCGGCACCCACGCCCGCGGCGACGGCGGCGTCGGGTTCTGGCGCGAGTACCTCGAGCGCAACAACGCCGCGGGCCGCTACATGCGCACGCTGAGCCATGCCCGCCCGAGCGGTGCGCTGTTCGGCCTGGCGCAGGCGCTGCCGTTCAAAGGACCGAACTGGAACGCGCTGCTCGAGCTTCCCGACGCGGCGGCGCGGGCGGCTGCGATGCGCGCCCCCGGTCAGCGTGCGCGCCTGGTGGCCGAGGCCCGCGAAGGCGGCTTCAAGTGGGGCGCCACCGCCCACACCGTCCACCCGCTGGGCAACGGCGCCGCCCCCGTGTTCGATCTCGACCGCACCGCCAGCGTCGCCCAGCAGGCCGAGGCCGCCGGGGTCGACCCGTTCGAGTTCGTCGTCGACCGGCTCATCGCCTCCGACGGGCGCGAGTTGTTCAGCTACTGGATGTTCTCCGGGGCGCTCGAGAACCAGTGGCCGTTCCTCACGATGGAGCACTGCGTGCCCGCCCTCGGCGACGCCGGCGCCCACGTCGGGTTCCTGATGGACGCCGACTCGCCCACGTTCCTGCTGTCGGAGCTCACGCGCGACCGAGGCCTGTTCACGCTGCCCGAAGCGGTGCGCCGGCTCACCTCCTACGGTGCCGAACTGCTGGGCCTGCGTGAGCGGGGCGTGGTGCGCGAGGGCTGGCACGCCGACCTGAACGTGATCGACTACGAGCAGCTCGGCACCTGCTACCCGGAGTACGTGAACGATTTCCCCCACGACGGGGGCCGGTTCGTCGTTCGCTCCACCGGATACACCGCGACGATCGTGGGTGGGGAGATCGTGGTGGCCGACGGCGCCCACACCGGTCGGCGGCCGGGCACGGTCATCCGGGACTTCGTGCGGTCCTGACCGATCGGGCCGGCCGGCCGGGCAGCGCCGCTTCGCTCGGGCTCAGGTCCGCTCGAACCGGCTCCAGCGGTGGATGCCGAAGCTCGTGTCCTCGTGCCAGGCCTCGGTGAGCCGGATCGGGTGCGGGAACCCGGCGTCGAAGGTGGCCTGGAGCCGCTGTTGGATCTCCTCGGAGCCGACGGCCATCCAGGCCTCCATCGATTCCCACACGAACACCAGCGTGACCCGACCCGGTCGGGAGTCGTCGAGCCAGACCTCCTTGGACAGGAACGGGATCCGCTCGAAGCCCGGCAGGAACGCCTCGCCGAGCGTCCACACCTCGTGGTCGAGCGCGAGGTACTCCTCGACGTGGGCGGGATCCATCTCGAACACCAGCACCTCGATCGGGAGCCGTTCGCCGCTCGTGTACCGGTAGGTCGTCACGCCCCGGACGCTACCGCCGGGGCGGCGCTCGGTACGGTTCCACGCCCTGGCACGGACCGGTCCCCGGGCGGGCGCCACCCGGTCCCCTCACCGACCGCCCACCGGTGTTCGACCGTCGACGCGGGCAGATCGATCCGACATCAGTCCGGACGAGGAGGCACCGTTGCGCCCGGCGGTGACTGCCGCTCCCGCATCCAGGTCACGACGCTGCCGACGGCACCCACGACGACGCCGGCAGGGCACACCATGGTGGCGATCAGGAAGAAGGTCGCACCCAACGCGCCGAGCACGTCATCACCCCACCCTCCTTCCTCGTCGGCGAGGTTCTCGAGCGGGATGTGAAGCGCGGTGAAGACCACGAAGCCGACGAGCGACGCAACGAGCAACCGCCGGAACTGCTTCGACGACCTCCAGGGATGGGCGACGGCGAGGACCAGGCAACACGCTGCCGGGTAGGCCAGCAGGAGGCCGGGGACGTCGTCCGAGATGCCTCTGGCAGCGGCGGCGACGGCGAGCACTGCGCCAGCTCCGAGGATGACGAACGTCCGCACCCGGTTGCGGCGGGTCGAGACCTCCACCATGACGGCCTCCTCTCATCGACCAGGCCCCGGGTGCGGGTCACGTGGGGCCGTACCTGGAACCTGCCACGGCCCCGGTCCGTCACGCAGTGGCGAAGGTCCCGAACCGCACGTCGACTGCACCGCTGCGGCTGAGACGTCGCCGCAGCCGACGCCGCCGTCACGGCGGCGCCGAACCCGCCGTGACCTTCCGGCCGTCGTGGCCGGGTGGGGCGGTGGCGCGGATCGCCGCGCGATCCGCGGCCCGTCGGAGCGCCGACGACCGAGCTCGGGCCGACGAGGTGGTGTCGAGGGTGGCCTGGAGGCCGAGGCCGTCGATGAGCGCCACGAGGTCGTCGACACGCGCCGCCCGCTCGGCCGGGCGGAGACCAGGCACCGCCTCGCGCAACAAGCGGTCGAGAACGTCTCGCCATTCCGCGTAACGCTGCTCGTTCTCGGCGCGCAGGCCCGCGTCCACCGCAGCCTGAGCCCAGAACGCCAGCCACACCCGCCACTCCAGCCGACGCTCGTCGTCGAGCGGCAGGGATTCGAGCAGCACGGCGCGAAGCGCATCGACGCCCGAGCCGCCGGCGGCGGCGGCGGCCCGGATCATCCGGGCCCCGGCCCGGTCGTGCACCGCACGGAGAGCCGCCGTGAGGATCTCCTCCCGGCTGTCGAAGTAGTGGGTGAGCCGACCGGTCGTGCAACCGGCGCGTTCGGCGATGGCCCGCATCGTCGACCCCTCGACGCCGACCGACGCAAGAGCATCCCAGGTCGCCGAGACGATCTGTGCCCGTCGCTCGTCGTGATCCACCACCTTCGGCATGTCGACGACCGTAGTCGATTGCACAACGTGCGTAACGTAACGTACGTTTCGTCACGTGACCTTGGATCCGATACGAGACGCAGCGATCGGCGTGTTCGCCTTCGTCGACCGACGCGGCCGACCGGCCGCCTGCGCGGTCACCCCGTACGTGGTCGGCGGTCACGCCGTCGTCACGTCGACACTCGCCTACCCCGGCAAAGCCCGGGCCGTCCGCGCCGACGGGCGCGTCGCACTGCTCGCCGGAGGCACGGCGATCGAGGGCCGCGGCGTGGTCGGGATCGATCGGACTCCGTCGTGGTTCGATCGCAACCTCCGCGACCAGGAGCTCCGCAAGTACCCACCCGCAGCCGCCGTGCTCTCGGTGCCCGGCCACCGACGGCTGTTCCCCTGGTACGTCGGACGGGTGGTCATCGCCGTCGAAGCCGCGCAGTCCACGCTCCGCCCCACATCCGACCGGGTGTCGGTCGCGGTGATCGACCACGGCGGCCGGCTCCACCTGCTCCCGCAGCCGATCCCCGTCCCCGGCGAGGGCGCCCGTGACGTCTCGCTCACGCACGAGGTGCCCGACGGCGCCGCCGTGCTGCTCGTGCACCACGAGTCGGCCGACCTCGGCGAACTGCACCAGACCGCCCACCACGGCACCGTCGACAGCGGCACGCTGCACATCGCCCGGACCGTGCGCACCGACCTCGGCGGCGCAGGAGCCCTGGCCCAGCTCCGCACGGCCCGCACGCTCGCCCGGCTTGCCCGCGCCGGCGCGCCCTCGACCGCCGACTGGCCGCCGCCGCCGGTCGGCTGAACCCGAGACCGAACCCGAACCGGTCACGGACCGTCCGCCACCACGGCACGCTGGTCGGGCCTCGGCACCGTGCGCATCGTCACCACCGGCGCGCTCGCCTTCGACGATCGCGTCGGCACGACGACCACGAGCGAGCATCGATCGCGCGTTCCCACGACGGAGAAAGGGGGAGGCGGTGAGCCTCCCCCTTCTCCGGTCACCTACTGCAGGTCCAGGTCACCCGACGGCACGCGGGATGTCATCGCGCCACACGTGGGGTGTCGTTTCCACTCGAACCAGCGTGTCAGGTCACATCAGCTGTCGAGTGACATCCGAGTTTCAGTCCGAGTGACATCGGGCTTCAGTGAAGACGAGCGCACTGCCCCTGACGCCTCCGAGCGTCGGGAACAACTCGCGTGCCCAAACTCTCCTATTCCGGCTCTGCGAGGGCGCGGCCCGCGACACGGCTCACGTACGGATCGTCATGAGAGGTCAGCCCGGCCAGCAATGTCCGCGCTGGCGCTGCGCTCTGCCCGGACGAGCGCACCGCCAACTGCTGCACGATGTACCTCGACGCCAGTGGCCCGAATCGGGTGAGGATTCCGCCGAGCCAGGCGAGTGTGTCGTCGTCCCTGCACGCGATCTCGACTATTCCCTGGACGGCGACACGGAGAACGTCAAGGTCATCGTCTGCCAACAGCGCCTGGAGACTGAGGGCCGCACCTCGATGATCGTTGTGGCACCTCGAATGGCGCAGCGCTATGGCGGCGCCGATCTGTCGGGCGAGCGGCTCGGGCGAAGCGATACAGAGCGAGACTGCAACGTCTCGATGTTCATCGAGGTCGAGAGCCTGACCTATCCCATGTCGGAGCGCGGCCGTGCTTGTCCGAGGTTCAGTCGGATCCCATTGGTGACCGGCATCGACGCTGCCTCGCACCGCAAGGAGAGCTTCGCGGATTTCAGGCGGCAGGGGGTCCCACAGGCCGAGCAAGGCGACAACTGCTGCCGACTTCTCGTCCCCACCCACCTGGGCATCGGCCAGCCCACCGACCACCAGTTGCCAAAGCTGAAGGTCTCCTGTTCGGCTTGCGACGCGAGTCGCGAAGTCAAAGGTCCAAGGGTCGCCAGGCCTTATCCAAGATCGAGCTCGGTCGAGCGCATCCCGCAGCCTCTGTGACACTGAGACGACCGCAGCGGGCGCAAGATCGTCCGACCACTCACCCCGAGCGAAGACAAACGCCAGCGCTCCCAGCTCCCCGCGAGAAGCACGCTGTACGAGGCGCTGAGTGGCACGCTCCTGTCCCACCGACGAGAGTCGCTGCGTCGCCACCAGAGCGAGGGAGTCATCGGGGTCCTCCGCGAGTCTCTCGACGTCTGCCTCTCGAAGCCGGACCACCTCATCATCAACTCTCCTGAGCGCTGAAACGAGATTGCGAGCGGCGTTCTCATCGCCACCAACGTGAAGCCTGAAGAGCTCATCCAATGCCCGGGTCGACGAGTCCAATGATCCCAGTCCGACAGTTGCGGATAGGAGAGACAGGGTGTCCGCGCTGTCGATCGTGTGGAACTGCCGCGACGTAGCGAGTGCGTCACAAATCGCCTTTGCGAGAGCACTGACTTCGACCTCCGGTAGCACCGTAAGAACCGCCTTTGCCAAACTTGTAGTTGCGGCGCCAACTTGCCACCAGCACTCGTCCTCAGCGCCCTTCCAGAGACCTTTCAACTCCTCATAGCCGCCTACCTCGAGCAAGCGTGAGGCGACGTTGGTGATCGCTTGGCTATCGCGACACTCATGCAGGATCTCAATGGCGTCGGCGAGTTCTCGCGGGGCCGAGCGTGATTCGATGGCGATCAGACGTGCCACAAGTTTCGATTCATGAACGTAGCGACTCTCATCACCGGCAAGGTCCGCACACAGAATGCCACCGAGAAGTCGATTCCGGACCACGTCCTCGCTCACGAACCGGAACGAGCCCTTGGGAGAGAAGTCAGCGAAGGCCGTTTCGACATGAGCGTCAAGTGCGATAGCCCGAGCTTGCGAGTTCCACCAAGACGGAGCCGAATCGGCTGCCTGAACCGTCGCCTGGAGAGCCGCTTCATCGATTGCTCCGAGGTTCAGAAGAGCCGACCGTACGGCAATCAGCAGCGCGGTCTGCCAGGGGTGTTGATCGATCACGAGATGTGGCAGCGCAGCTCGCAGCAGATCCCCAGCCCGTTCCGACTCCCCAAGGCGTCGAGCGAACCGGGCTCGTTGCACTGCGCACCAAGCACCGAGAAAGTCCTTGAATGCGACGCCATCTCCGTCGAGGAGGGCCAAGGCCCGACCATTGTCTCCCAGACGGGCGATCGAACACGCTGCAGCGTTCAGCGCTGCGAAGCGTTCGGTATCGCTGCCAGCTGAGTCGGCGAGAGTCAGAAGAGCGTCAAACGCTTTGGAGTGCCCCCCGGTTGGCGGACACCTACCGTGAGGCGGCGTGTGGTCGTCTCGGAAGGAGTTGTGATGCCGCGTCCGCATCCGCCGGAGTTCCGTGGTCGTGCTGTCGATTTGGCGCGCCTGGGGACCGAGCCGGTGTCGAGGGTCGCTGCCGATCTCGGGATTTTGTGACAGCTTTCTGCGGAACTGGATGAAGCAGGCCGACATCGATGACGGCCGGGCCCCGGGGTTGTCGAGCGATGAGCGCGCCGAGTTGGTTGCGTTGCGCCGCCGGGCCCGGGTGCTCGAGCTCGAGGTCGAGATCC
>JBILVB010000122.1:0-11731 GCA_044370695.1 Acidimicrobiales bacterium | reverse complement strand
CGGTCGGTCCGGGCCCACCGCAGGGCCACGTCAGCGGTACACCCACACCGCACTGCGCAGCGGGAGCAGGTTGGTGGCCCACGCGAAGTCCATGAACGGATTCGAGACCCGCACGCACCCGTGCGAGGCTGGGTAGGCGGGAACGTCGTTCGAGCCGTGCACGGCGATGCCGCCGTCGAAGTACTTGGGCCGGTACAACTCGCCGAGCTGCCCGTACTCCCAGCCGTCGGAGTACTCGCGGTAGACCCGGAAGCGGCCCTCTCGGGTGATCGAGTCACCGCTCGTGATGCCGCCGTTCACGCGGTCCACCTCCACGTACGGGATCTCGCTCCCGGTCGAGACGTTGATCGTGTGGACCACCTGCCCGTTGCGAACGACGAACAGCAGCTGTCGGGACTTGTCGACCTCGACGAGGTCACCGGACGTCGAGCGGGCGGTCGGCCTTGTGGCGGTCCGCAACGCCTCCCAGGTGTCCACGTCGACCGAGGTGGTCCGGGGAAGACCGGCCCACTTCTGGAACGCCATCACCGCCTGGCTGGTGTTGTAGCCGAATTCCCCGTCGGCGCCGTCGAGCCAGAACCCGAGGGCTTCGAGCCGGGTCTGGACGGCGGCGACCGCCGGTCCGTCGTCGCCCACCCCGAGCGGGTGGCCGTGGTCGATCGTCAGCGGCAGCGGCGGCATACCGGAGCCGTCGGGTGGGTTGACGAGGGCAGCTTCCGACGCGTGCGGCGCGCCCGTGTACCACCCGACGAGATCGAACAGCAGATGGGCGCCGCCGGAGGTGAGCAGGGCGATGCCTCGTTCGCCGGCAGGCACGATCGTGTGGTTGGCGACGACCTGGCTCTTGACGAGGTTGAGGTTGGAGGCCAGCGGTCGCGGTTGGCCGGCCGGCCAGGCCGTGACGAAGCCCGGGCGCGTGCCGTGCACCGCAGTGGTGGTGCCCACCACTGCGGCGACGGGGCCCCCGGTCGCCGCGTTCGTCGCCACCTCGACCCCCCAGCCGGGCAGGGGCTTCACGGCGGGGCCGAGTGGGTTGGACGGCTCGCGGGTGTCGAGCAGGCGGGTCGGGGTGACCGGGACGAAGAGCCCGTCGGCGGCAGGCGGGGCGCTCGGGCCGGTGAAGTATCCGAAGACGTCGACGACGAGATGGCCACCCGACTGGCTGAACACGTCGATGCTGCCCGCCCCGAGCGGGACGATCGCCTGGTTGGGCACGGTCTGGCCCACGGTACTGACGTTCACGTTCGACGTCCCGGGTCGGGCTGCGCCGGCCGCCCACGCCGTCCAGAATCCCGGCTGTGCCGCATCGCCGGTGATGGTGAGGTTGACGACGACCGCCGTGGCGTCGGCGGGCACGCCGGGGAAGGCGAGGCGCCGCTGTTCGGTCCGACCGAACGGGCCGGGGCCCTCCCGGGTGTCGAGGACCCGGCTCGGCCCGAGCGCGACGAACCGACCGGTCGTTGCCGATGCCGCCGGCCGGTAGGCACCGAGGACGTCGACGACGAGGTCGGTCGGCGCGCTGGTGGCGAGCACGATCGCACCGTCGGCGCCGACGGGGACCGTTGCGAGACTGGCGATCGTCTGTCCCGGTCGCTCGGGGTTCAGGTTCGACGCCAACGGGCGCGGCACCCCGTTGGGGTAGGCGACCACGAACCCGGGGCCCCCGGTCTCGGTCGCCGTCACGTTCACGACGACGGCGGTCGCGTCGGCGGGGACGTTCGCTCGACCGGCGACGGGCACCACCAGCGAGCCGCCGGCCGAAGGCCGGGTGCCGCCGAGCCCGGTCCGGGTGTCGACGAGCCGGGTCGGTGTCACCGGCGCGTACGCCGAGGTAGCCGGCGCAGCCGAAGCGGGCGCCGCGACCACGAGCGGGAGCGCTGCAGCCCCGAACAGTCCGCCGAGCAGGAGCGCCCCGATCTTCCCCCGTGCCACCTCGTCGACCTCCCTACGAGCGCGGCCGGGCGCCGAGCCCGGCTCCGTCCGGTCCGAACGCTAGCCGTCAGAGGGTCGGCGCGGGCGGCAAGGACCAGTCGATCGGGGTCCGTCCGGCCTCCTTCAGGGCCGCGTTGACCCGGGAGAACGGGCGGGAGCCGAAGAACCCGTTGCGGGCCGACAGCGGGGACGGATGGGCGGACTCCACGACGACGTGGCGACCGAGGTCGACGAGGGCCTTCTTCCGGCGGGCGTAGCTTCCCCACAGCACGAACACGACGCGCTCGGGCTTGTCGTTCACGGCGCGGATCACGGCGTCGGTGAAGGTCTCCCACCCCTGGCCCTGGTGGGAACCGGCATGGCCGGCGCGCACGGTGAGCGTCGCGTTCAACAAGAGCACCCCCTGGCGGGCCCAGGGCTCGAGGTGGCCGTGGGCGGGTACCGGTACGCCGAGGTCATCGTGCAGTTCCTGGAACACGTTCGCGAGCGACGGAGGGACGTTCACTCCGGGCCGCACCGAGAAGCAGAGCCCATGGGCCTGTCGGGGTCCGTGGTACGGGTCCTGACCCAGGACGAGCACCTTGGTGTCGGCGTAGGCGGTCAGGTGGAGGGCGGCGAACACCTCGGCGTGCGGCGGGTACACCGTGCCCCGCTCGCGCTCGGCGCGCACGAAGGCCTGCAGTTCGGCCCAGTACGGCTTGTCGAACTCGCCCCGCAGCAACGGGTTCCAGTCGGTCGCCACCACGGTGACGGTACCGTCCGGGCTCGTGGAATTCGGCGGCTTCCAGGACCTGATGGAACGTACCTACGGCACCCGGGACCGGGTGCGCGGGGTGCCCTCGACCGTGGCATGGATCTGCGAGGAGGTCGGCGAGTTGGCCCAGGCGGTCCGAAAGGGCACCCGGGAGCAACAGATGGCCGAACTCGGTGACGTGCTCGCCTGGGTGGCCTCGCTGGCCAACCAGCTCGGTCTCTCGCTCGACGAAGCGGTCGGCCGGTACGCCGCCGGGTGCCCCCGGTGTGCGGCGTTGCCGTGCCGCTGCCCGTGATCGATCGATTCACGCCCGGCGGGCGAGCAGTTCCTCGGCGATCTGCACGGCGTTGAGGGCGGCACCCTTGCGCAGGTTGTCGTTCGACACGAACAGGGCGAGCCCGTGGGGGACCGTCTCGTCGACGCGGATGCGCCCGACGTAGCTCGGATCCTTGCCCGCAGCCTCGAGCGGGGTCGGGACGTCGGACACCACGACGCCCGGCGCCGCCCGCAGCAGTTCGAGGGCGCGTTCGACCGAGATCGGTCGCTCGAACGCGGCGTTCAGGGACAGGGAATGTCCGGTGAACACCGGGACGCGCACACACGTCCCGGACACCTTGAGCCCGGGGATGCCGAGGATCTTGCGGCTCTCGTTGCGGAGCTTCTGCTCCTCGTCGGTCTCGAACCGGCCGTCGTCGACGAGCTTGCCGGCGTACGGGAGCACGTTGAACGCGATCGGCTTCACGAACTTCGTGGGCGTCGGGAACTCGACGGCGTCGCCGTCGTAGGTGAGCGCTGCGGCGCCATCGATCACCTTGCGGGCCTGCTCGTCGAGCTCGCGCACGCCGGCGAGGCCGCCACCGGACACCGCCTGGTAACTCGCCGCGACGAGCGACACCAGGCCGGCCTCGTCGTGGAGCGGCTTGAGCACCGGCATGGCCGCCATGGTCGTGCAGTTCGGGTTGGCGATGATGCCCTTCGGTGCGTCGAGGACCAGGTGGCCGTTGACCTCGCTGACGACCAGCGGCACCTCGGGGTCCATGCGCCAGGCCGAGGAGTTGTCGATGACGGTGACGCCCGCCGCCGCGAAACGTGGGGCGAGCTCTTTGGAGCTCGAGGCCCCGGCGGAGAACAGCGCGATGTCCAGACCGGTCGGGTCCGCCGTGGTCGCGTCCTCGACGACGATCTCGCCGTCGCCCCAGGGCAACGTCGAGCCGGCCGAGCGGGCCGAGGCGAAGTACCGCAGCTGCGATACGGGGAACTTCCGCTCGGCGAGGATGGCTCGCATGACCCCGCCGACTTGACCCGTTGCTCCGACGATCCCGACGCGCATAAGGGCGAAAGGCTACCGAACACCCCCGGTCGGGTGCCCGGTCGTTTCCGGCTGAGTGCTACTTCCGCTCGGGCAGCGGGGCGGTGTAGTCCTGGCCGGAGTCGAGGCCGAACGCGGTGTGCAGCGAGCGGACGGCCTCGGTGACCTTGCCCGAGGGGACCACGACGGAGACCCGGATGGTCGAGGTGGAGATCATCTCGATGTTGATCCCGTTGTCGGCGAGCGTGCGGAACATCTTGGCGGCGATGCCCGGGCTCGACTTCATGCCAGCGCCGATCACCGACACCTTGGCGATGTCGGGATCCTGGGTGACGCCGGCGGCGCCGACCTCGGCCGCGACCCGGGCCACGATCGGATCCGCCTTGGGGAGGTCGACCTTGGGGAGCGTGAAGCTGATGTCGGTCGTGCCCTGCTTGGAGGTGTTCTGCACGATCATGTCCACGTTGACGTTGGCTTCGGCCAGCGGCTCGAACAGCGCAGCGGAGATGCCCGGTCGATCGGGCACGTTGAGGACCGTGACCTTGGCCTCGCTCACGTCGTGGGTGACGGCGGAGATGACGGGCTGTTCCATGGTCGACTCCTCGGCGGTGACCCACGTGCCGGGTTCCCAGGTGAAGCTGGACCGCACGTGCAACGGGACGCTGTGGTTGTGGGCGAACTCGACGGACCGCAGGGCGAGTACCTTGCCGCCGCTGGCGGCCATCTCGAGCATCTCGTCGATCGAGATACGGGGCAGCTTGCGGGCCTGCGGGCAGATGCGCGGGTCGGCGGAGAACACGCCGGTGACGTCGGTGTAGATCTCGCAGGCGTCGGCGCCGAGCGCTGCTGCCAGGGCGACGGCGGTGGTGTCCGAACCGCCCCGGCCGAGGGTGGTGATCTCCCGCTCGGTGGACACGCCTTGGAAGCCGGCGACGACGACGACCTCACCGGCGGCGAGTGCGCTGCGAGCACGGTCCCCGGTGATCTCGACGATCTTGGCCTTGGTGTGGACCGTGTCGGTGATGATGCCGACCTGGCTCCCGGTGAAGCTGCGCGCCGGGACCCCGAGATCGGCGAGCGCCATGCACAGCAGCGCCATCGAGATCCGTTCGCCGGTGGTGAGCAGCATGTCGAGCTCCCGGCCGGGCTGGGTCCGCGACACGTCGTTCGCCAGGGCGATGAGGTTGTCGGTGGTCTTCCCCATGGCCGACACCACGACCACGACGTCGTGGCCCTGGCGCCGGGTGAACGCGACGTGCTCGGCCACGCTGCGCATGCGATCGGCGTCGGCTACCGAGGTGCCGCCGTACTTCTGGACGATCAGGGCCACGGGCGCACGATGCTAGCGGTGAGGTTCCGTCCACGACCCGACGCGCGTCCGATACGGCCCGTAACCTGAGGAAATGAGCAGCGATGCGCCGTTGGCGGGAATCCGCGTCGTCGAGGTCACCAGCATCTACTCGGGCCCGTTCGCCGGGATGATCCTGGCCGAACTGGGCGCCGAGGTGATCAAGGTCGAGAGTGCGGGCAAGCCCGACCTGATCCGCAACATCGGGGGCACCGACCCGTACCAGGTGAGCCCGGTCTTCTACTCGTTGAACAAGGGCAAGCGGTTCGTGTCGATCGACGCGTCGACCGAGCGCGGTGCCGGCCTGCTCGCCGACCTCGTGGCGTCGGCCGACGTGTTCCTGCACAACATCCGCCCGGGCAAGCCCGACCGCATCGGCCTGCGGTACGAAGACCTCACGGCGCGCAACCCCCGGTTGATCTACGCGGAGATCACCGGGCTCGGTTCGACCGGCCCGGATGCGGGTCAGCCCGTGTACGACTATGTGATCCAGGCCCGCAGCGGCATGGTCGACTACCAGCGGGACGTCACGACGGGCCAGGCGTCGCTGATCAGCCAGGTGCTCGTCGACAAGACCTCGGCGCAGGCGGCGGTCCAGGGCGTCCTGGCGGCGCTGTACGTGCGCGAGCGCACGGGACGGGGGCAGCGGGTCGAGGTGCCGATGCTCGGTGTGGGCATGCACTTCCACTGGCCCGACGCGATGGCGCTGCTGTCCGAGGTGTCGCCGGCGATCCCGCCGTCGCTGTTCCCGCCGCACATGCTGTTGATGCCGGCCGCCGGGCTCGTGGTGCTGCGCACCGCCGACGGCGGCGAGGTTGCCTGCAGCCCGTTGCTCCCTCCCTACGACGGGTTCGCCATCGCGCTCGACCGCCCGGAGTGGGTGGTCGACGAGCGGCTCCAAGGCCTGAACCGCATGCTCAACTTCCCGGCGTTCAAGGCGGAGATGGACGAAGCGGCGGCCCGGTTCAGCACCGAGGAGCTCCTGGCCCGCTTCCGGGAGAACGACGTCGCCGCCGGTCCGGTCGTGCGCCGTACCGAGATCCACAACGACCCGCAGGTCCAGCACCTCGGGCTGATCAGCGAGCAGGACACCGGCACCCCGATCGGTACGGTGCGTCAGCCGGCACCGATGTGGCGCTTCGAGACCACGCCGGCCGAGCAGGTGAGTTCGATCGGCCGGGTGGGGTCCGACACCCGGGCCGTGCTCGGGGCGCTGGGTCTGTCGGAGTCCGATCTCGACGCCCTCGCCGCCGACGGCGTGATCGCCACGCTGTAGCCGTGAAGCCGGCGGCCGCCCGCTCAGCGGCGCCGGTCGCCCCGCCAGGCGGAGAACGAACTGACCGGCCCGGACCCGGGCCGGCGCAGCCACGGCCACGGATGGCGCTCGACGACGTCGAGGCGGGCGGCGCGCGCCCGCCACCCCGGGACGGGGGCGAACGTGGCCGCCAACCGCCGGCCGGCCAGCACGTCGACGGGGTCGCCGAGGTGGATCTCGACGGATCGTTCGGCGGCGAGGGCGGCCACGCACTCGGCGAGGAACACCAGCCGGGGTCCGGCGAGGCGGAGCCGGGCCAGCAGCGGTTCGTCGAACACGAACGCGACCGGTAGGTCGGGGTGCGCGGCAGCGGCCGGATCCCGGCTGCCGATCGACTCGGCGGTCAGCCATACGGCGTCGGGTGAGGCCGTGCCGGTGCGCTCCACCGCCCGGGGGCCGGCGCTCGCCGTCGGGTCGGGATCGTGCCGCAGCCGGGGGTCGGGCGCTCCGTGGCTCGTCGGGTCGACCGGCGTCGGCCAGTCCTCGATCGGGCAGTCGCCGGCACGGGGGCAGGTGCGGCACAGACCCGGGGCTCGCTTGGTCACCTGCCAGCGGCTGAACCCGTAGGGCTCGTTCGTCATGGCGCCTCCGGTCCACTGCCAACCGAGTCGGTTGGCCGCCCGTGAGCCGTCGAGGAGGTGCCGGAAGAAGCGGTCCTCGCCCACGGTCCAAGGCGCGCCGGCGCGCACCGTCCAGTGGGAGGCGAGCCACATCCGGGTCTGGTTGACGAGCCAGCCGTCGCGCTCGAGCTCCTCGACGACGGTGCGCACGCAGGCCAGGTCGCCGGCCCACGGGTCGTCGGGAGCGTCCGGGTCTCGGTGGGGTTCGGCGCGCTGTGCTCGCCGGGTGGCCGGACCCAGGCGGGCGTACCAGTGCCGCGCGAACTCCTGCCACAGCAACTCGTCGCGGAACTTGGCGACGTCCCGTGCCGGTCCGCCGGCGACGGCGTCCCACACGTCGGGCAGCGTCAGCAGCCCGTGGCGGATCCACGGCGACAGAGCGGACGCGCCACGGCGCTCGAGCGGCCACACCTCGTTGCGGCGAGCGGCGTAGCCGGTCACGTCGAACGCGGCGAGGGCGGCGTCGGCCGCCGCCTGGCCGCCCCGGAAGCGGGGTGACGACCGCACTGCGCCGCCCACGAGGTGACCGAGGTGGCGGTCGACCCAGCCGGCCACCTCCGTCGGCGCCGGTGCCGGCAGGAGGGTCATCCGAACGCGCTCGCAGGCACGTCGGTCTCGCCGGCCTCGACGGCGGCGACGATTCGGCTTGCCACCGCATCCGGGGTGAGCCCGACGGGCAGCCGAGGGGCCTGCCCGCTGAGGGGTCGCGTCGCGAGCCCGGTCTCGGTGTGCGGCGGGCGAAGGTCGACGACGGTGATGCCGTCGCGGCGCAGTTCGCGGGCCAGCGCGCGGTCGGCGGCCGTCAATGCCGCTTTCGAGGCCGAGTAGGCGGCCATGCCGGGCAGCGGTGACTCGGCGACGACGGCGCTGACGTTGGCGAGGAAGCCCTTCGTCGCCGCCAGCGCAGGCGCGACCCGCCGGGCGAGCCACAGCGGGCCGAGCACGTTGGTCAAGAAGAGCTCCTCGACGATCACGTCGTCGGTGTCGGCCAGGCTCCCGAACGCGACGACCCCGGCGCAATTGATCACCCCGTCGAGACGACCGTGGGCCTCGAGCGCGGCCTCGACGACGCGGTCGCCGGCCCGGGCATCGCGCAGATCGGCGGCGACGGTGACCGCACCGGCCGATCCGAGTGCGCGCAGCCGGTCCGGGTGGCGGCCGGCGAGAACCAAGTGCGCGCCCCGGTCGGCCAGGAGCCGGGACACGGGGCTGCCGAGCCCGCCGCTGGCGCCGATCACGGCGACGACGGCATCAGCGAGCGAGCGGGGCATGGGCGGCCTCCCGGGAGACGAGGACACCGCGCCCGGCGTCCAGGGTGACGTGATCGCCGGTGCGCACCCGGCGGGTGACGCCGGCGGCGTTCGTGATCGAGGGGATCCCCTGCTCTCGCAACAGGATCGACCCGTGGGACAGATCGCCCCCGGTCTCGACGGCGGCGGCGGCGACCCGGGCGAAGGTGGCGACCCAGCCGGCGTCGACCGATCGGGCCACCAGCACGGCCGGGCCGTCGAACGGCGCCGGCCCGGTGGCCGGTTCGTCGAGCACCCAGGCGCGCCCGCTGACCGTGCCCCGGACCAGGCTGAGACCCCGGCCCAGGTCGTCACCGACCCCGTCGCCGCCGGCCCGATGTCCCCCGGCGTCGTGCGACCCGGCCGCCCAGGCGGCCGGGTCGTCGTCGGCACCGACGAGCGTCGGCAGGGTGAGCGCCGCCAGCGCAGCGCGCTCGGCGCGACGACGGTCGGCCTCGGCCGCCTCGAGGCGCCAGCCCGCCTCGAGGGCCGCCACCTCCTCCACCGTGCACAGCCACAGGTCTGCCGCGCTCGGCAGGCGCCCGTCGGCCGTCGCGCGCACTGCGCCGGCGAGCAGGGCGGCCCGCACGCAGGCGAAGCCGCGCATGGCGTCGTCGCGCAGGGCCTCGCGCGCGTCGAGGGCCGGGCGGGCCAACCACCACAGCGGCCGGGTGAGCGCGCCGGCGAACGTCCGTGGTGGTGGTGCCACCCGGTGGCCGGACCGGCGGGCGTCGAGGGCCGGGGGCGCCTCGGCGAAGCGGGGCCGGGCCAGGTCGCTCTCGTAGACCCCGCGGTGGCCGAAGCGGGCCAGGAAGGCGTCGAGACCGTCGCGGTCGGTCGCCCGGGCCAGCGCGTCGGCCAGTTCCGAGGTGACGCTGCGGTGCCGGGACGCGTGCTCGGCGAGGGTGCCGGCTCGGCGCAGCGCAGCGACCGGGCCGCCGACGGCGGCCGAAAGGGGGAACATCCCGGTGACCAACCCGACGTAGGCGGCTCTCGCCGCCACGAGCGCGTCGGTCAAGGGCGCGTTCGGTGCCAGGTCGGTGCCGATGGCGGCGAGCCGTCGCCGCCGGGCCCGGCTCGTGGCGACGGCCAGCGCCTGCGCGCGGGCGTAGCGGGCCAGCGCGGGTGTTGCCCGCACGAGGCGCGCCGGGCGGCCCGGACGGTCGGCGACGGCGTCCCCGCCGAAGCTCTGGGCCACCAGGCGGGTGGGAAGACCGAAGCGTCGCAACAGGTCTTCGAGCAGCGACAGGTTGAGCACCGGTCGACCGCCGACGGAGGCGATCAACCGCCGGCCGGAGGGCAGACCGGGATCGAGCCGCCGGTACCACGCCCACAACTCGGCGTCGCACGACGCGATGAGGCTCGTCATGAAGGTGGAGGGCAGCACCGGGAGGATCTCGGCGTGGTTGGCGATCGTGTACCGGTCGGGGTCGGGCAGGGCGGCGGTGATCGGCCGGACCTGGACGAGCCAGCAGGTTCGGCCGTCGTCGGCCCATTCGACGTCCCAGCCCCGCCGGTCGGGCCCGGGTCCGAGCTCACGGCGCACGGCGGCGAGCAGGCGCTGCAACCGGGGCGCCCAGGAGCCTTCGGACCGCACGTCGTCCCACCAGCCCAACGTGACGCGCCGTCCCGTCGTCTCGCCGGCCACGAGCCGTTCCGCCGTGCCGTCGGTGACGTTGACGACGTCGTCGTACCGGTCGGGGCCGGTGAACGCGACCCCGGCCTGGCGGGCCTCCACGAGCTGCATCACGAGCACGTCACGCCGGGTGGCCACCGTGCCCGCCGAGGCCCGGACCCGGGCGACGGCGGCCTCGACGTCGCCGGGAGCGACGCGCAGTTCGCTGCGGAAGTGCCCGGCCAGGCTCGACGTGGCGGCGTCCTCGGCCGAGAAGGCGCTGCGAACCGCGAGCGAGCCGGGGGGCAGGTTCCCGCGCAGGCGCGCCGCCGGTGCGCCCTCGACGAGCACGACGCCGGCCGGTACGGGAAGGCCGGCGGCGCCGAGCCGGTCGAGGAGCGCCGCCTTGGGTCCGATGCCGATCGTGCGGGCCCGGCCGCTGCCGAGCACGACGATGCCGTCAGCGGGTGAGCCGGCGCGCGAGCGCCGCAAGGGCATCGGCGTACTCCTTGGGCCGTTCGATCATCGGGAAGTGGTCCCAGTCGGCGACGACCTCGACCGTCGCTCGGGGGAGCACCCGCCGGAACGCATCGGCCTGTCCGACGGCGAGAACTCGGTCGCGAGCGCCCCACCAGATGACCGACGGGAGCGTCACGGGTCGCAGCGCGTCGAACCACTCGGCCGTGATCACGTCGAACATCCGGGGGAACGCCCGGCAGGTGCGGTACTCGTCGAAGAATTGCGCGAGGTAGGTGTCGTCGACGGGATCGGTGAAGAAGTTCCTGCGCCACAGCGGCCTCAGCGTCGGCGAGGCGATGGCGCGCTGCACGGCGGCCTTGGCGCCCGGCAGGCGCATCAGACGCGGGAACAGCCGGTGGTCGAGCCGGGCGCCGACGGGGGCATGGACGACGAGCGCCCCGAACAACTCGGGCCGGTGCTGGGCGAGCTCGAGGGCGAACGATCCGCCGATGCCGTGACCGAGCACGACGGGTCGCTCGACACGTTCGACCTCCCGCCCGAGGGCGGCGCCGAGCCCGGCCATCGTGCGGCAGGAGGGATCGTCGGGCCGGTCGGCGAACCCCGGCAGGGTTACGGCGACCAACTCGACGTCGTCGGGAAGCCAGGGGCGCAGGCGGGCGAACCGGTGGGCTCCGCCCCCGTTGCCGTGCACGGCGACGACGGTGATCGTCATGCTTGCGCCAGAAGGGTCGCGGCGTCGGGGTGGTCGCCGGCGTGACGGCCACGGTGCTCCCACACGACGGCCCCGCCGCGGACGGCGACCGCGAGCGGCAGCGTCCACGGGTCGCCCACCTTGCGGCCGATCCGGTGGCCCTTGCGGGACGCACGAAGCCCGCAGGCGATGGCGCCCGGTCCGAACATGGCGCCCAGGCCGCCCCGCTCGACGTCGAAGGCCTGATACAACACCTTGTCGGCGTCAGCGATCGCTCGCATCGATTCGGGCAGGCCGGCGAACCACTCGGCACCCTGCTGCGGGGTGCCCTGGTAGACGAACACGACGCTGGGGTCGACGGCCGCCGCACGGGCGGCC
>JBILVB010000120.1:0-11862 GCA_044370695.1 Acidimicrobiales bacterium | reverse complement strand
GCCCCGGTCCCTCGACGATCTCCGTCGAGAACGTCCGCATCGGTGCGGCCTCGGCCGGTCGGGCGGCCGGGGTGTACGGCGTGATCCGCCAGCGGGGAGGGCCCGACCGCCTCGTCGGGGTCGAAGCGGCCGCCGGCCCGCTCAGCGTCATGGCGGCGGGCGTCCCGATGGACGGCGCCCACGGCGCGCACAGCGACGTCGGGTTGCCGCTCGCCGTGCGCCCCGGTTCGTCGGTGGTGTTCGCCCCGAACGGCATGCACCTCATGCTGCCGGCGTCGGACCGGGCCCGGTCGGTCGGCGAGGTCGTTTCGTTGACGTTCCGGTTCGATCGGCATGCCCCGGTCACCGTCGACGCCCGGGTCGTCGGCCTCACCGAGCTCTACGACACCGCCGGGACCTGACCGGCCGACGCCGCAGGAGGATCGATGCGTTTCTGGTGTTCCCAACTGTTCGAGCCGTGGAGCTGGGTGCCGCGCCCCTATCTGGGGGTGTGGCTCATCATCGCCACGGCGGTCGTGCACCGCGCCCGGGCGCTCGCCCGAGCCCGCCGGCAGGGCCGACCGGCGCCCGCGGGGCGCGAACGGATCTGGTTCTGGCTGGCGCTCGGGGCCTTCTGGCTCGCATCGGACTGGCCGGTGGGCACCCTCGGCGCCGGCTACCTGTCGCTCGTCCACATGCTGCAGTACATGCTCTACACACTGGTGGTCGGGCCGCTCGTGCTGCTCGCCGTGCCTGAGTGGCGCGCCGAGGAGCTTCTGGCCCGCTGGCGAGCCGAGCCGCTCGTGCGCTGGCTGTGCCGGCCGTTGCCGGCGGCGATCATCGCCAACGTCATCCTCATCGGCACGCACGCCCCGGTCACCGTCGACAACCTGCGCACCTCGCAGTTCGGTTCGTTCCTGCTCGACGCGATCTGGCTCACCGGGGGACTGCTGCTGTGGCTTCCGATCATCAATCCGGTCCGGCGCCTGCGCATCTCGTCGTTCCCGGTGCGCTTCATCTATCTGTTCCTCGCGGCGCAGCTCGCGCCCATGGTTCCGGGCGGGTTCCTCACCTTCGCGGGGGCGCCGCTGTACGCCACCTACGAGCTCGCACCCCGGATCGGCATCGAGCCCCTCGCCGACCAGCAGATCGCCGGGGCGATCATGAAGGTGGGCAGCCTCCCGGTCATCTGGACGGTCATGGCCGTGCTGTGGGCCCGCTGGGCCGCGCAGAACGGTGCGTTCGGCGGACCGAGGTCGCGACCGGCGCCGGCGCGCCGCCCGGTCGCCGAACCGTCCGAACCCTGACGGTCGGGCGGTACCGTGCGGGCATGGACGACGCCCTGCACGCCGAGGTCCGGGGTTGGATCGACACCGCCGCCCGCGTCGTGGTGCTCACCGGTGCCGGGATCTCGACCGACTCGGGCATCCCGGACTTCCGTGGCCCCAACGGCGTGTGGACCAAGAACCCCAAGGCCGAGAAGATGGCGACCCTGCAGCACTACCTCGCCGATCCCGAGGTGCGCCGCCTGTCGTGGCAGAGCCGCGTGGCGAACCCGGCCTGGACCGCCGAGCCCAACGCCGGGCACCGGGCGCTCGTCCGGCTGGAGGAACGGGGCAAGCTCCACGCACTCGTCACCCAGAACGTCGACGGGTTGCACCAGCGGGCCGGCAACGACGCGGCCAAGGTCGTCGAGGTGCACGGCACCATGCACTGGGTGATCTGCTGGTCCTGCAGCGAGCGGGGCCCCATGGGACCGGTGCTCGACCGGGTGCGCGCCGGGGAGGAGGATCCGGCCTGCCGGAGCTGTGGCGGGATCCTCAAGTCCGACACCATCTCGTTCGGTCAGGCGCTCGTGCCCGAGGTGATCGATCGCGCCCTGCGCGTCGCCGAGGAGGCGGAGGTGTTCCTCGCCGTCGGCTCGACGCTGCAGGTCTACCCCGTGGCCAACGCCGTCCCGCGGGCCCGGAACGCCGGCGCCCGGGTAGTGATCGTCAACGGTTCGCCGACGCAGTTCGACGGCATGGCCGACGCGGTGTTCCGCGCCTCGATCAGCGACGTGTTGCCGACGCTCGTCGGCTGAGCGGGGTCAGTCCCGGGTGGCGATGCCGCCGGGGAGCGCATCGGCATAGCCGGACTCGGCGCTCCAGACGACCGCACCGCCGACGACCGTGGCGCTCGTGCCCACGGCGTGGCGCACCCAGCGGAACCCGCCGCCGGGGAAGTCGTGCGCCGCCACCTCGGGCCCGCGGTCGATCGTGGCCGGGTCGAACACGCACACGTCGGCGTGCGCACCCTCGACGAGCCGGCCCCGGCCCCGCAGCCCCCAGATGTCGGCGGTGTCGGCGGTGATCTTCTTCACCGCCTGCTCCAGCCGCATCGCACCGGTCTCGCGCACGTAGCGGGAGAACAGATAGCCCGTGTCGCCGTAGGTGGAGAAGGTGCCGACGTGAGCGCCGGCGTCGGAGGCGCCGATGTGGACGAGGGGGTGGGCGAGCATGGCCCCGACCGCTTCGGCGTTGCGATGGCCGATGTCGGCCCGCAGGAACCAGGTGCCGAGGTCCTCCTCCAGCGCGAGATCGACGAGCAACTCGGCCGGGGTGGTGCCGCGCTCGGGGGCGATCTCGCCCAGGGTGCGTCCGACCATGTCCCGGTTGCGGTCGAGCACCACGTCGCGCACGATGAAGCCGCCCGGATCGAGCCGGGACTGGGGCATCGAGCCGAGCAGGTTGAGCCCGTTCACCAGGGTGTCGCGGGTGCCCGGGTCGCGCAGTGCGGCGAGCTTGGCCTCGACGCCGGGCATCGACAGCACCTGCCACCAGCCCGGGATCACGAGGAACATCAGGCTGCGCTCGGCCAGGGTGAACGAGATGTCGATCGGCCGGGTCTGCACCTGGGGCCACACCCGGGCCCCCGAGGCCCACGCCCGCTCGACCGCGGCGAGCACCTGCTCGGCCGCGTCCGGCATCGCGTCGTTGTGGAACAGCGGTGACAGCGTCGTCGGGATGCCGTGGCGGCGGGACAGCTCGGCGAGGATCTCGATGCGGGACACGGTGAGCGCCGTGTCGAAGAACTCGTGGACGATCTGCAGCATCCGACCGTGCTCGCCCAGCACGGCGCACAGGGCGTCGAGCTCGCGGTGCTCGGCCCAGCGCGACGGCACCGGCCGCAGGTCGTCCTCCATGTCGACGAAGCTCGTCGACAGCCCGACCGCGCCGCCCTCGAGGCAGGTGCGCAACAGGTCTCCCATGGCCCGGATCTCGTCGTCGGTGGCGATCCGGCGGGTGTCGGCGCCCATCACTGCGAGGCGCAGCACCGAGTGCCCGACGAGCGGGGCGACGTTGCAGGCCAACCGTTGCGCGAGCGAGTCGAGCATCGGTCCGAACTCGGTGCCCCATCGCCAGTCGACGCCCTGTTCGAACGCGGCGGCAGGCATCTCCTCGATGAGGCGGAACATCTTCGAGAACCGGTCGCGCTGGGCGACGGGAACCGGGGCCAGGCTCAACGAGCAGTTCCCGGTGACGACGCTCGTGACCCCGTGCTCCATGAGCGGGGTGGCGTACGGGTCGAAGCAGAGCTGCGCGTCGAAATGGGTGTGCGGGTCGAGGAAGCCCGGTGCCACGACCTTGCCGCGGGCGTCGAGCCGGCGGGCGGCGTCGGCG
Source organism: Acidimicrobiales bacterium (assembly GCA_044370695.1). Lineage (GTDB taxonomy): Bacteria > Actinomycetota > Acidimicrobiia > Acidimicrobiales > Ilumatobacteraceae > JBEIFW01. The sequence goes on along the minus strand of JBILVB010000120.1, from coordinate 8,221 downwards.
TGCGCGAGCGAGCGACCGACGGAGACGATCCGGCCGCCCGTGACGCCGAGATCGCCGGCGTAGCCGGGCAGGCCCGAGCCGTCGACGATGGTCCCTCCGGCGATGACGAGGTCGAACATGGCGTACTCCTGTGCGGGATCGGGTGGTCAGGACACTGCGGGATCGGTCGTTGCGAGCACGCCGGGGACGAGGATCGTCCACGGGCGGCCGGGAAGCTCGGCGATCGAGGCGATGCCGGCGGCGTCGAGCGCGTGCGCCGCCGCCTGGTGCGGCACGCTGACCCGGGCTCGGCCTCCGTTGGGGTAGGCGAGCTCGACGACGAGTTCGGCGTGGCCGTCGTGCCCGGGGCCGAGCTCGACACCGACGATGACGGCGTGACCGCTCATGCGCTCGGCGGGGGCTCGACGTAGATCAGGTCGCTGGGGAGCACCGCGCCGGGCACGTCGCTCACGGGGAACACCCGCATGGCGAGATGCAGGTTCCACGACATCAGCACCTGCGCGCCGTTCTCGGTGCCGGGGAGTTCGCGGTGGGCGATCGCAGCGAGCGTGTCGCCGGGTTCGGGATGGACGAAACGACGCACGGCCCCCATGCCGCGGGATGCTAGCGCCGGTCGGCGTCAGTGACGGGCCGGCTTGGTTCCGACGGGTCCGCCAGCCGCCTTCCAGCCGGCGAAGCCGCCCTCGACGTGGGCGACGTTGCCCATCCCCATGTCCTGCAACGTCGCCGCCGTGAGCGCACTGCGCCAACCGCTCGCACAGTAGAGGACGAAGAGGCGGTCCTCGCCGAAGAGCGGCTTGAAGTACGGGCTGTCGGGGTCCACCCAGAACTCGATCATGCCCCGCGTGGCGTGGAAGGCATCGGGGACCATCCCGTCGCGCTCGAGCTCGCGGGGGTCGCGCAGGTCGACGAAGGTGATGTCGGGCGAGCCGTGGAGGGCGATCGCCTCGGCCGTGGGAATGGTGCGCACGCGGGCGTTCGCTTCGGCGACGAGCGCCTTGACGCCCTTGGTGATCGGCATGCGGCGAGGATAGACACGCGAGCGAGGGCCACGAGGGGGACGACCATGGAGTACACACAGATCCAGACCGAACGGCGCGACGAGGTACTGGTGCTCACGCTGTATCGCCCGGAACGCCTGAACGCCTGGACGCCGCGCATGTCGGCGGAGCTGAGCCATGCGATCTCCGGCGCGAACGACGACCCCTCGATCGGCGCGATCGTGGTCACCGGTGCCGGGCGGGGGTTCTGCGCCGGGGCCGACATCGGTGGCGAGTTCGCATCCAAGCTCGACGAGCGGGACGCGACGCCGGCCGAGCGGCCGGCCCCCGAGGAACGCCCGGCGAGCGACTGGGTGGCGCTGTGCCGGCGCTCCAAGCCGTTGGTGGCGGCCATCAACGGTGCCTGTGTCGGCGTCGGGCTCACGATGGTGCTCCCGTTCGACCATCTCGTCGCTGCCGAAGGCGCCAAGCTGTCGTGCCGGTTCGTGAAGATGGGTCTGGTTCCCGAGTTGGCGTCGTCGCACTTCCTCGTCGCCCGATGCGGGTTCGGCAACGCGTCGTACCTCGCGCTCAGCGGCGCGACGCTGCAGGCGCAGGACGCCGTTCGGCTCGGGCTCGTCGACCGCGTCGTGCCCGCCGAGGAGTGCCTCGATGCGGCGGTCGCGGTCGCTCGCGAGTTCGCCGAGAACCCGTCCCCGCAGCTCCGCATGATCAAAGAGCTGTTGACCGCCAACGCCGACGAGACCGACCTCGTCGCCGTGCAGCGCCGGGAGCTCGCAGCGCTCGAGCAGGCGTACCGCACGCCCGAGCACCGCGAGGCGGTCACGGCGTTCCTGGAGAAGCGCAGCCCCCGTTTCCGCTGACGGCTCGCGTCGGTCAGGCCGGGCCGGACAGCGCCGGTCCGCGCAGGAACACGAACGAGACCCACGATCGGCCGTCGGGTCGGACCACGAGGCCGATGCCGACCCGGTTCCAGTCGCCGACGATGTTGGCCAGGTGGCCGGGTGAACGCACGAAGGCGCGATGGAGCGCGGCCGGTTCGAAGCCGGTGCCCACGTTCTCGCCGCCGGCGCGCCAGGCGGGCTCGACCGCCCCGATCACCGCGGCGAGGTCCGGCCGGTGGCACAGGGCGCTGTGGACGCAGTCGCCACGGCGCTCGCCGGGGGCGAGCACGGTCCCCGTACGGTCGTACGTCGCCGCCATCCGGTTCGACCACTCCCGCGCCGCAACGTCGAGGCCGGGATCCCGGGCCAACGGGCCCAGACCCCGCCGGGTCCGCTCCCCGTTGAGCAGCCGCAAGAACTGCGCCTCGCCCCGTCGAGGCTCCCGGAACTCGGCCGCACCTGCCCGGTCGCCCGAGAGCAGCACGACGCCGGCGAGCAGCAGGGTGAGGGCCCCGAGGATTCCCGCCAGCTTTCGCATGACGGGCGGATCGGAGGACGTTGGTCTTGCTCCATCAGGGGTGCCGCCGGGATTCCGAAAGCTCGGCGCAGGTCTGTCAAGCCGCCGTGCGCGCCGGTGGCCCTTCGTTCAGGTCGGGCGGGCGGAGGCTCCGGATCGACTCAAGCGGCAGGAATCCCGAGCGACCCGGTAGGGTTTCGGTATGCCCAGCTTCCGGGACCTGCTCGCACAGACCAAGACCCAGATCCGTGAGGTCGACACCGCGGCCGCCGACGAGTTGCGCCAGCGCTCGGGCACCGTCGTGCTCGACGTGCGGGAACCCGACGAGCACGACCAGGGCGCGCTGCCCGGCGCGCTGCACATCCCGCGCGGGCACCTCGAAGCCCAGATCGAGGGCAAGGTCCCCAACCGCGACGCAGCCATCGTCGTGTATTGCGCTGGTGGCGTCCGCAGCGCCTTCGCGGCCAAGACCCTGGCGGAGCTCGGCTACTCCGACGTCGTGTCGATGGCGGGTGGCTTCGGCCGCTGGAAGGACGAGGGGCGCCCCTGGCAGATGCCGGTCGTGCTCACGGGCGATCAGCGCAACCGCTACCAGCGCCACCTGCTGCTGCCCGAGGTGGGCGTCGAGGGGCAGGCGAAGTTGTTGCAGTCCAAGGTGCTCATGCTCGGTGCCGGGGGGCTCGGGTCGCCCGCGGCGCTCTACCTGGCCGCGGCCGGGGTGGGCACGATCGGCGTGGTCGACATGGACGTGGTCGACGCCTCGAACCTGCAGCGCCAGATCCTCCACAACCTCGACCGCGTGGGCGACCGCAAGGTCGACTCGGCCAAGAAGACGATCGGCCTGCTCAACCCCGATGTCAACGTGGTCGCCCACGACGTGCGGCTCGGCGCCGACAACGTGCTGTCGCTCATCGAGGGCTACGACGTGATCGTCGACGGCGCCGACAACTTCCCGAGTCGGTACCTGCTGAACGACGCCTCGGTGAAGCTCGGGATCCCCGTCGTGCACGGCTCGATCTTCCGGTTCGAGGGCATGGTCACGGTGTTCCACCCGCGGCGTGGCCCGAACTACCGCGACATGGTGCCCGAGCCGCCTCCGGCCGAGCTCGCCCCGTCGTGCGCCGAGGCGGGTGTGCTCGGCGTGTTGCCCGGCATCATCGGGTCGCTCCAGGCGCTCGAGGCCATCAAGCTGCTGCTCGATCTCGGCGATCCGTTGATCGGGCGGATCCTGTCGTTCGACGCGCTCGAGCTGGCGTTCCGCACCTACAAGCTGCAGCAGGACCCGGACAACCCGATCCGGTGGGAGAACCGGGATCGGATCGAGCTCCGTGAGCTCGACGACCTGTGCGCGCCGTGGTTGAGCCACTGACCCACGCACGGGGACGACAGCGTTCGACCTCGGTGTGATCTCCGTCTCGCCGGGAACCGGCGGGCCCGCTCCGAACGACCACCAACTACGACGGATCGCCCCGGACGGAGCGAATCCTGTGAGCCGTCGGCGACGGTTCGGGACGAGGTGCCGCAGGGCCCGTGCTGGCGTGCGCAACGTCCCGGGACGGAGCAGGATCGAGCCGCCAGGATTCGTACGACCGGGCGCCGTCGCCCCGAACCACGTGCGTTTCCAGGAGAGGATCTCGATGTCCAACCGTTCCGTCACCGCCGCTGCCCTCGCCGTCGTGCTCGGTCTCGCCGTCGCCGCTTGTGGCGACGATGACGCCACGTCCTCGGCCACCACTGCGGCGGGCGCGACGACCACTGCGGCCGCGTCGGCAGCGAAGGTGGTCGTGTCCGGTGCCTGGGCTCGCACGTCGCCGGCGTCGGCCGAGAACGGCGCGGCCTACATGACCGTCACCGCCGCCTCCGACGACGCGCTGGTCGCAGCCAAGGCACCGAGCGAGATCGCCGGCATGACCGAGATTCACGAGACCGTCGCCGCCGACATGGGTTCGGCCACGACGATGGGTGCGATGACGATGAAGCCGGTGGCCGAGATCGCCCTGCCGGCCGGCAAGGCGGTCGAGCTGAAGCCGGGTGGGTATCACGTGATGCTGATGAAGCTGGCCAAGCCGCTCACCAAGGGGCAGACGTTCGATCTCGAGCTCACCTTCGAAAAGGCCGGCAAGCAGACGGTCAAGGTGGAGGTCCGTGACAACGCCTGAGGCCCGAGACGACGTCCGCGACTCCGGCACCGACGTCCCCGACGACACCTCCGGGGTGTCGTCGGGGACGTCGTCCCGGCGCGTGGCGTGGTGGATCGGCGGCGGCGCAGCGGCCGCTGCCGTTGCGATCGCACTGGGCGCGTTGATCGGCACCCTCACCACCCCGGAGCCGGTGTCGCCGTGGGCTCGGACCGAGCAGGTCGCGCGCACCGAGGCGGCTGACTACGAGTTCGTCATCCCCAAGGGTGCGCTCGATCGGATGCAGGCCGGCGAGGACCTGCAGATCGTGCCGGCGAATCTCACGGTGAAGGTCGGCCAGGTGGTCCGGGTGCGCAACGAGGATCTGCGGCCGGTGGTGTTGGGCCCCTTCGCCGTCGGGCCGTTGCAGACCTTGACGCAGCGCTTCGCGACCCCGGGCACCCTCGAGGGCGACTGCAACGTGCATGCCTCGGGGCGCATCGTGATCACGGTCGAGCGCTGAGCACCGGTCGTCGTCGGCCGATCCGAGGGACCGGCCGCCCGGCCAGCAGCCAGAGGAACACCACGGCAGCGAGTTCGAGGAGGTGGTGCGACTCCCCCAGTGCCGAGGCGTGACCCTCCACCAGGTCGATTCCTGCGGTCACGGCGATGGTGCCGGCCAGGGCCAGCGCGATCGGCAGGAGCCCGTACGCCCGCACCGGGCGCCAGGCGGCGTAGAGGAACCCGACGGCGAGTGCCGTCGACAGCGAGCCGATGTGGCGAGCGGTGTGGATGTCGGCGCCGACGCTGTGCCCGAACAGGGCCGGGATGGCAAGGACCAGTTCGACGAGCGCAAGGACGGCGAGGCCGACGCGGACCCACTGGCCGCGACCGGCCTTCGGGGGGTGGGCCCGGGCCAGAATGGCCCGACTCAGATCTGGCACGGCGTCGGCCGGTCGAAGCCGAACCGTCCGGTGCAGGGCCGCGAGATCGCCGGCGTACGTGCGGCACGCCGGACAGGTTGCGAGGTGTTCGTCGGTTCGCCGCCGTTCGGCCGGTGTGGTCTCGCCGTCGAGGTCGGCCGAGAGTGCGTCACGGCAGTCGTCGCAGTTCACGTCGATGATGGTCGCACCGCGGCGCGGTCTGGTTCCCGCCGGGACGGGGACGCTCGTACGGCGTGTCGCTCTGCTACCGTCGATCGGCGATGGATTCGCTGACCCGCCTGGCGCTCGTGGCGAGGGACGGGGATCGGGAGGCCTTGGCCGCCTTCGTCGAGCGGTCCCAGGCCGACGTCTGGCGCCTGTGTGCGCACACGGTCGGCCGGGACCATGCCGACGATGTCTGCCAGGACGTCTTCGTCCGCGCAATCGGTGCGCTCGGGCGCTTCCGTGGCGAGTCGAGCGCTCGCACCTGGCTGCTGGCGATCGCTCGGCGGGCCTGTGCCGATCACGTTCGCCGGGCGGTCCGGCGGCGTTCACTGGTGCATCGGATCGGCCAGCAACCGATCGTGGCGATGCCCGATGCCGCGGCCGGCGTCGACTTGGACGTGTTGCTCGCCGGCCTCGACCCCGATCGACGGGACGCCATGGTGCTGACCCAGGTGCTGGGGCTGTCCTACGAGGAGGCGGCCGAGGTCTGTGGGTGCCCGGTGGGCACGATCCGCTCACGCGTCGCTCGCGCCCGAGCCGAGATCGTGGCACGGATGGCCGACGAGGGCGGCCGCCGAGCCAGCGGTTCCTGAGCGGTGCGTCAGGCGATCTGTCCGGCCGCTCGTGCCGCCTCGGCGAAGCGCTCCAACTCCCCGGGGATGTCCGGACCGGCTGGTTGATAGGCGACTTCGGTGGCTCCGCTCGCCGCGAGTGCGTCGAGGTGCTCGGCCCATTCGGTGCGCGTCCGGGCCCCACCGAAGCGGCGCATCACGGACGCCGCAGCGTCGGGCCCACCGGCGCGGATGGCCCGAAGGTCCCGCTCGTTGGCCTCGACGAGATGCCCGTCGTGCAGCGCGAGATGCCGCTGCTCGGCCGGGAACGACTCGAGGTCGGCGAGCCACGCCTCCCCGCCGGGCAGGGTGCGCACCAACTCGGGCGCCCGCAGGTGCATCCCGTGGTAGGCGAGGCCGGCGGCGTGGCCGGCGGCGGCGACGACGCGTTCGCCGGCCGGATCTTCCCCGTCGTCGAGCACGGTGCCGAAGGTGAGCACGGCGCAGCGGTCGAACCCGGCCACGGCCGAGGTGGCGAAGATGCCCTCCGCCAGTTCCCGGGCCACGGCGTTGCCCTTGGGGCCGCCGGTACCGAGGATGAACGGCACGACGATCGGTCGGGCGGGTGCGAAGCCGTCGGGGTGCAGCATCCGCATCGCGCCGCCCTCCCAGTCGACGATTTCGCCGGCGAGCAGTCCCTGCACTGCTGCGACCCACGCCCGCACGAACGACCACGGCAGCGGCTTCTGGCCGAGCGTGAGCCGGCCGGTGAACCCGGAGCCGACCGCGATCTCGACCCGACCGGGGGCCAGCGCGCACAGCGTGCCGATCGCGGACGCCGTCGTCATGGGGTGGCGCAGGTTGGGGACCAGCACACCGGGCCCCAGCGTGATGGTGCGGGTGCGCTGCGCTGCGAGGGCGAGCGTCATCCACACGTCCGGGTAGAGCGCCGGGGAGTCGTAGAGCCACGCCCGTCGATACCCGAGCGACTCGGCGACGGCGACGTGGTCCGGCGTGGCGAGCGAGGTGGCGAACGCACAGGACAGCTCGAGGGTCACCGCGCCGACGGTACTGCCCGGCGTCGGGCGGGTCGTCCGCCGGTCAGCGAGCCTCGATGAGCAGTGCCTGTGCGCCCTGTCCGATCCGCCCCGCCGTGTCGTACAGCGCGCTGAGCGCAACACCAGCCCCGAGGCCCCCGTAGTGGGTGGTCGTCCGCAGGCCGACCCACTCGCCGACGAGCGGGCGGGCGAGGTGGACGGTGAGCTCGGGGTTGATGAACGTCCAGTCCTCGAACGGAACGGCGGAGGACACGCCGTTGCCGAAGTCGGCGGCGGCCAGGACTCGTTGCAGCGCAGTCGGTTCCTCGCCGTCCACCACGGGGGCGAGCAGCCGGATCCACACGACCACCGGACCGGGGAGGTCGAAGCCGCCCTCGACGAAGCGGTGTTCGGACCCGTCGCGGTGGAAGGCCACCTCGCCCGAACCCCACGTCGAGCGCACCCTCGGGACTCCGGCCGGCCCCGGCGGCACGGGGTCGGGGGCATGTGCGTCGTCGGGGACCGAAGCGACCTCGCGCCGGATGCGCAGTGCCCGGGCCGACGCCACGACGGCGCCGTCCGCCGTCGCGATCGTCGCGTCGACCAGTTGCACCTTGCGACCGGGCCGCACCAGTGCCGCCGTCACGGTGAGGGGCATCCCGGCCGGGACGGGGCGCTGCAACTCGACGGTGATGCGGGCGACGTCCATGCCCTCGCCCGACGGTGCCGCCTCCACGGCGCGACCGAGCAGCGCCGACACCGGCCCTCCGTGCAGGGCCCGGAGATCCCAGGGGCCCCGGGACAGCTCGGTGGCGACCCAGCGGTCGTCGCCGGCGGCCTCGAACAGCGCCGCTGTCACGTCTGCAACGGCAGCAGCGCCGCCGCGGCGTTTGCCAGGTGGTCGGTGAACCCGGCCGGCTCGACGAGGGGTACGACGACGAACTTGGAGAACCCGACCTCGGTGAA
>JBILVB010000020.1:0-37298 GCA_044370695.1 Acidimicrobiales bacterium | reverse complement strand
GGCGCTACGAGCGGCTCATCCCCACGCCCCGAGCACCTCGCCCGGTTGGCTGTCGCGGTCGAGAGCGCCGACGGGGACGGCCCGGCGCTGCGCGCGGCCGCCGGCGGTCTGCAATCGGCCTTCGATGCCGGCACGCTGTGGACCACCGGCTGGGTGGCCTCGGTACCCCGGCTCCTCGGCCTCGCCGCGCTGCGGATGGGGAGCGTGGAGGACGCCGACCGGTGGTTGCGGGCAGCCGAAGCGGCGGTGGCACGCGACTCGGTCGAGCGGATCCTCGTCGACCGGGTCTGGATCGGCGTCCACACGGCCGCCGGGCGGGCCACCGAAGCCGACCTCGCCCGGCACCGGGCGCTCAGCGCCGCCGATTCCGCCGGGTGGTCAGGTCTGACCGAATGGATCGTTGCGGACGCACCGGTACCCGCACCGTCGGTTCCGCAGCATGCCGGCGCACGGGTGTTGCTGTTCACCGACATGGTCGACTCGACCGGCATCAACGTCCGCGTCGGGGACCGACGGTTCGTGGGACTCCTCGAGGCGCACAACCGGGTGATCCGGGAGGCGGCGGCACGGTTCCGTGGCGTGGTGTTCCACAACACGGGCGATGGATACGGGGTGTGGTTCGTCTCCGCCGACGATGCGGCGCGGTGCGCCCACGCGATCCACGACGGACTGTGCGGGCGTGCAGACGGCGAGGAGCTCTCGGTGCGGATCGGCATTGCGGCCGGCAGCGCCATGGCGCTCGACGGCGACCTGTTCGGGGTCGACGTCGTACGCGCCGCCCGCCTCTGCGCCCTGGCCCCGGCGAGAGGCACCTACGTCGACGCCACGGTTGCCGCCGATGTCGCCCGCAGCCTCGAGATCCGCAGCCTCGGCCCCGTGGCGCTCAAAGGTTTCCCTCATCCCGAAGACGTGTTCCTCCTGGTCCCCGCACGACCCTGACCCCAAGTACAACGAGGAGACCCGATGCCCGGTTACGTTCCGCCACACTCCTGGAGCCGGCCCGTCTGGCCGGGCGCCAACCCGATCTCCAAGGGTCCTGCGCTGTCGCTCATCGAGTCGTTCATGAACGACGGCCCGGCATCGAGACTGGCTGATGCACTCGACCAGCTCCGAGCGACGGGTCCGGACGGGCGATGGTCGCATCGGGTGACCGATTGCATGGATCTCGCAGGCGACAACTTCGCCCTGGCCGCGGCGAACCCTCGTTGGGAGCGCAGCTACTGGAGGCCCCACATCGATCGAGACTGGTTCGGCATCATCGACCGGGAGACCGGGGCGGTCGATCCGGCGGCGGCGTGGTGGCGAGGCTTCCGAGGCGAAGACCTGGAGGGCATCGTCCGGGAGACCTTCGTTCGCGCGATCGAGATCGCCTTCGGGATCCCGCACGGGGGATCGCCGGCGCCCGGAACGCCGCGTTGGCCGATCGAGTTGTTCTGGATCACGAGCCAAGCGTCGTTCGAGGGTTGGGTCAGTTGGCGGCGGCTGCCGGGTGACAGCGTCGGCGGCGTCGTCAGCGTGTTCCTCTCCACACCTGCGATCCGGCCCGATGCGCTCGAGCAACCGCTGCGCTCGGAAGCGGCCACCGGGCCGGCGGCCGACGCCAGCGACGACGGCGAGACGGCCCACCTCGGGTTGGAGCGCCAGGGCATGGTGATGATCGCTCATCGGTCACTCGGTCCGCTGGAGGGATCGGAGAGCGAGGCCGGCCCACGGATCGACGAGGGCCCGCTGCGCGGTCATGGCCCCGTCGTCGTCGTGCGCCCGTCGGAAGCCGAAGGAGGCATCGCTCGGGTTCCCCGCACCTGGCTCGACCCGTCGCCGGGGAGGTCGGTCGAACCGTAGGTGATGGCCCGCGCTCCGCTTGGCACCACGTCGACGGCACCACCGACCGTTGCCGTTGCGTTCACCGCCCGGCGGGAGGCGGGGGCGGCGCGACCCTCGTACCCGCCGGCGGACCACCGGGTGTTCGGCGGCCGCCGAGCGGTGCCCACCATCCCCACACTGCGACCGCCGGGACACCGACGATCGGCAGGACGACGAGCAGGATGCTGTCGAGTGGCAGCACACCGAGGAACAGCAGCGAAGAGCCGAGGAAGCCGAAGAAGAAGAACCCGGCGACAGCGCCGAGGACTGGCCGCCCACGCACGTTACGCACCACTACCTCCCGAGACCCTTGACGCGAGTTTTGGGCCGTCCGCACAGGACGAGACCCACGCCTGAGACCAGCGCGACGCCCATACTGACCGGCGCGAACGGCGTGTCGAACGGCCCGCCTTCGAGCTCGACGGTGAGCCGTTCGGAGCAATAGAGGACGCCGTCCTCGAAGTGCTCACCCTCGACGGTGAGGGCGACCCCACGAGGCAGGAAGCCCAAGTCGTAGGACTCCGCCCCGGAGGAGCCGGCGACAGCCGACCCCGCCGCCCAGCCGTTCGAACACTCCACGGGGAACCACCCCTCGCGCGTATCGACCACCGGCACGGCAAGCCACGGATCGAGCCGGATACCCGCTGCCGTGGCCGAATCGGGTGCTGCACAGCACGCCTTGCCCGACGCAGACACACGGTGCGTCGGCACGCACGGAGCAACGTGCGCCGCCACCGGAGACGATCGCTTGCGGGGTGACGAGCGGTGCAAGGCCACCCGGGGCGGGTCCACCCGCAGCACGGCGTGCACCCGCCGAGGTTCTTCCGCCTTCAGCGCCACGTGCACTGAGCGCAGCCGGCGTCGGGCTATCTGCGGTGCACCGGCGTCGGCGCCCGCCTGGGTGCACCGACTGCCCGGCCGGCGGGGGCGAAGGGGCGTCGTTCGACCGTCCGACCGTCGGGGGCGTGGAGGGTGACGGTGCGCTCGTGGTCGAGGGCGAGGTGCCAGCCGAGGTCGTGGATCTGGTGGTGATGATGGCTGCAGACCGGGACGAGTTCGGCGAGGTTGGTGCGTTCGTTCCATGCGAACGGCGCCACATGATGGATGTGACAACTCCCGAACACGACCGTGCACCCCGGCCATGCACAGGTGCGATACATCGCCCGCAAGGCCCGGCGTTGCTCACGCGACGCGAGCCGCCGGCCGGCTCCGTGATCGAGCACGCAACCGTCACCGCCGAGCACGAGCGGGTAGATCGTGGCCTCGCACAACAGCTTCCGTATCGTTGCCACCGGCAGCGGCACGCCCGACGACGTCTCGCAGATCGTCCCGGAGTGTTCGAGACCGGCCCGTAACGAGGTCTCGTCGATCAAGACCACCAGCTCGGCCCCCTGCGACCCGCCGCTGCCGGTGCGGGTGCACAGATCGACGAGCGCGTCGGCACCGAATCGCTCGTGACGCAACCCTCCGGTGGGTGCCCGTCCGGAGGGTTCGTCAGGGTGCGCACGACGGAACACCGTCTCGATCTCGGCGTCGAGCGCGGCCCACACCCGCGCCCCACGCTCCGGATCCAATTCGGCACGCAAGTGGTGCATACCGTCGCGATCGACCCACCGGCGCACACCCGACCGCTCCCGCTGCCGGGCCAGCCGGTCCACGGCATCGAGATCCGCCAACCGATCCGCCTCCCGACGGACCATCCGCTCGAGCTCCTCGGGCGACGAGCGACGGGCCTGACCGGCGAGCCACGGCCCGGAACCCAACAACTCTCCACGCACTTCGGGGGCAACCTGCGACACCGCCTTCGCCACCGCATCTGCGTGCGCGACCCCCAACTCCCCCGACGCCACCCCCGCCTCGAGCTCCGGCACTGCGCCCAACACCGCCGCCCGGTCGACCGCCTGGCGGGCACCCCGATCGGAGCGGGCGCCATGCCACCGCTGGAACATCCGACCATCGATCCCCGCCCCGAGCGCCGCCAACTCGTCGGCACGACGGGTCAAGGCGCCATCCACCACGTCGAGCACCCCACGCACCCGTGCCAGCAAGCGGCCGAGCTCACGCAGATCCGTGTCGCCACACGCCGCGACCTCCGCCGCCCGCAACCGCTGCCAGGCCCGATCGAGCTCGTCCATGCCACGTCAGCATAGCGAACATATGTTCGCACCGCAACCCCCAGTCGTCCCCGGTCGACGTCGTCCCCGGTCAACCAGGCCCACAGCGGCGTCACGCTCGGGCAAGCGAAGGCCGGCGGGCTCGACGTCCGCCGGCTGCGTTTCCCGTGCCCGTGACCGAGCGGCCACACTGCCCGCCATGACGCAGGACGGTGCGCGCAACGTGCTCGGCGGTCCCCTCGAGGTCTGCGGCACCGAGCCGCTCACCGGCTGGTACCGCGACGGCTGCTGCGGATGGGGTCCGGACGACGTCGGTTACCACTCCGTCTGCGCCGTGGTGACCGCCGAGTTCCTCGACCACCAACGCGGTATCGGTAACGACCTCATCACTGCGATGCCCGCCTACGGCTTCCCCGGCCTACGACCGGGCGACCGGTGGTGCGTCACCGCACGCAACTGGCTCCGCGCGCACCACGATGGCAAAGCGGCCCCCGTGGTGCTCGCCGCCACCAACGAACGCACCCTCGACCTCGTCCCGCTCGACGTTCTCACGCGCTACGCCGTCGACGTACCCGACGACCCGAGCAGCCTCGACGGCTGAGGCACCGCTGCGTGCATCTCGAGTTCTTCACGCTCGTCGTCGACGGCTACGACCCCGCAGAACGTCGACGAGGCGTTCCAGCGTTCGGCGCGCATGGTGTCCACTTCGTGGCGCCGCCGCGAGACGAGGCCTACGGGCGGGTGGCTGTGTTCGAGGACATCGCCGGCAACCGATGGCACCTCCTCGGCCCGCGAACCCCACCGGTACCGGTCCCGGTCATGCTGCGGGCCGAGTAGGCCCCGTCGTGCCCTGGAAGCAGGACCACGAGCGCGTGCACGCCGACTTCGGCCAGTTCCGGGATCGAAACGGGGCGGCCGTGGTGGCGATCGATGCACGCACCGCGCTGCCCTCCGGGCGGCGTCATCCGATGGCAACAAGTCCGGCGTTGACGATCTGGTCGCTTGCGAGTCCGAAGGTCCGGTACAGGTCGGGGATGGTGCCGGACTGGCCGAATTCGTCGACGCCGACGGCGACCACTCGGGCTCCGAACACCCCGCCGAGCCAGGCCAGGTGGTGGCTCGCGGCATCGTGCACCGTGACGATCGGCAGGCGCCGCTCCGCCGGGGTGAGCAGCCGGGCCAGATGGAACGACGGTGCGAGCGATCGCCCGACGTCGGCGGCCCGTGCGGTCGTCGAGCGCCACCCCCGGTAGAGCCGGTCGGGGCTGGTCAGGTCGAGCACCAGGGTGCGGACACCCTCGAGTTCGAGCAGATGGGCGGCGTGCAGCACCTCGGGCACCACCGGCCCGCAGGTTGCGAGCACCAACTCGGCGGGCCCGCCTCCCGGCTCGCGCAACCGGTACCCGCCGGCGAGCACGTCGGCGCGCAGCGCCTCGGCGCCCCTGGCGGTCAGGCAGCGTTCGAACGGCGACTGGTCGACCGGCCGCGTCGACAGCCGCAGGTAGAGGCTGTCGCCGTCGGGCCGGGCGAGGCGTTGGAGGCCGTCGCACAGCAACCAGTCCAACGCTTGTGTGAACGCCGGCTCGGCGTAGGAGAGGCCGGGCAACTCGAGACCGATCGACGGGGTGATACTGCTCTGGTGGGCGCCGCCCTCGGGAGCGAGCGTGACACCGGCGGGCGTGCCCACAACGACGAAGCGGGCGCCGTTGTAGAGAGCGTAAATCAGCGCGTCGAGACCGCGGCACACGAACGGGTCGTAGACGGTGCCGACGGGCAGCAGCAGCTCGCCGTGCAACTCGTGGGCGAGACCGAGCGCGTGGAGCGCGAGGAACAGGTTCATCTCGCTGATCCCGAGCTCGAGGTGATGGCCGCCGGCCCGCTGCTTCCAGCGCAACAGCCGGCCGTCACCGAGGAAGTCGGGTTGCTCACTGGGGTTGAACACCCCCATCTTGTTGATCCAACCTCCCAGGCTGGTCGACACGCTCACGTCCGGCGACACCGTCACCATGCGCCGAGCCATTTCCGGGTCGTCGGCCAGCCGCACGAGGAGCCGTCCGAACGTCTCCTGCGTGCTGACCGCCCGGCCCGGTGTCGGCTGCCCGACCGAGGAGGGCACGACAACCGACGGGCGGGGGACGGGTGGCCGGTTGTTGATGGAGGCGCCGACCGATGCGCACCGCCGGCCCTCGGGGGTGTCCGGGGCGAAGGCGGACCACTCCGTGTCCGGGGTCAACCCGCAGCGACGGCGCAGTTCGTCGATCTGCTCACCCGACAGCAGCGCTGCGTGGTTGAGCGGGTCGCCGGCGATGGGAAGGCCCCAGCCCTTGACGGTGTAGGCGAACACCACACTCGGCCGATCGGTGACCTCATCGCAGCGACGGAACGCCTCGCGCAGCACGCCGAGGTCGTGACCGCCGAGGTTCTGTACGAGCGGGGCGAGCTCGTCGTCGCTCCACTGGGCGAGGAACGACGCAAGTTCGGGAGAGGCGTCGGCCAGGAACCGTTTGCGCAGCGGCGCACCGGCGAACGCGAACAACGACTGGTAACGCTCGTTCGACATCTGCTCGATGTGGTTGCGCAGGAGCTCACCCCCCGGCCGGGCGAAGGCGGCAGTGAGCAGCGAGCCGAACTTGGCCTCTACGACATGCCAGCCCGCAGCCTCGAAGAAGGCGATGAACTTCTTGATCTTCTGGTCCGGCACCACGCGATCCAGACTCTGGCGGTTGGTGTCGACCACCCACAGCACGTTGCCGAGGCCCTGCAGCGCCGGGTCGGCGATCGCCTCCCAGACGCTGCCTTCGTCGAGTTCGGCGTCACCGGCGAGCGCTATGAACCTCGGGGCCGCACCGGCACCGCCGTCGAAGTGGGCGTCGACGTAGCGGCGAGCGGCCGCAGCGAACAACGGAGCGACGACCCCGAGGCCGACCGAGCCGGTCGAGAAGTCGGCGACGTCGGGGTCCTTGGTACGGCTGGGATACGCCTGGAGACCTCCGAAGGCCCGCAGGCGGGTCAGGTAGCAGCCGTCGAGCTCACCGGTGAGGTACTTGATCGAGTGGAAGACCGGCGACGCATGCGGCTTGATCGCAACCTTGTCGGCACCGTCGAGATGGCCGAACCACAACGCTGTCATGATCGACACCATCGACGCGCACGATGCCTGGTGACCGCCGACCTTGATCTCGTTGCCGGATCCGGCCCGGTTGGCGTGGTCGATCATCCTCGTTGCCAGCCAGAGCACCCGCCGCTGGATCGACTTGAGCACCTCGATCGCGTCGGTGTCGACCGGGGGCCGTGGGGTCTCGTGCGCTGCCATGGACCGGTACCGTGCCCCAGGTCGAGTCGCTCCACAACGATCAGCTGGCGCAACCGACAAGACCGGCAACGAATCACCGTCTGCGATGGAATGCGCGACGATCTGTTGCATGAGAGGCGACGGTGATAGCGCCATCGATGCGCTCGACCTGAGGCTGATCGAGCTCCTCGAGCGCAACGCCCGCAGCACCTACGGCGAACTCGGTCGCCAGTCGGGCATGTCGGCGCCCGCTGCGAAACGTCGGGTCGACCGACTGATCGAAGCCGGCGTGCTGCTCGGGTTCACTGCCCTCGTCGACCATGCCCGGCTGGGCCAGTCGTTGCAGGCCTTCGTCGAGCTCCGCTTCTCCGGCAATGCCCGCGTCGACCAGATCGCCGCACTCGGCGACGAGATCCCGGAGGTGGTCGGACTGTTCACGATGGCGGGCGACCCGGACGCATTGGCGTGGGTGCGGGTCCGGGATGTCCAAGACCTCAAGCGGGTCGTCGATCGGATTCGAGCCAGCGCCAACATCATCGGCACCAAGACGATGATCGTGCTCGCCGGCACGGACACACCGCCGCAGAGCGAACGCCCCGGCCGAACCCGCGTCCGACCTTTACCAATTGATCTGTGATATTGTTATTTCGTGGAGGTCCTCGGGTACACCGACAAGCTGTCGGTACGCGCCGGCGAGACCGTCGAATTCAAGGTGAGTTGCCGTCAGACGTCATACGAGGTTCGCTTCGTGCGGCTCCGGCACGGCTTCGTCGGCGGTGGCGGTCCCGGATTCCGGGCTGAGCCCTGCCCGACCACCGCGGACGGCGTGTACCCCGGACGGGTGCAGTCGATCCGCCCCGGTTCCTATGTGGTCGTCGACGACCAGGGGACTGTCGGAACTCTCGAAGCGTTCACGCTCACCGCCTGGGTGTATCCGACGGCGGTCGGCCCGGAACCGTCCGGCATCCTGGCGCAGTGGGAAGGCGACGGGAAGCCGGGCGTCCGTCTGGTACTCGAGCCCGACGGCTGTGTGGCACTCCACATCGCAAGCGGCGCGAGCCACGACGTAGTGCGGGTGGAGCAGGCGTTAGCCCGCTCGACGTGGTCGTTCGTCGCCGCGTCGTACGACGGCCGGACCGGGCACGCCCGCCTCACGCTCTACCGAGCATCGGTCGACCCGGCGGCGTCGGGTTGGAGTTCAGCGCTGGCCGAGGCCCACCCGTCGAACGCGGTCAGGCATGGCCCTGTCCTGATCGCAGCGTCGCACTCCGACGGCCCTGCCCCCGGCGGCTGCTTCACTGGGAAACTCGCACGGCCGGCCATTTTCGGCGCCGTCCTCGACGCCGACGCGCTGGCCGAAGTCTGCGCCTTCGGCCAGCCTCGGGACCACGTGCCGGTCGCAGCGTGGGACTTCTCGCAGGAGATCCCCACGGACCGCATCGTCGACCGCTCGGGCTCGCAGCACGGACGTGCGGTCAACATGCCGATGCGAGCCGTCACCGGCCCCCGGTGGACCGGACGCGAGGTCGACTGGCGGGCCGCCACCGACGAATACGATGCCATTCACTTCCACGACGACGACCTTGACGACGCCGGTTGGTCGACCGATTTCTCGCTCGCCGTACCCACCGACTGGCCGAGCGGCGTCTACGCAGCGCACCTGTCGACCGGCGGATTCGACGAGTACGTCCCGTTCTTCGTCCGGCCGTCATCGGCCAATACGGCCAAACGCATTGCGCTGCTGGTGCCCACGCTGAGCTACATGGCGTACGGGAACGAACACATGATGGGCGACTACGTCACACGCCGCAGCCCTGACTACGCGACGACGATCGATTCGGTGGTCGGCCACGGCACGCCCTACGAGGCGGCCGCCTTCAGGTACATCACCGAGGTCGGGCTGAACAGCGTGTACGACCTCCACGCCGACTTCACCGGCGTATGCCACTCGTCTCGACTGCGTCCGATCCTCAACATGCGGCCCCGCTACAACAAGCCGGGCCTCAAGTTCCGGTACGCGCACGGTCTCAACTGCGAGCTCTACACCATCGATTGGCTGACGGAGAAGGGCTACGCGTTCGACGTCGTCACCGATGAAGACCTGCACCACGAAGGCGTCCACGCGCTGTCGCCCTACCGGGTCGTGCTCACGGGTTCGCATCCCGAGTACTGGACCTGGGAGATGCTCGGCGGCCTGCGCAGCTACCTCGCCGACGGTGGCCGTGTCATGTACCTCGGCGGAAACGGTATGTACTGGGTGACCTCACTGTCACCCGACAAGCCGCACGTGCTCGAGGTCCGGCGCGGACTCAGCGGCACGCGGACGTGGAGTTCGTCGCCCGGCGAGGTACATCACAGCTCCACCGGGGCGATGGGGGGCACCTGGCGCGACCGTGGCCTGGCGCCACAGTCGACCGTGGGAATCGGATTCTCGAGTCTGCTGGGCCGCCTCGACGAGCAGCCGGGCGGCGTGAACGCCGTCCCGTATCTGAGGACCGGGGCGAGCCATGATCCCCGCGCGGCGTTCATCTTCGACGGCGTCGAGACCGACGTGATCGGTGACTTCGGTCTGCACTTCGGCGCCGCAGCGGGTTACGAGCTCGATTGCGCCGACACTGCTCTGGGAACGCCCGAGCACGCGCTGGTCGTCGCCACTGCTCCTGCCAGCAGCATCTACGTCCCTGCCATCGAGTTGCTGCGCAGCCTCGGGCGGGATCTGACCGAGGCCCAGACGAATGCGACACGTGCGGACATGGTGTTCTTCGAAGGACCCAACGGAGGCGCAGTGTTCTCCGTCGGTTCGATCAGCTGGACCGGCTGTCTGTCGCACAACGGCTACGAGAACCCCGTCTCGCGGATAATGCAGAACGTCCTTGACCGGTTCGACAGCGACGTCCCTTTCACGAGGGCCTCGAACTGAGAGGAGCATCAATGACCGAAGCGTTCCTTCCCAACTTCACGGAAAGCCGGGCACTGCTCGAACGTGCCCGCTCCGTGATCCCGATGGCGACGCAGACCTGGTCCAAACACGCCAGCCAGTGGCCCGACCGGGTTGCGCCGTCGTTCATCCAGTCCGGCAAAGGTGCCCACGTCTGGGACGTCGACGGCAACGAGTGGCTCGACTACGCCATGGCATTGGCGCCCGTGATCCTCGGCTATGCCGAACCGGCGGTGAACGCCGCAGTGCGCCGGCAGCTCGAGGAAGGTGTCGTCTTCTCGCTTTCCCACCCCATCGAGGTGCAGGTAGCCGAGCAGATCGTGCGAATGGTCCCGGGTGTGGAGGCTGTGCGGTTCGGCAAGTCGGGTTCAGATGTGGTGAGCGCCGCAGTGCGTGCTGCGCGCAACCTCACGGGGCGCGACCAGCTCCTCGTGTGCGGCTGGCACGGGTGGCACGACTGGTACGTCGCCTCGGCGGGGTTTTCCGCCGGCGTCCCGACCGCCGTGCGGGACCTGGTTTCGAAGTTCGCGTACAACGATCTCGACAGCCTCGAACAGCAGCTCGAGCGCGGGAACGGTCGTATCGCCGCTGTGGCCCTCGAACCGTCGGGAACCGAGCTGCCCACACCGGGCTTCCTGGAAGGCGTCGTGGAGCGCGCGCACGCACACGGAGCGCTCGTGATCTTCGACGAGGTCGTGACCGGATTCCGCCTGGCCCCGGGAGGGGCCCGCGAGCGCTATGGGGTCCAACCCGACTTCTCCTGCTACGGCAAGGCCCTCGGTAACGGGATGCCCGTCTCGGCGGTGGCTGGCCGGTGGGATGTGATGCGCAGTTTCGACGAGGTCTTCGTATCGCTCACCCACGGCGGTGAGACGCTGTCGCTCGCCGCGGCCAGCGTGGTGCTGGACATGATCGCCGACGGGTCGATACTCGCCCGGATCGAACGCCTCGGCACACGTCTTCTCCACGGGTTCAACGAACGGATTGCTGCGCACGGAGTGGGCCACCTGGTTCGCGCGTCGGGCGAGCCGCACCGCCCGGTCGTCACGTTCCCGGGCGACACCGACCAGCTACGGCGAAGCTGGGTCCACCAGTGCTTCGCCCAGCACGGCATCCTCTTCAACGGATCGACGCCATTGTGCGCGCGTCACACCGATGCCGACATCGATGCCGGGCTCGTTGCGCTCGACCATGCGCTCGAGGTGATGGCCCGGTGCGACGACCTGGCCCCGATGCTGGTCGGCGCACCGATGCGACCGGTCTTTCGTTCCCGATAGGCCAATTCGGACGAATTCATCAATATCGACGACATTTGGCAGGAGTCAACCCGATAGCCTGCCGCCCGATGACGGACCTACTTCCCCCTCCCCCCGAGGGCGGCCAGTTGTTGACACCGTTCGCAGCCGGTGAGCGCCTCCCCTTCTACAGAGTCTCGCCGCGGCGGGCCCACGACATCGTCGTAGACCAGATCGTGCTCGGTGTACGAGCCGGGATCATCCCAGTCGGGAGTCAACTGCCGACGATCGAGGCCCTCGCTGCTCTTACCGGGGTGAGCAAACCTGTAGTCGGCGAGGCCGTTCGTGTCCTGCGCGAGCACGGTGTCGTGTCCACCAAACGCGGTGTGAGCGGAGGGATCACGATCCTGAACGACGACATCCCGCTGGCGTTGCTCCGACGGATGTCCGATTGGCGCAATGCGACCCTCACCGAGCTCGTCGAGGCACGCCGTCCCGTCGAGGAGGAATTGGCCCTGCTCGCAGGCGAGCGTGGGACAGCCAAGGAGTTCGACGCAATGCGGGAATCCATCCGCCTGATGTCGTCCGAGCTGAGGCGGGGATCGGGTGGGAGTTTCCTCCGCTACGACCATCGATTCCACTACCAGATCGGACTGGCGGCGCGCAGCGAAATGTTGTTCTTCTACCAGCACAGCGTGCTGAGTGAGTCCGCGGCAGCGCTGCTTCAGTACAACCTCTACCACGAGATCCCCGAGCTGGTGATCGACACCCACGAAGCGATGCTCGATGCGATCCAGCAACGGGATCCCGAGGCGATCCGCAAGGCAACCGATTGGCACTGGCGGACTTCGAGCGGCGCGTTCGCCGGGATCGAGGACATCGACCTCGCCGCTCGTCGATGACCAGCTCCACCGGCTCACGCCGCCGGCTGCGCGTTGCATTGCTCGGGTGCGGGTTCCAAGGCCATCACCTAGCCGCGGCCGCGCTCGACAACGAGCACTGTGAGCTATCGGTCTGCTGCGACCCCGACCGTGATCGGGCTGCCGCACTCGCATCGAGCCTGCCGCACGAAACGCGCGTGCTTGCCGACTGGCGAGAAGCCGTCGATGCCCCCGATGTCGACGCGGTGTTCGTCGCCACCACCACCCACACACATCGGGAGCTCGCGCTCGCCACCGCCGGGGCCGGCAAGCACCTCCTGCTCGAAAAGCCCATGGCGATGACGGTCCCCGAGTGCCTGGAGATTGAGCGCAGTGTTGCGCGGTACGGAATCGTCGCCATGATCGGCTACAAGTTCCGCTTCGCTCCCGCCGTGGCCGCCTCCAAGGCCCTCGTTCCGCAGCCCGTCGTCGTGACGTCGCACACGATGTACGACGCCTCACAGGAGATGAGCGGCTGGGTGAACGACCCCGCACTGAGCGGTGGTCGTCTCACCAGTTCGCTCGTGCACAGCATCGATCTCATGCGTTATCTCGCCGGAAGCGAGATCGTTCGTGTCCAGGCCGAGGGCGGCAATCTAGCGGTCCGAGGGCTCAACCAACTCGACAACGCAGTTGCGACCGTCCGTTTCGCGAACGGCGCTATCGGTGTGCTGCTGCACGGAACCGCCGGGCGCAGCGATCTGCTGTCGAATTGGTCATTTCAGACGATCGGCGTCGGCACGAACGCAACGCTATACGACCATTGTCGGCAGGCGGTGCTGCACATCGCTGGTGCCGAACCCGAGTCGGTCGTCGACCTGGTTGCCGATCCGTTCCAGGTCGGGATGCGTCCGATGATCGACGAGTTCGCTGCCGCAGTCGCCCGGGGCGTCGCTGATCGTGCCACGCCCCGGGACGGCACGGTCTCGCTGGCGATCTGCCGGGCCATTGAAACTGCGATCGCCTCCGGTCAGGCTCAGGACATCGCTCCCCTGCGGTGAAGCCCGCCGTCAGGTGAATTCTCTGGTCCTCGGGTCGAGGGCGTCGCGCAACCCATCCCCTACGAAGTTGATCGACAGGACCGTGAGGGCGATGAGCAGTCCGGGCGGGATCCACAGCCAAGGGGTTTGTTCGAGGACGGTGAGCGACTGGGCCTCGGTCAGGATGCCACCCCAGGTCGCAGTCGGCGGCGAGATGCCGAAACCGAGGAAGGACAGGGCCGACTCGAGCAGGATCGACGTGGCGGCCAGCAGCGTACCGGCGACCGTCAACGGACCGATCGCGGCCGGCAGAATGTGCTTGACCGTGGTGTGGAAGCCGCCCGCACCGAACCCTTTCGCACTCTGGACGAAATCGACCTCGCGGATCGACATGGTCATGTTCCGGACCAGGCGGCACGACAACGGCCATTGGAACAACACGACTACGAGCACGATGCTGCGGGCGTTCTGCCCGAATCGGGTGACGAAGAAGATGATCAGCACGAGTGTCGGGAACGACAGAATCACTTCGACGGCTCGCATGATGATCCAGTCGATGACACCGCCGCGATAGCCAGCGAGGAGGCCAAGGATCATCCCGGCGAAGACGGTGGAAACTGCCGCCGCTCCGCCGATGGCGAGCGAGATACGCCCCCCGTACAACACTCGGGCGAGCACGTCACGACCCACCTGATCCGTACCGAGCCAGTGATCGCCCGACGGTGCCTGCAGGATCGCCCGCAGGTTCAGCGACACAGGGTCGGTTCGGGCGACCCATGGAGCGAAGGCCGACAGCAGCACGATGATCACGAGGAAGACGAGACCACCGAAGGCCAGTCGGTTGCGCCGGAACCGACGCCAGGCCAGCCGAGCCAGGCTCTGGCCCGGCTTGGCCGGTTCGGCCTCCTCGGGGAGATCGCCGGGAGGATCGAGACCGTCCTCACTCATTTGACCCCTCCGAGGCGAACCCGGGGATCGAGCCAGGCGATCACGAGGTCGAGGACGAGTTGAGAAATCACGACGACCACCGCCACCACGAGGGTGAACCCGATGATCACCGGGTAGTCACGAGTCGTGATCGCGTTGAACACCACTCCTCCCGTGCCCGGCCAGGCGAACATCTTCTCGATCACGATGGCTCCGCCGACCAGTAAGGGGATCTGCACGATCGTCACCGTGGCGATGGGGATCGCAGCGTTCCGCAACACGTGTTTGAACACGACCTTGGTCGGCGACACTGCCCGGGCCCGGGCGGCAGTGATGTACGGCTCGTTGAGTACCTCCAGCGCCGCCTGACGGGTGTAGCGCATGTAGGGACCGAAGAGAGCCGCTCCAAGCACCCCAATCGGCAACACTGCGTGGTGAAGGAAGTCGAGGAAACCCTCCCGCCCCATGCCGCCGGCCGGTAGCCAACGCAGCTTCACGCCGAAGACGTAGATCGCCAGGAGCGCAGTGAAGAAGCTCGGGATGGCGATCACCGACATCCCGACCGCCGAGGCGAGAAGATCGAAGGCTCGGTTGCGGCGCTGCGCCGCTCGCAGGCCCACCGGAATTGCGACTGCGAGGGCCAGCAGCATCGACCCGCCCATGAGGACCAGACTCGGCCAGGCACGTTCACCCAGCATCTCGCGTACCGGCTGGCCCGTGTGGAACGAGTAACCGAGGTTGCCCTTGAACAGCTCCTTCACCCAGTTGAAGAACTGGATGACGATCGAATCGTCAAGGCCATAGCGCTTCCTGAGCGTTTCGACGTATTGCTCGTTGCCCGCAAGGTTCTCGGGCGGGATCAGCATGCGCAACGGATCGCCCGGCATCGACTGCACGAGGACGAAAGCAAGCAACATGATCCCCACCAACACTGGTAGCGCAGCTCCTAGGCGACGCAGGACGTAGGCGAGCACGTGCCGACAACCTTTCCGGATCAGAACCAGTGTGGTGGGGATCGTGGTTTCAGGGAGCTGTCAGCCCTCCCACTTCCAGTCGGCGAGGTTCCAAGTGAACCATTCCGGCTGACCGAGGCCCTTGATTCCCTTGAGCGACTTGTTGAAGACGAGGAGCGCGTCCGGCCAGTAGAGGTTGACCACGTCCGGGTTAGCGCTGATCTTCTTGAACGCCTGCTGGTAGATCGGTCCGCGAACTGCCGGGTCGGTCGACGTCAGACCCTTGTCCCACAGCGCATCCAACTCGGGGTCGCAGTAGAAGGACAGATTGGCACCCTTCGGGTAGAACGTCGAGCACCGGGTGTACGGCGAGACCTGGTTCGGGTCGGCCGCGAAGTGCGCGCCACGGTTGATGAACATGAAGAACGCTCCGCGCTGGGAGGGTTCCTTCGCATAGTTCAGCAGCGTCGCCGTGTCGGTCGACAAGATCTCGGCCTTGATTCCGACCGCAGCGAACGACGCCTGGATGATCAGCGACTCGGTACTACGGACCCGATCGGCCCCACCGGTATTGATGATGGTCACCTTCTGGTCTGCTTTCCAACCGGCGTCGGCGAGGAGCTTCTTCGCCTTGGCCGGGTCGTACTTGTACGGCTCGAGACCTTCCGTGGGTATGGCCCACTTGGGTGCCCGAAGGCGGACCTGGTTCCACTGCACGGCGCAGTAGCCGAGCATGACTTCCTTGCAGATCGCGTCGAGGTCGAGTGCGTAGATCATCGCCTGACGGATTCGCGGGTCTTTCAGGGCCGGGTTGTCGACAGCGAACTGCAGCACCTCGGGATAGACACCCGGGGACTGGGCCAGTGCAATGCTCGGCTTGCTGGTGAGCCGCTTGGCGTCGATTGGGGCCACGCTGCTCGACGCGGCGAGCTCACCGGTCTCGAGCTGAGCGGCAGCAACGTCGCTCTGCAGGAACTTGAGCTTTACCTTGGCGAACGCCGGCTGCTTGGGCCATTTCTCGTTGCGCTCGAAGAGGACGTACTCGTCCTTCTTCCACTCGACGAACTTGTAGGCCCCGAGCGTCAGCGGCTTGGTCTCGAAGTAGTTGGTGGTGCCGAGTTCGGTGTCCGAGAACTTGCTGAGCGCATGCTCCGGCAGCATCGACACGATCCAGGACTGCGCTGCGAGCACGACCAACCAGGTCGGGTCGAGCTTCTCGAGCGTCACGTCGACGGTGTAGTCGTCCACCTTCTTGATACCGCCGAAGGTCCCGTCAGCCTGACCGACGACGCAGCAATGTCGGCTTGCCCACGTGCTGAGCGATCCGGTCAGGTACTTCTTGAGGCTCCACACGACGTCGTCGGCGTCGAACTTCTCACCGTCGCTCCATTGGAGACCCTGCTTGAGCTTGAACGTCGTGGTCAGACCGTCGGCACTGACCTTGAACGACTCGGCCGCCGCGCCGACGACGGTGTTCGTCTCGTCGAGGTACACGAGCGGCAGGTACATGACGGCGTTCACCGTGCCGCGGCCGACCCCGCTGGACTTGAACGGGTTCAGGGTGGCGAACTCGCTCACCTGGATGTTGAGCGTCTCCGGCACCGGCGTTCCCGGCTTGGCCGTGGTCGCGGCGCCCGACGAGGCCACCGTCGTGGCGCTGCTCTCGGCGCTTTTCACCGTCGTCGCCGTGTCGGTGCTGTCGCCGCTGCTGCATGCACCGACGACCATCGACACGGCAACCAACGAGGCGACGAGCACCTTCGTCGACTGCTTAGTTCTCCGCACTGAACTCCCCCTCCGTCGCTTCGGATCTCAGAACCCATCGCTCGACGTGCTGCACGAGCGTCCGTAAGTTAGACATAGTTAAAGATGATTGTCCATTACACGGGCGTAAACGGTTCCTTGCCGGCGAGTGCAGGGCGAAGCCGGAGTCGGTGCTCGAGACGTTCACCCCTTACAAGCGGCACGTGGCACTCGGTCGTGTGCCCCGGTGCAACCTCGACCACGGGCGGCCGCACCTCGGCACAGATCGGCACCGCCACCGGACAGCGGGTATGGAACGCACAACCGGGTGGGAGAGCGGACGGATCCGGTATGTCACCTTCCAACACGATGCGCTGGCGCCGACGCGCTGCCACCGGGTCGGGCAGCGGTACGGCCGACAGCAGCGCCTGGGTGTACGGGTGCGCCGGGTTGGAAAACACCTCGTCGTTGGGCCCGGTCTCGACGATCCTGCCGAGGTACATGACCGCGATCCGGTCGGCCACGTGCCGCACGACCGACAGGTCGTGGGCGATGTAGATGTACGAGAGCCCGAGCGCCTTCTGCAGGTCGGCGAGCATGTTGAGCACCTGCGCCTGGACGGAGACGTCGAGGGCCGACACGGGTTCGTCGAGCACCAGCAGCGACGGACCGAGTGCGAGCGAGCGAGCCACGCCGATCCGCTGGCGTTGACCGCCCGAGAATTCGTGCGGATACCGCTGTGCGTGTTCCGGCGAGAGACCGACCGCCTCGAGGAGCTCCGCCACCCGGGCTCGCCGCGCATCGGGTTTCCACCCCTGCACGACGAGCGGTTCGCCGATCAGCTCGCGCACCGTCATTCGCGGGTTCAGCGAGGCATACGGATCCTGGAACACCAGCTGGAAGTTCTTTCGCAACCGGCGCAACTCGCGTGCGTCGGCCTCGCCGAGCCGACGTCCCTCAAAGGTCACCACACCGGAAGTCGGCTCGATCATTCGCAGGATGCAGCGCGCCAACGTCGACTTACCGCTCCCACTCTCACCGACGACACCGAGCGACTCGCGGCGACCGAGGGTGAGGCTGACACCGTTGACCGCCTTGACGGGCGCGCCGCCGCGTCGCCAGCCGATGCGTCGGGCGGAGAACTCCTTGGTGAGCTCCCCGACCTCGAGCAAGACATCGTTCTGAGCGGGCGGCAACGCAGCGGCCGGTTCCGCCGCCGCGTCAGGGGCGGTGATCGCCGGGAACGACTCGGCAAGGTGACAGCGGCTCGACTGACCGTCGGCCATGGACCGCAATGCCGGCAGCTCGCGCCTGCATTGGGCGACGGCGTGATCGCAGCGAGGGGCGAACGGACATCCGCGCGGCAGGCTGCCCGACGACGGTGGAACACCGCGGATCAGGTGGAGCATGGCGTCACGACGATCGGCGCGCGGGATCGAGTGCAGCAGGCCGACGGTATACGGATTGCGTGGGGCGGCAAACAGCTCCTCGGTGCGGCCCGTCTCCATGACGTACCCGCCGTACATCACCTGCACCCGATCCGCGTAGTTCGCCACGAGCCCGAGGTCGTGCGTGATCAAGAGGATCGCAGCCCCCGTGGCCTCCTGTGCGGCCAGGAAAGCATCCATCACCTGGGCCTGGATCGTCACGTCGAGGGCCGTGGTCGGCTCGTCGGCGATCAGGACGCTGGGCTTGTTGGCGATGGCGATGGCAATCATGGCTCGCTGGCGCATGCCGCCCGACATTTCGTGGGGAAAGCTGTGTACGCGCTTGGCAGCAGCGGCCACGCCCACCGTGTCGAGCAATTCCACGGCACGCCGCTCGGCGTCGGCGCGGGACAGGTCGGGGTTGTGCGCGAACAGGGCCTCCATGATCTGGTTTCCCACGGTGAACACGGGGTCGAGGGACGTCATCGCGTCCTGGAACACCATTGCGATGTCCTTGCCCCGGATCCGTCGCATCGACCGGTCGGGTAGTCCGAGCAGCTCGCGACCTCGCAGGCGGACCGAACCGGTCACGGTCGCCGACGGCGGCAGGAGACCCATCACTGCGAGCGATGCGACGGACTTGCCGGCGCCCGACTCCCCGACGATGGCAAGGGTCTGACCGGCTGCGAGTTCGAAGCTGAGTCCGTTCGCCGCGTGCACCACGCCGTCGCCCGTGCGGAAGCTGACGCGCAAGTCGTCGACCTGCAGCAACGGTACGTCCGGCGTCGCTGGCTCTCTCATGGAGCCACGCTGCTCGAGGTGTGGGCGATCGCCGCGGCCCGCACATGGGCCTCGTCCACCTCGACCCCGAATCCCGGACCCGAGGGGATCGCCACACGACCGCCGACGACCTCGTGCGGGGTCGTGAGCACCGACCGCCGCCACGGGCTGTCGTCGATGCCGAACTCCAGCAACGATTCGGGCGACGCCGGCGAGCGGGTTGCGTCAGGCAGACATGCCAGCACCTGGAGTCCGGCCGAGATGCCGATCCCCGAGTTCGAGGTGTGCGGAGTCGTACGGATGCCGTAGCACGCCGCCATCTCGGCGATGGCCAGCACGGCGCTCGCCCCTCCGGCGATGACCGGGTCGGGCTGCACGATGTCGACGGCTCGGCGCTCGAACAGGTTGCGTGCCTCGGACGGCATCACCATCGCCTCGCCCCCGGCGAGTTCGATGTCGAGCGCCGCAGCGAGGCGGTCGTAGCCCACGTAGGCACCCCGTTGCTCCATCGGCTCCTCGAACCAGAAGAACCCGAGGTCGGTGAGGATCCTTCCCATGCGCACCGCCTCTTTGAAGGTGTAGCCCGCGTTTCCGTCCGCCATGAACAACACCTCCGCCGGGGTGTCGGATCGCAGCTTCTCGAGTAGCTTCGCCTCCTCCGCGATGGGGTAGCGCCCGATGCGCCACTTGATGGCGGTGAACCCGAGGTCGAGCGCACGGGCAAGCTCGTCGGCCCAGGTGTCGCGTGGGTGGCGGCCCTCGACGTAGCCGCCGCTGGCGGCATACGCCCGCACGTCGGTGCGCACCGGCCCGCCGAGGGCCGCAGCCACCGACAGACCCTGTTGCCGGGCCCAGACGTCCTCGAGCGCCAGGGACACCGAACTGCACGCCATGCCCCCACCGGCAAGACCGCCCCCGGCGATGCGGACCCATCGCAGCAACGTTCGCAGCGAGCCCCGCTCGGCGAGCAGGCCCGAGCACAGATCGCTGACGGTCGCATGCATCCCGTGAACGTTGTAGGTCTCCCCCCATCCGACGGTCCCGTCGTCGGCCGTGAGCCGGACCAGGACGTAGGCGTGACTCGAGCCGTACGCAATGGACGGGCCGGTGCGCGGGTCGAGCGGATGACTGAGGGTGAAGCACTCGAAATGGTTGATCTTCATTGGTCGACTCCTGCGGGTTGGACGTCGGGACGAAGTGGGCCGTCGTCGGGGCGGAGATGCTCGAGCAAGAACTCGTCGAGCGCGGCGATGCGCCGTAGGCGGCGCGAGGGCCGGCCGAACACGTTGACCATGTGACCCTCGCCAGGCACCCGCTCGAACCACACCGGTCGACCGAGCGAGGAGAGTCGGCGATGGAGGCGCTCGCTCTGCTCGATCAGGACGTTCTCGTCGTCCTCGGCGTGTATGAGCAGCAGCGGCGTCACGATGCGCGCAGCGCAGTCGAGCGTCGAGCGCGCCCGGTAACGCTCGCTGTCCTCTTGGGGCGAGGCACCGAACTCGATCCACCAGAAGTTGGGACCCCGTGGCCCCGACGCGAGTGCGAGCGGGTCGCTGATCGCGTTCTCGGCGATCGCGGCAGCGAAGCGGTCGGTGGTGGCCACCGCCCACGCCGCCATGAATCCGCCGTAGCTCTCCCCGACGATCGCCACGCGGTCCTCGTCGACGGTCGGCTCACCGGCGGCAACCTCGGCAGCGGCGAGCAGGTCACGAAGGTCCGGGCCACCCCAGTCTCCGGCAACGGCTTGCGCGAACGCGCGCCCCCGGCCGGTGCTGCCGCGCGGGTTGGTGCGCAACACGGCGAGACCGAGGGCGGCCAACCGTTGGGCATCGAAGGAGAAGCGCCAACCCACGGGGTGGTGCGGACCGCCGTGGACCTGCACCACGAGCGGCGCCGGGCGCCCGGTCCCCGGTCCCGCAGTGAGCCAGCCGTCGACGGAGGGGGCGTCCGGCTCGGCACGGGCCCAGACAGCGACTGTCGGTGCCAGTGCGACCTCGGCGAGCCACGCCGTGTTCACGTGCGTCAACTGACGCTCCACGCCGCACGACGACAGCGAAAGCTCACCCGGGTTCGCCGGGTCGGACCAGGTGAACGCAAGTACGTCGGCAACGCCCGAACGCGCAACGCTGACCTCGAGTATGGCGCGGTCCCCGGTGGCCACGGCGCTCAGCGCGCCATCGGCGCCGACGCGCACGAGGCCACTGCGGCCTCCGTCCACCACGGTGGTGAGCACCGACCCGCCATCGGAAGACCACTCCAGCGGAGCCCGTCCAAGGGACCGCTCGTCATCGCCACGCACGGCGCGCCCAAACCAACGGTCGCATCCGGCGGTCAACTCGTAGGGAGCTCCGGATCCCGTCGGCAACAGCCAAACGCCCTCGGGCTCCCACCCGGCCGGCCCCCGGTTGTGTCCGACCACGGCGAGCGCCGAGCCGTCCGGAGCCCATTGGACGTTGCGGATCGGTCCATCCCAGGTCAGCCACCCGTGGGTGCCCGGACCGTCGAGCTCGATCCGGGTGATGGTGGACACCAGAGGCCGCTCGTCGAGCCCGCTCGTACCCCCGACGACAGCGAGGGCCGTGCCGTCCGGCGACCAGCGCACCATCGTTGCGCCGTCGGGGCCCGCTCGCTCGACACGAATCCCCGACGCCACCTCCACGACAGCCACCACCCCCGGTGCGCTGATCACTGCGAGGTGGGTGCCGTCGGGCGACACGTCGAAGTCGACGACGGGTCCGACGAAGCGCGTCGTGCATCCGGACGCCTCGACGACCACCACGCCCGGTACGCCCGTCGTACGTACGCACGCCAACACCGCACCGTCCGCAGACCACTTCGGCGTCCGGCAACCCTCCAACCGTCGGGAGGGTCCCTCGGGAACACCGTCCGCGTCGAGTTCCTCGAGGATTACGTCGTAGACGAGCGCATCGGACACCTCGCCCAACCCGGACACGACGTAAGCCACCGCCCGGCCGTCGCTCCGTAGCGCCGGCTCGAGTGGCCAGCGCAGGCGCAGCAGGTCCTCGGCGGACACCGGTCGTCGGGCGGGTGAGACGGCAGCGGTCACGAAACCCCGTAATCGAACACGACCGTCGCCGGGCGGTCCGGGCGCCGGAATCGCTCGTAGGCTTCGGGGGCTTCGTCGAAGGGGATCCGCATCGGCGCGATGGGGGACAGGTCGATCCGGCGTGACCGAAGCAGTTCGAGGAAGTAGCCCTGATTGCGATTGCCGGTCCAGCGGCCCAGGCCGATCGGATAATCCTCGTTGGCCTCCTCGTAGACGGGGTCGTAGCGACCCAGGCCGTAGCCGATTGCCGGCACCAGGCTGATCTGGTTGGCGTAGAAGCGCCCGCGGTCGACCTCCATCCCGAACAGTCCCTGGGCCACCACCGTGCCGCGTTGGCGGCACATGTCGAACGCATGGTTCAACGGTTCGCTCGAGTCGGCCTTCACCCCGACGATGACGCCGTCGGCGCCGAAACCGTCCGTCAGTTCCCGCACCATCTCCAGGGCGCTGTCCCGACTCGGGTTACACAGGTGCTCCAGGCCCAGGCGGCGCGCCATCGCCAACTGGCTGTCGGCGATGTCGAGACCGATGATTCGGAAGCCCGCCGCAGTGCCGATCGCACCGCCAAGAAGGCCGAGCAACCCCATGCCGTACAGCACGACGGTCTCCCCGAACCGGCATTCCGTGGCGCGCAAGGCAGTGACTGCGATCGAGCCGAGCGTGACGAGCGCGGCGTCGGCGAGATCCACGCCGTCGGGGACCTTGGCGACGAGGTTGCGGGGCACTGCGACGACCTCGGCGTGATGGGCGCATTGCGAGCCCGAGGCAGCCACGAGGTCGCCCGGCGCAAGGTCGACCACCGTGTCCTCCACAGCGATCACCCGGCCCGCCAGGCTGTAGCCGATAGCGATGTATCCCGGCTCGTGCGGACGCGGCAGCGGGGCCTCACGCCGAATGTCCGAGCGGGTCTTCGGCCAGCGCGGGGGGTCCGGGGGGTACTCGTGGTTGATGAAGTTCGGGTCGCCCGACCCGTCGATCAGCCAGGTCTCGGTGCCGACGCTCACCGCCGAGTACGCAGTCCCGATCAGCACCTCACCCCGCCGCAGGCGCGGCTCGGGAAGCTCGAGGAACTCTGCCCTGCCGTGTCGGGCGACCACCTGTTTCATCGCGCCATCCTATTGTCTATTGAACATTGACAATAGTGTACTCTCGCCTGTCGATCGCCCACCATGGCCGGTGGGCATAGGACACCCGCAATGCACGACGACCCGACGAACCGACCTCACGCCACGAACCGACCGATCGTGCTCATGCTCGACCCGTTGTCGTGGCAGCGGGACTGGCCGTACGACGTCGAGCGCGCACACCTCGATGCGGCCGGTGTCGAACTGGTGGTTCCCTCCGATCCCGCCGAACAGGACCGTGTCGCACCCCACGCCGACGTCGTGGTCGCCAGCGGGCTGTACCCAGTCGACGCCGCCCGCCTGGCCACGTTTCGGCGATGTGTCGGCATTCTCTGCTATAGCGCCGGGCGGGACCACGTCGACGAGGAAGCCGCTGCGGAGCTCGGGCTTCCCGTCGCTGGTGTCCACGCCAACGCCGACGAAGTCGCGGACCACGCGATGGCATTGCTGCTGGCGGCCGTACGGCTGATCGTCCCGATGGCCAAACGGACGGAGGCCGGGGACTGGGGCGTACTCGACGCCCCCGAGGTCTGGCAGATCCCTCACCTGAGCGAACTGACGCTCGGCGTCGTCGGCGCCGGGCGGATCGGGGTGCGGGTGGGGGCCCGAGCGAGAGCCTTCGGAATGACCACCATCGCAACCACGCGCCGCCCACCGGACACGGTCGACCCCCTGATGCCGGTCGTTTCCCTCGACGAACTCGTCGCCAAGGCCGACGTCATCGTGCTCGCCGCCAGTCTGACCGCGGCGAACCGGCACCTGTTCGACGCCGAGTTGTTCGCCCGCGTGAAGCGCGGCGCCATCCTCGTCAACGTGGCGCGCGGTGGTCTCGTGGACGAAGTTGCGCTGGCGGCCGCGCTCGACGACGGAAGGATCCGGGCCGCAGCGCTCGACGTGCGAGCGAGCGAACCGCCCGGCCCCGACGACCCGCTGACCGGGCGAGCCGGAGTGCTGCAGACCCCGCACATCGGCGGTGCGTCGGCGAGCGTGCTGGATCGGCTCCGCCACCTCGTCGCCGAAGGAACGATCGACCTGCTCCGGCGCGCCGGTCGGCTAGGCGGGGTTTCGCACCCCTGAGCCGACCCGCCCGTCATCACATCCACCCGACGAGGAGTCTCGAATGCAAAACCGCCCCGGCAAGCTCTTGTGCGTCGGGTTGAACTACGCGGATCACGCCCGCGAGTCCAACCTGGCGCTGCCGAGCGCACCGCTGTGCTTCGCCAAATGGACCACCTCGCTCATCGGTGACGGCGACGACGTCCTCATGCCGCGCGCAACCGAGAAGTTGGACTACGAGGCCGAGCTCGCCGTCGTGATCGGTCGTCGCGCGCTCGACGTGTCGGTCGAAGACGCTCTCGACTACGTGGCCGGCTATGCGTGTTTCAACGACCTGTCGACCCGAGATCTCCAAGCAGCAGACGGGCAATGGACGCGGTCGAAGTCGTTCGACACGCTCGGGGTCCTCGGTTCCATGGTGCCGGCCTCGGCGGTCCCGGACCCCAACAAGTTGCACATCCGCTGCACGCTCAACGGTGAGACGGTGCAGGACAGCAACACGTCGGAGATGGTCTTCTCCGTTGCCTCGATCATCTCGTACTTCAGCCAGGACACGACACTCGAGGCCGGCGACGTGATCGCCACCGGCACACCAGCAGGCATCGGACTGGCCAAGCGACCGCCGCGCTTTCTCACCGACGGCGACGTCGTGTCGGTCGAGATCGAGCGCATCGGTTCGATCACCAACCGAATCCGCCGGCGCTGAGTCGGACCACCACCCGATCCTGTCCGAAAGGTGCAACAACGATGGCATCACTGAAGCGACACGCTCTGATCACCGACGCCGCGGAGATCCTGGCGCCAGCCATCACGGCGCTCGAGGCCGCCGGTGTAGAGGTGGAGGTGCTCCCGCAGGGCGTGGAGCGGGCGGTCGCGTTGTCGGCCGCCGGGCGGGCACCGGTGGTGATCGTGGGATTCATGCCATTCGATGCAGCGGCGATCGCCGGTCTCGCCGCGACCCGCCTCATCGTGCGAGCGGGAATCGGCTACGACATGGTCGACATCAACGCCGCTACCCGGGCCAGCATCGCCGTTGCGAACGTACCCGACTTCTGCGTCGACGAAGTGGCCGACCACACCCTGCTGCTCCTTCTCGCCGCCTACCGCCGGCTCGCCGACGCCTCCACGCGCTGGCGAAGCACGCAGTCGTGGCACGTGAACGCCCAACTCCCCGAGATGCGTCGGGTGGCGGGAACTCGCCTCGGCGTGGTGGGATTCGGCAGGATCGGTCGGAGCGTTGCGGCTCGGGCGCGCGGGTTCGGCTGGGAGGTCGTCGCCCACGACCCGATGGTCCCGCCCGGTACGAGTGACGGTGTCCGTCTGGTCCCGCTCGACGAGCTCGTCGCTACCGCCGACGCAATAACCCTTCACGCCCCGCTCACCGACGGCAACCACCACATGCTCGACGCGGTGCGGTTGGCCTCGGCCCGGGACGGCGTGATCGTCGTCAACACCAGCCGGGGCGGGCTGATCGACCTCGACGCGCTGCACGACGCAATCGTGGCGGGCAAGGTGTCGTACGCCGCGCTCGACGTGCTCGACGGGGAGCCCGCACCGGACCTCGCCCACCCGTTGCTGTCGCACCCGGACGTACTCGTCACTTCCCACACGGCCTGGCTCTCCGCGCAGGCCCGAATCGAACTCGCTACGAACGCAGCCGACGAGGCGCTCCGGTTCCTCGACGGTGCCGCAGTTCGCAACCTGCTCAACCCCGCTGCGCTTCACCGGCCCTGACCGTCGGTAGGTCAACCCGATGATCCGCCGGGTCACACGGAACGGCGTGAGCGCCGCCGCCGTCGCCGGGATCGCGGTGTCGACGGTCTCACTCGTCGCCGTGCCGTTCCTGGTGCCGACGGTGTCCGAGGAACTCGACCTCGGCGTGAGCACCGTAGGGTTGCTGTCGACCGCGCAACTCGGCGGGCTGGCGATCGCGAGTTGGGGGTCGCCGCGGGTCGTGCAGCCGCGGCGCCGGGTGCTCGTAGGTGCGAGCCTGCTCGGATCGGTCGCGTGTCTGTTCGGCGCCGTCGCCGCAAGCTTCCCGCTGCTGCTCGTCGCCGTGTTCGCCGACGGTCTGTCCCTTGGGGCGATTGCGTGGATCGCCTGGGCGCAGGTGTTCGGCGACGACGAGAAGGTGGCGGATATCGCAGTCATCACCCCACTGGTCGGTACGGTCGCCGCGCCCATCATCGGTGTGGTCCTCGACCTGTCGGGGACCCGGATGATGTTCGCGATGCTCGCCGTGCTCAACCTGATCCCGATCGCCTTCGTCCATCGCTCGAGCCCGCTCGCCACGCCGGATCGGGGCACCGGTGCGCGGCGTCCTCCGACGCGGGCGGCGGTGGTCCTGCTCGCCTGCTTGTTCCTGATGGGGCTGGGCGGCTCGTGCCTGGGCACCTTCGCAGGGGTGGTTGGAGGTACCACCAACGGCATGAGCGCACTGGCAGTCTCGATCGGCTTCTCGCTCAACGCCCTGGCCGGAATCCCCTCGGCCCGCTGGCGAGGGTCGCGGCGCTGGGCTGGCGGCTGGGTCGCATTCACCGGAGTCGGTGTGCTCGGGATCGGAATGGTCCACGAGGGGTGGATGTTCTGGGTAGGCATGGCCATCTGGGGCTTCGGCTACTGGATGGGTGTGCCCGCGGTGTTCAAGATCCTTGCGTCGATGTCGGCGTATCCCGGCGAACGGGCCGGCGACGCGCAGGCGGTGATGTCAGCGGCGCGGGTGGTCGGCCCCTTGGTCGGCGGCGCCGTTTTCACCCACTCGGCCGAGGCGTTGAGCGCGGTCGCTGGCGGATGCATCCTCGCTGCTGCGGTCGTCGTCGGTGCCGTCGAGAGGCGTGGGATCCGACCGACGGACCCGACGGCCGCTGGGGGCTCGGTCAGCGCGCCACGAACGGGCGGAGCACCCGGCTGACCAGCTCCACGTCCTCGGGCGTGTTGTACACGTGCGTCGAGAGCCGGACCCGCCCCCCGCGCACACCCGCCTTCACACGAGCCGAGCCCAGCGCTGCGGCCGTTGCGTCGAGGTCGCCCACGGGCACGCTCACCACCGACGACCCGCCCCACGGCACGTCGAGCCCGCCCGCAATGTCCCCGGCCAGGAGTCGGGCCCGTTCGATGCTGCCGTCGGCGGCCCAGGTGCA
Organism: Acidimicrobiales bacterium; assembly: GCA_044370695.1. Taxonomy (GTDB): domain Bacteria; phylum Actinomycetota; class Acidimicrobiia; order Acidimicrobiales; family Ilumatobacteraceae; genus JBEIFW01. The sequence goes on along the minus strand of JBILVB010000020.1, from coordinate 9,739 downwards.
AAGCAGTTCCAGCGACTCGACCCCGCCGATCCAGGGAAACCACGCCGGCGAGACGTCGAACCGACCTGCGGTGGCGACCAGCGTGAGCGGCCCTCCGAAGTAGCGCTGGTAGTGCCCTTCGGTGGTCCGCCAGTTGGCGTTCCACGGCGTCAGGTCGTCCTGGCGATCACCGCGCACCACGAACAGCGACACGCCGCGCGGACAGAGGAGGTGCTTGTACCCGGCGCAGACCACGTAGTCCGCCCGCGCCACGGCACCGTCGGCTGCGCCGACGAACGGCAGCCCATGGGTGGCGTCGACCAGCACCCGGGCGCCGACCTCGGCGGCGCGATCGAGGATCGCGCCGAGCGCCGCCACGCGGGCGGTCTGCATCTGCACGAGGCTGCAGGCGACCAAGGAGGTACCCGGGACGATGCGATCAACCAGACCCTCGAACGGCACCTGCTCGACGGTGACAGCGTGGCGCTCGGCGACGAGCAGTGGAAACAAGAGCGAGGTGAACTCGTCATCGGGAACGACCACGCGATCGCCTGCACGCAATGACGAGGCGACCGTGCCGACGCCGATCGATGCCGATGACACGAGCGCGACATCGTCGCCGGGAACGCCGATGAGGCGGGCGAACGCAGCCCGACCGCGCTCGGCGACTGCGTCGAAGTCGTCGATCCAGTGGGCGGTACCCGCCTGCCAGCCGGCGATCGCCTTGATCATGGCGTCGAGCGCAGGGGCGGGCGCCAGTCCGTAGGTCGCGGTGTCGAGGTAGCACAGGCCGGCGGCAGCGCTGAACATCGCCGCCGGGGCATCGGTCGGAGTCATCGGTGAGCGACCGCGGTCCGCTCGGCCGGTAGGGCAACCGGCAACACCACCGGGCCACGATGCGTGCCAACCGCGTGCCACTGGTGCACGAATCCCTCCTCGAGTTCGAGCCGAGGAAGACGTTCGAGCGTCATGTTCACGGCGATCTCGGCCTCGATTCGTGCCAACGGTGCGCCGAGACACAGATGGACCCCACGGCCGAATGCCGCCTGATGACGCAACGCCAGCGGGCGGTGCAGGTCGAAGGTGTCCGGGTCGGCGAATACCTCGGGATCGCGGCACGCCGCCGCCAGAACCGCCACGACGCGCTCGCCGGGCATGACCGTCTGTCCACCGAGTCGACACTCGGTCACGGCGAGTCGGCGGTCGAACGGCAGCGGCGGCTCGAACCGCAACGCTTCTTCGACCGCAGCCGGCGCAAGCTCGGGGGCGGCCGCAACGGCGTCGCGCTGGTCGGGGTGGGTGGCCAACAGATGCAGGACGTTCCCGATCAGCGCCGTGGTGGTGCTGTTCCCGGCGATGATCAGGTGGAGGCAGGTTGCGAGCGCCTCGGACTCGGTGAGCACCCGTTCGTCGACCAGTCGGGCCGCAAGGGTCATCACGTCGTCGGCAGGGGAACTGCGGCGGTGGTCGAAGGTCGCCCGCAGGATCGCGTGCCATGCCCCGAGGGCGGCATCGAAGGACCGGGCCACGGTGGGGTCCGGGGGCGTCGTACCGAAGAAGTACCGCTGCCCGAGCGTCACCGTGACGATGTCATCGAGGTGGCGCTGGTCGACACCCATGAACTCGGCGATCACCTGGACCGGCAACGGCCCAGCGAGGTCGGCCATCAACTCGAGCTGGCCGCGGCGAAGCGCAGTGTCGATCAGGCGAGCCGCGCGGGACTCCACCCGGGGTCGGAATCGTTCGACCCGACGTGGAACGAAGGACGTGTTGAACGCTCGGCGCAGCCGGGTGTGCTCTGGCGGGTCCGAGATGTTCAGCTGCTCGCTTGCGAAGTGTTCGCAAAGGGTACGCACCTCGGACCGCACCGGCGCAGGAAGACTGTCGGTTTGACGCCGCTCGGCGCCGACGCTCGAGAACAGCTCGGGGCGACCGAGAACCTCGTCGACCAGTTCGAAGGTCGAGACGTACCACTGGGCCCGGGGCTCGCACCAGTACACCGGGGCGGTCTCGCGCAACTGGCGGAAGACCTCGTGCTGGCGCACGGGGAACTGTCCATCGGTGAGCGCCGCGTCGAGCTCGGGTCTCGAATGCCGTGACACGGAGCCGATGCTAACTCTATTCATCAAAGGTCGCGAACAATTGGTAGCCTCACTACCTTCCTATCGTTTCGAGTTGCCGAGGAGAACCGTTCGTGCGTGCCGAAAACGAACTGGCGTCGCTGGCCTGGATCCAGCATCTGATTCGACTCGACACCACGAGCCGCCGTTCGAACCTCGCTCTGATCGACACGGTCGAGGCCGAGGCTGGCCGACTCGGCCTGCCGGCAGTGCGAATTTCGAGCCTTACGGAGCCCAAGGCCAACCTGTGGGTGACGGTGCCTGCGGCGGACGGCCGCACGGCAGGCGGCATCGTGTTGTCCGGCCACACCGACACGGTGCCCGTCGATGGCCAGGACTGGCACAGCGATCCGTTCTCGCCGACCGTGCGGGACGAGCGGCTTTACGGCCGGGGTTCGTGTGACATGAAGGGGTTCATCGGCGTCGTCCTCGAACGGCTCGGGCGGTTCGTCACCGCCGAACTGAGCGAACCGCTGCATCTCGCGCTGTCGTACGACGAGGAACTCGGCTGCCAGGGCGCTGGGGCGATGATCGACGAGATGGCCCACTTCGAGATCCGCCCGCGCGCCTGCATCGTCGGGGAGCCGACAGGCATGCGCGCGATCACGGGTCACAAGTCGATCAGCATCGTGGAACTCACCTTCCGCGGGGTGGCCGCACACTCCTCGCTCACCAGCCACGGGGTGAATGCCATCGAGTACGCCGCGCAGGCCATCGACCACATCCGCGCGATGGCCTCCGCCTGGCAGCAGCACGGTCCGTTCGATCCGGCATACGCCCTGCCGTTCAGCACCGCCAGTGTCAACCTGGTGTCGGGCGGCATCGCCGCCAACACCGTCCCCGACCTCTGCACGTTGACCTTCGAGATCCGCACCGTTGCCGCACAGCCGCCCCGGATACTGCTCGACGAGATCGAGCAGCTGGTGGGCCAGCTCGGTGCCCGGATGCACGACCGCCACGCCAGCGCAGGGGCGTCCATGCACGTCGTGGCTTCGGTCCCGGGACTCGACGTGGCGCCCGAAAGTCCGGCCGCATCGTTGTGCCATGCGATCGGGGGTATCCCTGCTGCGGACAAGGTCACCTACAGCACGGAGGCCGGCATGTTCGACGTCGCCGGCATCCCATCGATCGTGTGCGGCCCGGGAGAGATCGCCCAGGCGCACCGCGCCGACGAGTGGGTGTCGCTCGAACAGTTGGCCGCCTGCGAGGCCATGATCGACCGGCTGCTCGTCCAGATGACCGAGGGTTGAGGCCCGACCCCGTGACCGGCGAGAACCGGGCGGTGGAATAGATCAAATACCATTATGAATGGTAATCTGTCGCTGTGCTTCCTGACCGGCCGATCACCGGACTGCACGCCGTCGACCTACGCCGGCGCCACTGGCCCCCGCCGCCGGCACCCCAGCCCGAGGACCTGGCGGCTGCGCAGCGCTTGATCGCCGGGATCGAGCAGCCCACACCGCTCGTACGGTCCGGGGCCCTCAGCGAGCTCTTCGGCCGGGAGGTGTTGCTGAAGCTGGAGTTGTTCTCGCCGATCCGCTCGTTCAAGCACCGCGGGGCGCTCGTGGCCGTCGATCGCATCGCACGGGAACGACCGGGGTCACCGATCTTCACCGCCTCCACCGGCAACCACGGCCAGGGCGTTGCTTACGCCGCCTCGCGGGCGGGCATCCCGGTGACGGTCCACGCACCCGTCACAGCGGCCGCTGTCAAGGTGGCCGCGATGCGTGCCCTGGGCGCGACGGTGATCGTGGCGGGCGAGAACCTCGACGTGGCGCAGAAGGCCTCCGAGCGCGCAGCCCTGGCCGCCTGTGGGGTCTACATCGAAGACGGGGAGAACCCGGACCTCATGGCGGGTGCTGCGACGATGGTCTCCGAGATGCTCGCCGCAGCACCCGGAATCGACACCGTGATCGTGCCGGTGGGGGGCGGCAACCTGCTCGGCGGAGCCTTGCTCGCAGTGGCCGCCACCGGCCGGGCCGTCGACGTCGTGGGGGTGCAGTCCGAAGCCGCGCCGTCGGCGACGGCGAGCTGGCTCGCCGGGCGCGTCGTCGAGCTCCCGTGTACGACCTTCGCCGGCGGCCTGGCGACCACTCGACCCGGCACGGTGGCGCTCCACGTCGCGCTCGCCCTGCTCGGGCGCATGGCGGTGGTCACCGAGGACGACCTCGACCGGGCGATGGCGACCATGCTCGCCAGCCACGGCATCCAGCTCGAGGGGGCCGCAGCAGCGTCGCTCGCCGCCCTGAGCCGCTACGGCGATCGAATCGCCGGCGACACCATCGGGTTGTTGATCACCGGTAACTGGGCCTCCAGCGCGGAGGTCGAACGAGCCACGGCGATCGCAGCCGCCGACCGATGAGCAACGCGATCGTCCTCGTCGGTGGCGACGTGCTCGACGGCACGGGAGCGCCGGCGCGACGAGCCGACGTGCTCGTGCAGAACGGTCGCATCGCAGCAATCGAACCGGACCTGAGAGGGCTGGACGCCGAGATGGTCGACGTCGCCGGGCGTGTGGTTGCGCCCGGGTTCGTCGACCTGCACTCGCACGCCGATCTGACCCTGCTTGCGTTCCCGACGGCCGACAGCGCCCTGCGCCAAGGCATCACGACGGTGGCCACCGGGAACTGCGGCGGGGGTGCCGCCCCGCTTCCGCCCGGCGAGCGGAGCCTGCCCGTCGCCTTTGCGTACGACCCCGCCTGGGGGATCGAGATCGATTGGACGAGCTTTGGCGACTATTCAGCGCGGCTCGACGGCCTGGGGGTCAACGTCGCCCCGCTCGTGGCGCACGGCTCGATCCGGCACGCGACGATGGGACTCGGGCAGCGGGCGGCGACCGACGACGAGATCGTGGCGATGCGCCACCTGCTCGACGCCGCGCTCGACGAGGGAGCCTTCGGGCTGTCCACCGGCCTCGAGTACCAGCCGGGGATCTGGGCATCGCGCGAGGAGATCCGTTCGCTCGTCGAACGGGTCGGCCGAAGGGGTCGCACCTACGCGACCCACATGCGCGACCGCGCCGCCGCCCATGGCGCAGCTACGGCCGAAGCGATCGCTGCGGCCGTAGGCACCGGGGCGAGACTCCAACTGTCGCATTTCGCGTCGCGGCCGAACGCCACCCCCGAGGCCCGCCGAGCGGCACTCGCAGCGGTGGAGGCCGCTCTTGCGGCCGGCGAACCGGTGGGGGTCGACACGTTCCCGGAGACCTGGGGCCCAGCGCTGCTCATCGACCTCGTCCCGCCCTGGTCGCTCGAGGGCACACCCGCCGAGGTGCTGACCCGGTTCGGCACGGCGAGCGTGCGAGCCCGGATCGAGGCCGAGATCGAACGCGAGGCACGCTTCCTCGCCCGGATCGCCGGGTACGGCGAGATCTACGTGAGCAGCACCCCAGTGGGGACGATCGCACCGGGTACGTCGATTACGGAGCTGGCCGCCGCACGATCGACATCGATCGTCGGCGCGATCCTCGATGCGCTGCTCGAAGCCGGCCCTGATTTCCGGGCCGTCACCATCCGGCACATCTACGCAACCGACGACGACCTCGAGAACGTCCTCGGGCTCTCCTGCTGTGCCATCGCAAGCGACGGCGTCGTGACGACCGGCGAGGGGTCGGCGTGTTCGCTGTGTTGGAGCGCATCGGCGTACGGGTACACGGCGCGCACGCTCGAGCACTACGTGCGCCGCACCGGGTTCTTCACCCTTGCCGAGGCGGTCCGCCGCTTGACGTCGCTACCGGCTGCGCAGCTCGGCCTGCGCGACCGCGGCGCAGTGGCCATCGGCAACTTCGCCGACCTGGTCGTGTTCGATCCGGCAGGTATCCACGATCGCAGTAGCCCCGACGACATGGCGCGCCATCCCACGGGCCTCGACTACGTCATGGTCAACGGACGTGTCGCCCTCGGCCCCGGCGGTGCCGCCGACGCACGCCACGGTCGACTCCTTCAACCCTGAGTAAGGCGCGCATGACCATCTCCTACCGCATCGAGGCAGACCTGTTGATCCCCGGCGCCGGCGACCCCGTCACCGGGGGCGTCGTGACGATCGAGCGCGACGCCATCACGTACGCCGGCCCCGCCCATGGCGCACCGCCGACCCCGGCAGCGACCGTGGTCAACACGGCCGTGGTGATGCCCGGCATGTGGGACTGCCACTGCCACCTCTTCGGCATCCGGGAAGCCAACCTGGCGTTGCTGGCCACCGAGCCGGTGGCAGTCCGGGCGACGAGGATCGGGGTCGACGCCGAACGCGCGCTGCTGGCCGGTATCACGAGCCTGCGCGAGGTTGGCGGCCTCGGGGTGCACCTGGCTCGTACGATCGAGGAGGGCACGCTGCCGGGTCCCCACCTGTACGCAGCCGGAGCACTGCTGTCGACCACCGGCGGCCACGGAGATCTCCATTCGCTCCCGGAGAGCTTCGTTACCTCCTGCGACCGCTTCGGCGACCTGGAAATCTGCGACGGCGTGCCCAGTTGCCTGCGGGCCGTCCGCCGCCAACTGCGCATGGGAGCGAAGGTCATCAAGGTGTGCGCTACCGGCGGCGTGCTCAGCGAGCTCGACCAGCCCAAGCACGCGCAGTTCTCCCACGACGAATTGGTCGCCATCGTGGAGGAGGCGGCCCGCGCCGAACGGGTGGTTGCCGCCCATTGCCACGGCAAGGCAGGGGTGATGGCGGCGGTCAGGGCCGGTATCCGCACGATCGAGCACGGAACCTTCGTCGACGCCGAAGCGGCGCAGGCCATGGCCGACACCGGCACGATCCTCGTGCCGACGCGGTTCGTCGGTCACGCCGTGCTGCGACCCGACTCGACGGTGCCGATGCCCGAGTTCGCCCGAGCCAAGCTCCAGGTCACCTACCGAGCGGGGCGCGACGCCGTCGGGCACGCCCTCGCCGCCGGCGTGACGATGGCGGCCGGCACCGACATCATCAACAGCGGCGACCAGTGGGGCCTCAACGGTGGCGAGCTTGCGTTGCTCGTCGAGTGTGGCCTGACACCCCGCCAGGCGATCCAGGCCGCCACGGCGAACGCACCGCTGACCGTCGGGCCACAGGCCCCCCGTACCGGTCAACTCCAAGCCGGCTACGTGGCCGACGTGATCGCCGTCGCTGCGAACCCGCTCAAGGACATCACCGTGCTCGGCGATGCCCGCCACGTCACTCACGTATGGAAGGCCGGCACCCTGGTCAAGGCGGGCTCGAGCCGCACGTCCCAGGATGGGGTCGGGTTCTAGGAGGGTACCGAAGAGCGCGTGGGGCTTCCCGGCTGGAAGGGGTTCCTGACGAGCGGTGCTGCAACGTGCCGCTTCGAACCCTGCTGGCGGTTCGAAGCGTCGTGGGGCCTTCCGCGGACGGATGCGAACTGACCGCTTCCTCAGCTCGCTTCGACGCCGCGCAACCGCACGCAACGGTCACCGACACCGTCAGCTGGCGGCCCCGCCTGGTGATGTCGAGGCGACGGTCGTGGCGCGCCGTTCTGATCGAGGCCTACGTACACGGCGGGTGAGGCGCGAGCGCGGTCCCATCTTCGCCCGGCCTTTGCGAATGGGCACGGCGAAGGCCTCCGCCGATCGTCGAGGTTTCGGTGTGGCGCTGAGCTGATTCGTCAGGGCGGGTCGATCGGCGCAGCGATCGGGATGACGGCACCGTTGCGGGCGAGGCGGGTGCGCGGAGTTGGACGATGGTGTGGTCGCGTGAGAGCAGTTCGATCTCGACGAGTCGGCGGTTCGGGCCGGGGCCGGTAGAAGCGACGGTGGCGAGTGGTGGGAGCCGGTGTGGTTGGTCGCGCAGGCGGAACGCGTGACGGAGCGCGACGACGGCGTGGTCCTGCGTGGTGCGGTGGGGGTCGGCGAGCGCGGCCCGGACAGCGCGGTCGGCATCGGGGTCGACCGGGCGGGCCCCTCGGAGGCGTCGGACACAGATACGCCGGCGAGTGGGGCGGCAGGCGTGCACGACCCCTCGCAGAGAGCGCGAGCAGAACCAGTGCGAAGCCCCCGCCACCAGATCCGAACCTGCTACAGAAAAACCAGCTGAGCTGGGAATCCTTCAGCGCGCTCGAAGGGACTCGAACCCCTAACCTTTTGATCCGTAGGGGCCTTCGGCGGACCGAGGTGAACTGCTCGTTCTCCCTGCTAGGAGCCGGTGTCCCGATGGTCTGCTGGAACGGGACGCCGTCAGGCTAATGCAGCCTGGTTACCACGCCGATCGGGCGATCTTGGCACCGGCCCGACAACCGAGCGCCTCATCATTCGCAACCGATCCCGTCGCCGTCTCGGTCAAGGCCGTAGATGTCGCGGCCTACGACGCGGACCGGTCCACGAACGTAGGCGGGGCCGTTGCCACCGCCGCCGGCGCAGTCGACGTCCGATGCGATCGGGACGCACGCTCCTGCGTAGTTCGGATCGCAGCCAGTAGGTGAGGCCCGTGTCGTGAACGACCGCTCCGGCAGCGCTTGGGTAGTCACCACCGGCAGAGTCCGCGCTGTGGTTGTCGCCACCGCAAGGGGACTCGGTGCAGCGGTCGCCCAGGTCGTCCTCGGGGTGATTGAGCGAGCGAACTCTGACGTGGTCGACGGCGAACGTGCCGCCCCTGCAGCGCCCCCGGCCCCGAATCGGTCGAGCTGCGGCAGTGCGAACACTCCAGTGGCCGCGAGGCCCACAAGCACACCTTTCCGAACAACGGTGCGAGAGCGTTTGGCTCGGATGCTCGGCGTGGCCGAGCTCGGACGTCGCAGTGCCACGATCGTCAGACTCCTCGAGCTCGACACTCCGGACGAGCGGCTTGGCCGGGGACGGTGCGCTTGTCGTTAGGACGATCTACGGGGACCAACCCGCCGCTGGCGCGGCCCTGCAGGAACTTCCGCACATGTGGAGGCCGCGGGTCATCCAGCGTGACGATGGGCATGTAGTGCCCGGTTCTCACCACATGGGGAAGGTAGCACCAGGCCGAAAGGGTCCGTTCGTCCACGACTCTCACGAAGCCCGGAACCCTGGCTTCGTGGGCGCACCCATGGTGGTAGTGGCGAGCGTCGTACCTGTGGTGCTTGTCCTAGACGGGGCGCGCTCTTGGGGGGGGACGGCCAAGGAACTGGATGACACGTACAACCAGCCGTTCATCGAAAGACTCCAGCGGCTCGTTAGCCAGCGCAGTCCAACACTGCTCTGGGCGCGGCGCATCGACCGGTTGACTCGCAATGCGACCGCGTTCGCGCCATTACTCGGCATGGCGGGACGGCAGAGCGCTCACACTGGCCGGAAGATGTGGATCGGCGACGCCGTCAGGGGCATCAAAGAGCTCAACACGGGCACCACCCCAGCCGAGGTAGTCGGCGAGGTTCTGCACCGTGAGGCCCAGCGGCACCGGGCGTCGAGTGGGCACGGACGGGACCGTCCGGGTCGCCGGGGCAGCGGCAACCAGCCGCTTCCGGCACTGGCGCGGGCGCCGGTTCGGCCCCTGCGGGCACGCCTGTACACAAGGCTGTGGACAACGCCTGGGGTCGGAGAGCGAGTGGTCAGACCGGCTGGTCATTTCTGGTCAGAGTTCCTTCCCCGGAACCCCGATCACCCGGAGGCGAAGACGGCAAACGGCCCCCGCAGGGGCCGCTACCAGGTCTTTTGCCGACTCACTCAGCGCGCTCGAAGGGACTC
>JBILVB010000119.1:0-11907 GCA_044370695.1 Acidimicrobiales bacterium | reverse complement strand
ACACCTTCACGTCCACGGTGGCGCTCATGACCCCGGTCCTCGTCGCTGCGCCCTGGACGACCTGCCCGTACCCCTGGGCCATCGAGTCACCGGCGATGTAGAGCCGCAGCGGCCGCTCGGCCGACGGGGGCGGCGCCGGGGCGGACGGCGGGGCGGCGGGAGCGGCGGGGGCGGCGGGGGCGGCGGGGGCGGCGGGCGCAGGAGACTCTGCGGTCGACCCCGCGGCCGGAGTCATCGCACCGGGGGACACCGCAATCCGGGCGGACGGAGCCGTGGTCCCGGTCGACGACTCGCCGGCCGGAGCGACCGGTGTGGCCGAGTTCGTGCCGGCTGCGGGCGCCGTGGACCCGACGGGCAGCGAGAAGCCGCGGGCCGACCCTGCGCCGAGGTCGTCCGAGCGGCCCCGGAGGGCGTCGAGCGCATCCCCCGGCGCCGTGAGGCGCAGCGCCTCCGCCACCGCCGCGAGCGGGCCGGTGACGGCGAGCGCCACGCCTCGCCACCCGCTGTCGAGCGGCAAGGACTCGGCTCGATGCCGCAGCGTCTCGGCGTTCAGAAGACCGCCGAAGAGATAGGCCACCGCACCGACGGCGAGCACCCGAGCCGCCGACGACCGCCGGCTCCGAGGTGGCCGGACCGCGTTCCGCGCCGGGGTTGGGTCGACCGTGGCGGTCATCGCGGGTGGTCCCAGGTCACGGGCATCGAGGTGATCGTCATCGAGGCGGTGCACGACCGCACGGGCGAACCGCCCGGCGCGTGCCCCGTGAGCCTACCGACCACCGAGGACACGGTTCCGGGCAGGCCCTCAGACCACTGCGTCGAGGGGACCGAGCGCAGCGAGGTCGTCGGCGGCGTCGTCGTCGTCCCACCAACGCAGCAGCAGCACCGCCTGGTCCTGCCAGGTCCGAGCTGCCCCGACGGCCCGGCGTCGGGCGCGCGCCTCGGCATCGTCCTCCCGGCGGACCGGATCGGTGAGCACGCCCCGCACGGCCTCCACGATCGCGTCGGCGTCGGTGCCGACCGCCACGACGCCCCGGTACCGCTCGAGCTCCGGGAAGTCGGTGCTCACCACGGCGAGCCCCATCGCGAGGTACTCCTTGAGCTTGATGGGGTTGGATCCGCGACCCCATTCGTGATCCGGGACGAGCACCAGCCCGGCATCGAGATGGCGCAGGTAGCGCGGGATCGCCGCATGCGGTCGACGGCCGAGCATCCACACGTTGGGATGAGCCGCGAGCGTCGGCGCCGCATCGGGCTCCGCGCCGACGACGACCACGCTCACCTCCGGCAGGGCGGTCGCGATGGCGTCGAGGAGCTCGACGTCCTTGGTCGCCGCTTCGAGCGACCCGACGAGACCCAGGCGTGGACGCGGGACTGCCGCCAGGTCGGCGGGCTCGTCGAGGCCGGGTCGGTCCGGATCGAACCGCACGGCGTCGACACCGTGATCGAGGTGCCGACCGGCACCTCGATGCCGGTCCCGCTCGGCCGAGAGCAACGCCGAGGACGAGTAGGCGACGAGGTCGGCCGCGGCGAACAACTCGTCCTCGAGCCGCTCGACCTCGCAGCGATCGACCCCGGGCATCGCACGGTGATGGTCGATCCGATACGCAAGGACCGGCTCCAGACCCATCCGGCGCACCACGGGCCAGGCAACGGGATTCGCGACGGCGACCGCCGGCGAACCGAGTCCGCGCACCGCCCGGCGGGCCTGGGCCGCGACGAGCGCCGCGCTCGCCCGGCCACGCCACGACGAGCCGAACCACGGGAGCACGACGGGGGCGAGCACCCGCAGCTCGGGCAGGGCACCGGGAACCGGCCGGACCGCCCACGGCCGCATCGTCGACACCCGCCGGACGATCCGACGGGCCGCCTGCCGCCAGGAGTGGTCCGGCTGGTGCGCGCCGAGGACGGGGCGCATCCCGAGGGTGTTCACGATCAGCACCGGCCGTACCCGGGCGACCTGGATCATGATCTGGAGATCGGCGTGCGCGTGGCTGTGGTGCCACCAGTCCTCGCCGGCGAACAACACGTATGGGCGTCGCGGGTCCTGCGCCATCGGGAGCCCGGACGGTACCGGCGGCGGCGGCCACCGCCGAGGGCCGTCCGACCCGCTTCACCCGACGGTCGACGGGCGGTTCGCTCCCGCGATCACACGAGGGTGTCGAGCGAGAAGAGCCGCCACGCGTTGTCACGCAAGAACGGCGCCCAGACGTGATCGCGCAGCGGAAGGGCCCGCAGCTCGCCGAGCACCCGTTCCCAGGACAGCCCCGGGTAGTAGCCGGCGAACACCACCTTGTCGGTCCCCCGGGTGTTGGCGAACTCCAGGATCTCGCGGGGGTAGTGCTTGGGGGCGAACGCACTCGTCGAGTAATGGAGATTCGGCCACTTGAGGAGCAGCTTCACGCAGAGGTCCACCCAGGGCTCACCGCCGTGGCGCATCACGACGGTCAGCTCCGGGAAGAACCAGCACACCTCGTCGAGGCGTTCCGGTCGTTGGCAGTCGAACGGCACCCGAGGTCCGGGGACCCCGACGAGCACGTTGACGGGCAGGCCGAGCTCGATGCAGGTCGCGTAGATCGGGTACATCCGCTTGTCGTCGATGGGTACCTGAGGCGAGTAGAGGCAAGGAGCGAGCGCACAGGACCGGACGTTCGGATGCAGCGCAGCCGCCCGCCGCAGGTCGCGCACCGCTTCCATCCCCTGGTTCGGATCGACGCCGATGGTGCCGAAGAACCGGCCCGGGAACCGCTCGAACAACTCGAGGGCGTGCTCGGGCCTGCGGGGGTTCACGTCGATCTGGGCCACGGCGATGCCGTGCGCGTCCATCAGCGCGACGACGTGCGCCGGGTCCGCAGCGTCCGCCATGCGCTCGGGGGCGTCCTTGAACAGGTACTGCGCCGGATGATGGCTGAACTCGCGGGACCCCGCGTCACGCATCAGGCGCGACGCCTCCTTCATCCCCATGCCCGGCCCGCCCCGCGGCAACTCCACCATGAGATCGACGATGCCCAGACCCTCAGGGAAGCCCATGGCCGCCGACGGTAGCGGGCCCCCGACCGCCGCCCCCCGGACCCGGGTCGCGACCACGGCGCCCCGTAGGCTCGCCCGCTCGATGCGCCTCTTGGACCCGGTCGATCTCGGACCTCGCACCGCACCCAACCGGGTGCTGTTCGGACCCCTGGTGACGAACCTCGGCCGCGACGACGCCCCGAGGGCGCTCAGTGCCCGGCACGTGGCGTTCTACCGGCGCCGGGCCGAAGGAGGATGCGGGACGATCGTGGTGGAGGAGGCCGCCGTTCACCACTCCGACTGGCCCTACGAGCGCAGCCCGCTGGCCGAGCGGTGCGGCGAGGGTTGGTCGGCGATCGCGGGAGCGGTGCGAGACGCGGGGCCGTCGCTGGTGATCGCCGCGCTGGGGCACAGCGGCGGCCAGGGCTCGTCGGCGTACTCGCAGCGCGAGCTCTGGGCCCCGTCGCGCGTGCCTGAGGTGAACAGCCGGGAGGTGCCGAAGTGGATGGAGGCCGACGACGTCGCCGCCGTCGTCGACGGGTTCCGGACCGCGGCGGCGACCGCCACCGCCGCCGGGCTCGACGGCGTCGAGGTGAACGCCGGCCAGCACAGCCTCGTCCGGCAATTCCTCTCGGGCCTCACGAACCACCGCGACGACGAATGGGGGACGGACCGGCGCCGCTTCGCCACCGACGTCATCGCCGCGGTGCGGGCCGGGCTCGGCCCCGATCGGGTCCTCGGTCTGCGGCTGTCCTGTGACGAGCTCGCGCCGTGGGCCGGGATCACACCCGAGCAGTCGCTCGAGCTCGCCGCTGCGCTCGTGGCGCAGGGCGTCGACTACCTCGTGGTGGTCCGCGGCTCGATCTACAGCGTCGAGCAGACGCGCCCCGATCATCACCAACCGGCCGGCTGCAACGTGACGCTGTGCCGGTCGGTACGTTCCGCCGTGCGCGACGCAGTCGGCGACCGCGTCGCCGTGGTGCTCCAGGGATCCGTCGTCGATCCCGACCAGGCCGAGTGGGCGATCGGCGACGGGGTCGCCGATGCCGTCGAGATGACCCGCGCCCAGCTCGCCGATGCCGATCTCGTCAGCAAGCTCCGGGCCGGGACGCCCGAACGCATCCGGCCGTGCCTGCGCTGCAACCAGGCCTGCCAGGCGCGCGACGCCCGTAACCCGGTCGTGTCCTGCGTGGTGGATCCCTCGGCCGGCCACGAGACGACGGACCCGGCCTGGGAGGACCCGAGCGTCGCACCACGCGACGTCCTCGTCGTCGGCGCCGGGCCGGCGGGGCTCGAAGCGGCTCGGGTCGCCGCGACCCGCGGGCATCGCGTGCGCATCGTCGAAGCGACCGATCGCCTCGGCGGTGCGGCGGCGGTCGCCGGCCCGGCCCGACCCTTCGTCGGCTGGCTGGTGGCCGAGTGCGAACGACTCGGCGTCACGATCGAGACCAACGCGACGGCGACGCCATCGGAGCTGGCGGCGCTCCCGGCGACGACTGCGGTCGTCCTGGCCACCGGCAGCCGACCGGGGACGCCGGCCGTCGAACTCGAAGACGGCGCAACGCTGTTCGACGTGCTCGCAGTCCGGGCGGGCACGGCGGCGCTCCCGGCCGAGGGTCCCGTCGTGCTCCTCGACCCGATCGGCGGGCCGATCGCCGTCGCGATCGCAGAGGAACTCGGCGAGCGGGCCGTGCTCGTCACCCCGGACCACATCGCCGGCAACGAGTTGTCGCGCACCGGCGACCTCGCGCCGGCGAACGTCCGCCTCCAGCAACGCGGCGTGCGCGTCGAGCGGCGCACCATCCCCCGCGCCGTGCGAGCCCGACCCGGGTTCCCGCCCCCCGGCGAGACGGTCGAGATCGAGCTCGAGGACCGGTTCTCCGGGGCGCGCCGGACCCTTCTGGCCGCGGCGGTCGTGGACTGCGGTTACCGCCTCCCCGACGACGGCCTGTGGGAAGCGATGACGGCGGTGTCGGGTCCACCGATGGTGCGAGCGGGCGACGTGGTGGCACCGCGCACCGTGCTCGACGCCGTGCTCGATGCCCGCCGGGCGGCGGTCTCGATCGACGCCCTGCGCCGTCGACCAGACTGAGCCGATGCGCGCTGCAGCGACGACCCGCCCCGAGGGCCTGACCGCCGGCGAGGTGGCCGAACGGGTCGCCCGCGGCCAGGTGAACGCCGTCGAGGAGCGTACGAGCCGACCGCTGCGCGAGATCGTGCGGGCCAACGTGTTCACCCGGTTCAATGCGATCCTCGGGGTGCTCGGCGGGATCGTGATCGGCATCGGCGCGTGGGGCGACTCGCTGTTCCTCGGGATCGTCGTCGTCAACGCGCTGATCGGCATCGGCCAGGAGGTCCGGGCCAAGCAGGTACTCGACCGGCTCGCAGTCCTCAACGCACCGCAGGCGCGCGCCGTGCGCGACGGCGAGGTCGTCGACCTCGCCGTCGGCGACGTCGTCCTCGACGACCTGCTGGAGCTGCGTGCCGGTGACCAGGTGCCTGCCGACGGCGTCGTGACGATCGCCGCCGGTCTCGAGATCGACGAGTCGTTGCTCACCGGCGAATCCGACCCGATCGCGAAGAACCCTGGGGACCCGGTCCTGTCCGGCTCGATCGTCGTCGCCGGTTCCGGCCGCTTCCAGGCGACCGCCGTCGGAGCCGACGCATACGCCCGCAAGCTCGCCGCCGAGGTGAAGCAGTTCACCAAGACGCGCTCGGAGCTGGTCGAGGGCACGAACAAGCTGCTGCGCTGGTTGACCTGGGCCCTGCTCGTCGTCGGGCCGATCCTGCTCGTGAGCCAGCTCCGCAACGAAGACGACTGGCGAGCCGCCGTGGTCGGCACCGTGGCCGGTCTGGTCGGCATGATCCCCGAGGGTCTGGTGCTGCTGACCAGCCTGGCGTTCCTGCTCGCCGCCGTCACCCTGGCCCGCCGCAAGGTGCTGGTACAGGAGCTCCCGGCCGTCGAAGGTCTCGCCCGGGTCGACGTGGTCTGCCTGGACAAGACCGGCACGCTCACCGAGGGCGAGATCGATTTCGGCGAACTCCTCCCGCTCGCCGGCGAGGACGACGCGACCGCCGGCGAGGCCCGCGCTGCGCTCGGCGCGATCGCCGACGACCCGAACCCGAACGCGACGGCGCAGGCGATCGCCGCGTCGATCGCCCCGCCGCCGGGTTGGGAGCGCAGCGGGTCCGTGCCGTTCTCCTCGGCCCGCAAATGGAGCGCGGCCGAGTTCGACGGGCGGGGTTCCTGGGTTCTCGGCGCACCCGAGATGGTGCTCGCCGATCAGCCCGGGTCGACGGCCCGCCGGCAGGCCGACGACCTCGCTGCGACCGGGGTGCGCGTGCTGGTGCTCGCCCACTCGTCGGCGCCGCTGACCGGCGAGGCCTTGCCGGGCGAGCTGGTTCCGCTGGCGCTCGTCACGTTCGTCGAGCGGGTGCGACCCGACGCCGGCGAGACGCTCGCGTTCTTCGACGAGCAAGGGGTGACCCTGCGGGTGATCTCCGGGGACAAC
This sequence comes from Acidimicrobiales bacterium, assembly GCA_044370695.1. Lineage (GTDB taxonomy): Bacteria > Actinomycetota > Acidimicrobiia > Acidimicrobiales > Ilumatobacteraceae > JBEIFW01. The sequence goes on along the minus strand of JBILVB010000119.1, from coordinate 5,389 downwards.
CCGCGCACGGTCGGCGCAGTCGCCCGGCAGGTCGGACTGCCCGGCGGCGACACGACCTTCGACGCCCGGGAGTTCCCGGAGGATCTCGATGCCGCCGCCGAGATCCTCGAACGCACGGCCGTGTTCGGCCGAGTCAGCCCCCAGCAGAAGCGTTCGATGGTGAAAGCGCTGCAGGCCAGGGGCCACGTCGTGGCGATGACCGGAGACGGGGTCAACGACGCCCTCGCCCTCAAGGACGCCGACATCGGGGTGGCGATGGGTTCCGGCGCTCCGGCGACGCGTGCCGTGGCGCAGCTCGTACTGCTCGACGGCCGGTTCTCGCACATGCCCCGCGTGGTGGCCGAGGGACGGCGGGTCATCGCCAACATCGAGCGAGTGGCGAACCTGTTCGTGATCAAGAACATCTACGCCGGCGTGCTGTCGGTGATGACGACGGTGTTCGGCCAGACCTACCCGTTCCTGCCCCGGCACCTCACGATCGTGTCTGCGCTCACGATCGGTATCCCGGCGTTCTTCCTGGCGTTGGCGCCCAACAACCAGCGGTACCAACCGGGGTTCCTGCGTCGCGTCGCAGTGCGGTCGATGCCGATCGGGGTGCTCGCAGCGATCGCCATCTTCACCGGCTACCTGCTCGCCGACCGCACCGGCGCCACGCGGGACGAAGCGCGAACGGCCGCCACCGTCGTCATCGTGTGCGTCGGGCTCGGGGTGCTCGTACAGCTCGCCCGCCCGTGGAATGCCTGGAAGCTCGGATTGGTCGGGGCGATGGGCGGGCTCTTCGCGCTCGCGTTGGTCGTCCCGACGGCCAAGGAAGCCTTCAAGCTCGACATCCCGGTCGGGACGCTCCTCGAGTCACTGCTCGTCGGTGGGGCCGGCGCGGCTGCGGTCGCGGGGATCTGGGAGATCGGCGACCGCTGGCTCAAGCGCCGGTACCCACCGAGCTGAGCCGGGATCACTCCATGACGAGGACGCCGCGCAGGTTCACCCCGTCGCGCATGTCCTGGTACCCCTGGTTGATCTCGCCCAACGGGTAGCGGCGCGTGATGAGCTCCTCGAGCTTGAGCGTGCCGTCACGCCACATCGACAGCAGGTTCGGGATGTCGCGTCGCGGGTTGAGCGAGCCGAAGATCGTGCCCTTGATCTCCTTGTTCCACAACGTGATCGTGGACAGGTTGATCGCAGCGGTCTCCTGGGTGAGCGGGGCGACGGCCGTTGCGACGATGGTGCCGCCCTTGCCGCACAGTGCGTTCGCTCCTGCCATGAGGTCGCCGTAGAGCACCCCGGGCGTCATGATCACCCGGTCGGCCATCTGGCCCCAGGTGAGTTCCTGCACCGGCCCGAGCGCTTCCTCCATCGACGCGAAGGTGTGGGTGGCGCCGAACTCCATCGCCTTCTCCCGCTTGAATTCCACGGGGTCGACGGCGATCACGCGTCGGGCGCCGGCCATCTTGGCGCCCTGGACGGCGTTGATGCCGATGCCGCCGATCCCGACCACGACCACGGTGTCGCCGGGGATGATGCCCGCTCGGTTCGCCGCCGAACCCCAGCCGGTGGCGACACCACACGAGACGAGGCAGACCAACTCGAGCGGGTAGTCGTCGTCGACCTTGATCACCTGCGACTCGGCGACGCAGGTGCGCTCGGCGAACGTACCGAGCTTGGCGAACATCGACAGTTCCTCGCCGCCGAGACGGTGACGGCTCGTGCCGTCGGTGATCATGCCCTTGGCGAACGCGCCGGCGCCGGCATCGCAGAGGTTCTGACGGCCAGTCGAGCAGTACCGGCAACGACCGCAGGCCGGGACGAAGCTCGCCGAGACATGGTCGCCGACCTTCACCGAGGTGACTCCCGGCCCGACCTCGGCGATGATTCCGGCGCCTTCGTGGCCGCCGACCGCCGGGTAGTAGCTGTCGACGCCGAAGATGCGAAGCATCTCGGGTGTCGGCGTGAGATCACCGGTGACGACATGCTCGTCGGAGTGGCACAGGCCGGCGGCCTTCCATTCCACGATCACTTCCCCCGCCTTCGGCGGATCGACGTCGATCTCCTCGATCTGCCAGTCCTGGTGCATCCCGTGCAGCACTGCTGCTCGTGCCTTCATGACGTCCCCCCGGGGTGTCGTGCGCTCGTGCGAACTGTAGCGACGACCCGAGCCAGCCTCGAATAGCACGAAATAGAGCGTTCACACGCCCTTCATCGCCTGACAGCGACATGCGCTGCGCGACCTACCTACGTTCACGTCCGCCACCACAGGACGGGAGGACCATGAAACGTATCGGGATGGTCAGCACAGCAACGGCGGTCGCCGGCCTCGCAATCGTCGGGCTTGCGGCGCCTGCCTTCGCGCAGGACGCCAAACCCACGGTCGAGGATCAGGTGGGCACGATCACCAACGACCTGAACACCATCTTCGTGTTCTTGTGCGGTGTCCTCGTGTTCTTCATGGGCATGGGCTTCGCGCTCGTCGAGACCGGCCTCACCCGGTCACGCAGCGCCGCCCACATGATGATGAAGAACCTCATCACCGCAGCGATCGGCGTCGCAGCCTTCTGGGCCGTGGGCATGGCCCTCGGCTTCGGCGACGGGTCCAGCATCATCGGGTGGTCGGGCTTCTTCCTCTCCGGCTCCTACGAGGACGGCTTCAGCTCGCTGGCCAGCTATGCCGCCGTCGACGTGTCGGCGATGTGGTTCTTCCAGGCGGCGTTCGCCGCCACGTCGGCGACGATCCTTTCCGGAGCCATGGCCGAACGAACGAAGCTGAAGAGCTACCTCGTGGTCGCAGTGCTCATGTCCGGCCTGATCTACCCGATCGTCGTGAAGTGGCAGTGGGGTGGCGGCTGGCTCTACGAGATGGGCTTCAAGGACTACGCCGGCTCGACCATCGTCCACCTCACCGGTGGCGTGGCGGCACTCGTCGGCGCAGCGCTGCTCGGACCTCGTATCGGGCGCTACGCCGCCGACGGGAAGGTCCGGGCGATCCCGGGTCACAGCATCCCGTTCGCCGTGCTCGGCACCTTCGTGTTGTGGGTCGGCTGGTTCGGGTTCAACGTGGGATCGATGCTCGGCACCTCGGGCATCGGTGACTCGATCGCCGTGACCGCCCTCGGTGGCGCCTTCGGCGGCGTGGTCGCCATGCTCGTCACGCTGATCCGCACCGGCGTCTCCGACGTCTCGATGACCGGTAACGGGGTGCTCGCCGGGCTCGTCAGCGTCACGGCCGGCGCGGGATTCGTCGAGCCGTGGGCCGGCGCCGTGCTCGGCGCGGTCGGTGGCCTCCTGGTCGTCGTCGCCGTGGGCTTCTTCGACAAGCTGAAGATCGACGACCCGGTGGGGGCTGTCTCCGTCCACGGGGTCTGTGGTGCCTTCGGCACGCTCGGGGTCGGGCTGTTCGACAAGGCCGACGGTCTGCTGACCGGCGGCGGAGCGAGCCTGCTCGGGAAGCAGGCGGTCGGCGTGCTCGCCGTCATCGCCTTCGTCGGCATCGCGTCGTTCCTGCTGTTCTCGGCCGTCAAGATGACGATGGGCCTCCGGGTCTCTGCCGAAGAGGAGCTCGACGGCCTCGACGAGCTCGAGCACGGCGCGCTCGGCTACGGCGTGGACGTCTACGTCTCGGCCGACGGCACTCCGGTTCAACGCAAGGCCAAGGCCTGACGCACGCAGCACGCGAAGCGGGGCTCGGTTCTCTTCCGTTCGGAAGGAGCCGAGCCCCGCTCGCCGTTTTCGACCGGGCGTTCAGTCGTAGACGAGCACGCCCCGGATGTTCTTCCCGTCGCGCATGTCCTGGTAGCCCTCGTTGATCCCCTCGAGTGGGTAGGTCCGAGTGACGAGACCGTCGAGATCGAGTTGACCATCCCGGTAGAGCCCCAGCAGCTTGGGGATGTCGTAGCGCGGGTTGCCCGAGCCGAACAGCGAGCCGACGACCTGCTTCTCCATGAGCGTGAGGTCGAGCAGGCTCATCGTGGCCGAGATCTCGAGCGCGGGATGGATGTTGGTGACGACCACTCGACCGCGCTTGGCAGCGAGCGCCAAGGCCTCGGCCATCACGGCACCGGAGCCCACCCCCATGGTCATCACCACTTTGTTGCACATCTGGCCCCAGGTGAGCTCCTGGATCCCCGGGAGCGCCTCGGTCATCGACGCGAACGTGTGGGTGGCGCCGAACCCCATCGCCATCTCCCGCTTGTTCTCGAGCGGGTCGATGGCGATGATCCGCTTCGCCCCGGCGAGCCGCGCGCCCTGGATCGCATTCGCGCCGATCCCGCCGACGCCGACGACCGCGACGGTGTCGCCCGGCTGCACCTGCGCGGCGTAGACCGACGAGCCCCATCCGGTCACGACACCGCAGCCCAGCAGGCAGGCCTTGTCGAGCGGGACGTCGTTCTCGATCTTGATGCAGCTCGCCTCGTTGACCACGGTGTGGTGGGCGAAGGTGCCGAGCAGGCACATGAGGCCGAGGTCCTTGCCCTTTGCGTGGTGGCGGGCAGTCATGTCGGTGATCTGCTTGCCGAGGGCCATGTACTGGCCGAGGTCGCAGAGATTCTGGTGCCCGGTCGAGCAGGACGGGCACCGCCCGCACGAGGGGATGAAGCCGAACACGACGTGGTCGCCCGGCGCGAGCCAGGACACTCCCTCACCGACCTTCTCGACGATGCCTGCGCCCTCGTGGCCGCCGATGATCGGCAGTTCGAACGGCAGGTCACCGGTGACGAGATGCTCGTCCGAATGGCACATGCCCGAGGCGGCCATCCGCACGAGCACCTCTCCGGCCTTGGGCTCGTCGAGTTCGATCTCCTCGACGCTCCACGGCGCGTTCACTTCCCACAACACGGCAGCCTTGGTCTGCACGGCGGTCCCCCTTGTCGATGGTCCGGGTGTCCGGACGGTACCGCACCCTCGGACCGACCCGGCAGTGGTGGCGCCTACCATCCCGGCCATGCCCCTGGATGCTTCGATCGTCGGTCGGACCGTCGGTTCGCGTCGGGTCGTCGTCGACGCCCGCTGGCTGATGGCGTACGCCGCCGGAGTGCCCGACGCCCGGCCGGAGCTCTACGACACGCGAGGCGATCTCGGCATGCATCCGATGTTCCCGGTCGCGCCCGAGTGGGAACTCGTGATCGGTTTCCGGCGCGAGCTGTCCGGTCTCCGGGCCGACGAGGCGTCCCGGGGCGTGCACGCTGCGCATGACGTGATCGTCGAACGACCGGTTCGCGCGGGCGAAGAACTCGAACTCAGCGGTCGGGTCGCCGCCGTCGTCCCCCGGCAGGGAGGTGCGGAGCAGCGGGTGCGGTTCGAGGCCCGGGACGACGACGGAGCGCTCGTGTGGCGGTCGATGATGACCTCGGTGTTCCGCGGGGTCGAGGTGGTCGGGGAGCCGACGACGTCGGACCCC
>JBILVB010000118.1:0-11932 GCA_044370695.1 Acidimicrobiales bacterium | reverse complement strand
GATGCTCTACCCTTTCGGGGCCCGACGTCGAGCCGGGCGCCCGTTCGGCCCGAACCCCAGGGAGCTTCGTGAAGTTCAAGAAGGGTGACACGGTCATCTACCCGCAGCACGGGGCATGCCTCGTGCAGGGCGTCGAGAAGAAGACCATGTTCGGCGAGACGCGGGACTACCTCATCCTGCGATCGGTGATCGGCGAGATGACCTTGTCGGTGCCCGTCGACAAGGCTGCCGACGTCGGCGTGCGCCCCCCGGTCAACGCGGACGAACTCGAGGATCTCGTGTCGGTGCTCTCGAAGCCCGATCCCCGAGTGCCCTCGAATTGGTCCCGGCGATTCAAGAACCATCAGGAGAAGCTGAAGTCGGGCGACGTGTACCAGGTCGCCGAGGTCGTTCGGAACCTCGCCGCCCGCAACCGAGACGCTGCGCTCTCGGCGGCCGAGCGCACGATGTACGAGCGGGCGAGGATCAACCTCGTGTCGGAGATCGCCCCGGCGCTGAAGGTGTCCAACGAGGAGGCCGAGGCCTTCCTCGACCAGGCGCTCGCAAAAGGCGTCCTGCGGGAGAAGAGCGAAACGGTCGCAGCGAAGAAGAAGTAGTGCGGTGCGCGTGGTGTGGTGACGATGCCGAGTACATCGCCTACCACGACACCGAGTGGGGACGTCCGCTCGTCGACGACGAGCCCCTGTTCGAGAAGCTCTGCCTCGAGGGGTTCCAGGCCGGCCTGTCCTGGCTGACGATCCTGCGCAAGCGACCGGCGTTCCGGCGGGCCTTCGCCGGATTCGACCCCATCGCCGTCGCGCGCTTCACCGAGTCGGACATCCAGCGGCTGCTCGCCGACCCCGACATCGTCCGCCACCGCGGCAAGATCGACGCCACCGTCAACAACGCCCGACGGCTCCTCGAACTGCTCGAACGCGAGGGATCGTTCGCGCGGTTCGTCTGGGGGTTCGAACCGCAGCAGGCCCCGCCCGAAGCCGGCCCGATCCCCACCACCTGCCCGGAGGCGACGGCGCTCGCCCGGGAGCTGAAGCGACGAGGATGGCGATTCGTCGGACCGACGACCGTCTACTCCCTCTTCCAGTCCGCCGGGCTCGTCAACGACCATGCGCCGGCCTGCTTCGCCCGGGCCGAGGTGGCCGCCACCCGGGCCGCGCTCGTCCGGCCGCGTTGATCCCTCGCGTCAGGGAGTCGTGGCCTTGGTCGTCGGCGCAGCCGTCGTCGGTGCAGCCGTCGTCGGCGCGGTCGTCGCCGGCACGGACGCTCTCGTCGTCGGCGCAGCGGTCGACGAGGGTGCGACCGTCGTGCTGCCCGCAGTGGTCGAACCCTCCGACGTCGAGGTGTCGGACGGCAACTCGGTGTCGAACGGCGGCGCCTGCGCGCCGTAGACCTCGGGCTCCTTGACGCCGTCCCAGACATAGACCAGGTCGCCGAAGCTGACGAGGGAGGGGAAGTACATCGCGATGTGCATCGGGATCCGCACGCAGCCGTGGGAGTCCGGGTACGGCGGGACCAACTGGTACCCGTGCACGGCGATGCCGAAATTGAAGAACACCGGCTTGTAGAGCCACCCGAGCTTGCCCTCGTACCAGTCGTTCCGCTTGAGCTTGAAGGTGAACACCCCGCCCGGGGTGACCGACACACCGGACCAGCCCCGCTCCTTGTCGGTCCACGGCTTGCCGTCGCCGGAGGAGATATGGCTGATCAGCTCGATGCGGCCGTTCTTCACGATCACCATGACCTGCTCGGGCAGGTAGATCTCCGCATGCGTGTAGGTGCGCGTGTTCGTGCGCCGGGGCGTCACGCCCAACGGTGCCAGCATCCGTTGCCAAACCTCGGGCGTCACGGCCCCGTCGACGCGGCGGCGAGGGACCCCGAGCACCAGCTTCTGGTACGCCCACACGGCCTGCTGCGTCGCTTCGCCGAAGATGCCGTCGACGGTCCACGGATCGAACCGCAGCTCTCGCAGGCGCAGCTGGAGCATCGCCACGTCGTCGCCGCTCATGCCGAACCGCAACGTTCGGGAGATCGGGCCGTACGACATCGTCGCCACGGTGGGCGGCGGGGCCTGGTCGACGGGCTGACCTGCGACGCTCGAGGGCACCGCCCCCGGCGCAGCGGGGCCGCCCTTGTCGTCGCCGGCCGACGGTGCGGCCGAATCATCACCCCCGCAGCCGACCACGACCGCTCCGAGCGCGAGCCCGAGCAGCAGCCGACGGCGCGTCAGGACCTGATCCACCCAGCCCGAATCCTTCCCGGTCGACGGCCGACTGGGCCGTTCGGCCCATTCTATGTGCACGTCGGGCGGCAACATGGTGCTCCGTCAGGCCTCGGTCAGTTCCGAGCGATGGATCGCAACTCGCCACGCAACGCGAACATCTCTCGGAGGATCTTCAGGATCACCGTGGGTGACGACAGGGTCGACACGCCGCGGGTCCGAGGGAAGTAGTCGACGCCGAACTGCACGACCTTGAACCCGTGACCGACGGCGCTCACCACGAGTTCGGCGTCGATGAAGGATCCCTCGCTGCGGAGCTGCACCTTGTCGAGCAGCCGGCGATGGCACAGCTTGAACGCGAAGTTCACGTCGCGGATCCGCACCCCGAACAGGAGCCGCACGAGCGAGTTGTAGAAGAACGAGTAGATCGTGCGGACGTACCCCTCCCCGGTCCGGTCGAGCCGGTAGGCCGAGACGAGGTCCGCTTCGTAATGACGCATCACCCGACACGCCTTGATCAGCTCGTCCATGTCGAAGGGGAGGTCGGCGTCGGAGTAGAGCACCAGCTCACCCCTGGCGTTCGCATACCCCGTCTTGAGCGAGCCACCGAGCTTGCGGTTCACCGGGTGATGGACGACCCGCACCCGGGGATCGGCGGCGGCGAGCTCGTCGGCGATCCGGCCGGTGGCGTCGGTGGAGGCGTCGTTGACGATGAGCAGTTCGTAGTCGCCAACCTCGCCGAGCGCGATCAGCGTCTCGCAGGCTTCACGCGCCGCATCGAGGGCGCGGTGGATGTACTCCTCTTCGTTCCACATCGGGAAGAACACGGTGATCGAGGAGAAGCGAGGCGTCGACACGGCGTCGGGCACGGGGGACGAGGGTACCGGGAACTGCCTACGCTCGGCCCGTCATGACCGCACTTCCGGTTCACTTCACCGACGTCCTCGCGGCCGCCGACGCCATCGCGGGCCAGGTCGTGCGGACGCCGACCTTGCCGTCGGAGACCCTGTCGTCGCTCCTCGGCGCCGAGATCTGGCTCAAGTTCGAGAATCTCCAGTTCACCTCGTCGTTCAAAGAACGCGGCGCGCTGTATCGACTGCTGCAGCTCACGCCCGAGGAGCGTCGCCGAGGCGTGATCGCCATGTCCGCCGGCAACCACGCCCAGGGAGTTGCCCGCCACGCCGCGCGCCTCGGGATCCCGGCGACGATCGTGATGCCCCGCTTCACCCCGAACATCAAGGTGGCGGGCACCGAGGCCCTGGGGGCGACGGTGGTGCTCGAGGGTGACGACCTCGGCCAGTCCCGGGTCGTCGCCGAGCGGCTGGCAGCGGACCACGGCTTCGTGTGGGTGCCGCCGTACGACCACCCGGCGATCATCGCGGGCCAGGGCACGTGTGGGCTCGAACTCGTCGAGGACGCTCCCCCGCTCGACGCCGTCATCGTCCCCGTCGGTGGCGGTGGGCTGATCGCCGGCATCGCGATCGCGGTTGCCGAGCGGTCACCGGGCACCGACGTGATCGGCGTCCAGGTCGCTCGGTACCCGTCGATGGTCCGGGCCCTGCGTCACGACCCGACGCCGCTGCCCGGCGGTTCCACCCTCGCCGAGGGCATCGCAGTCCCCAACGCCGGCACGCTCACCACCCCCATCGTCCGCCGCCTGGTCGCCGACGTCGTCGTGATCGACGAGGACGCGATCGAGGCCGCCGTGAACCTCCTGCTCGAGATCGAGAAGACCGTCGTCGAGGGGGCCGGGGCAGCCGGGCTGGCTGCGGTCGCCGAGTTCGGTCCCCGCTTCGCCGGGCGCCGGATCGGCATCGTCCTGTCCGGCGGGAACGCCGATCCCCGGCTGCTGGCCTCGACCATCATGCGCGGTCTCGTGCGCTCCGGCCGGCTGTCGCGCCTGACGGTCGACATCGACGACCTTCCCGGCTCGCTCGCCCGCGTCACGGCCATCGTCGCCGCGCAGCGGGCCAACATCGTCGAGGTGGCCCATCAGCGCCTGTTCTCGGACCTCTCGGTGAAGTCGGCCGCACTCGAACTGGCCGTGGAGACCCGCGACCGGGCGCACACCGACGCCCTGGTCGCCGATCTCCGTCTCGCCGGGTACACGGTCCGTGCCGGCGAGATGCACTAGTCAGCGGCCGAGCACCCGGACGCTCCAGCCACCGAACAGGCGGAACCCGGGATGGGCACCGGCTTGCGGCACGCGGCCGAGCGGCCGCCGGGCCGACGCCCGGCCCGGCCGGGTGGACGGGGCCGGCACCAGCGGTGCGAACCGCTCGGCCTGGGCCTGCTGAGCCGCCAACGACCGGCGGGCCGCCGCGATGCTCATCGGGTCGATCATGGTGTCGCCTCCCTGCCGCTACTGCGGCCGCTCGATGGCTCCACGATGCGCCTGCAGTGCGCTCGGGTCCGTCGTGGTCGAGTCGGTCGGACGATGACGTTCGTCATGCCCGCCGACCACCCGCACGACGTGCTGCGCTGCGGTCGCTGCGGGGTCAGGCCTCACCGAGGCGGACCACGTGCGAGCGGTCCAGCACCTCGATCCACCCTCTCCCGAGCCGCACCGCGCCGGCGGCCTCGCCGCTGCGCAGGACGCGGTTCACCGTCTGGCGCACCGTTCCGGCAACCAGTGCGAGGTCCTCCTGGCTCATGCGGATCGGCTCGGGGGCATAGGCCTCGGCGAGCACGGCGAGGCGTCGCCAGATCCGCTGATCGGGCGGGCGCAGGAGCTCGGTCGCCACCTCGGTGGTCTCGACGAGGCGCTCGGCGAGTACCGCGACGAGGAATCCGTCGACCCGCGGGTGGCGGTCACGCAACTCGGCGAAATCCCTCCGGCCGAGCGAAAGCGTCTCGGTCTCCTCCAACGCAGCGACCCGCCCGGTACGGCGGTGCGCCCGATGGACGAGCGCGAGTTCGCCGACGATCTCGCCGGGATGGACCACCCGCACTGCGACCAGCGCCCCGGAAGGCGTCCCGACGTGCACCACCAGCCGACCCGCACGCACCACGTGCAGCGAGTCGCCCGGCGCGCCGTCGTGGAACACCGTCTGGCCCCGCCGGTACCGACGGACCCGCATTCGGGCGAGCACCTGCGACCGCTCGGGTTCGCCCAGCGCATCGAGCAACCCCACGCCACGAAGTCTCCCACCCCCGACGCGGCGCCGGCCCACCGTCGAGCGCCACCGCGAGGCGTCGCACCCTCAGGTCGTCGCGACCACCTCGTCGAAGCGGTCGACTCGGCGCAACTCGGGGAACAGCACCGCCCAGATCGCAACCACGGCGAGGGTCGCGGCGCCGCCGAACACGACCGCCGCGACGAGCCCGAGGAACTGCGCCGCCACCCCGGACTCGAAGGCCCCGAGTTCGTTCGAGGCGCCGATGAACACGTTCTCGACCGCCAGCACTCGGCCCCGCATCTCCTCGGGGGTCGCGAGCGGCACGATCGTCGCCCGGACGAACACGCTGACGGAATCCGCCGCGGACAGCGCAGCGAGCGCGACGAACGCGACGAGGAAGTGGGTCGTGACGCCCAGCACCATCGTGAACACCCCGAACAGCCCGACGGCGACGAACAGCACCGTGCCGACGTGACGCCGGACGGGCCGCACGGCGAGCGCCAACGTGGCCAGGCCGGCGCCGATACCCACCGAGGCGCGCAGCCAGCCCAGCCCGACCGAGCCGACCCCGAGACGCTCCTCGGCGATCGCCGGCAGCAACGCCACGGCGCCGCCGAAGAGCACCGCCATGAGGTCGAGGGAGACCGCAGCGAGCACGACCCGATTGCGGCGCACGAACCGCAGCCCCTCGAGCGCCTCGTGCAGCGGTCGAGCGCGAGCCTCGGCGGCCGTCCGGCGCACCGCCGGCGCCGGGATGCGCAGCAGGGCACCGGCGGCACCGACCAGACCGGCGCAGGCCACGACGAACGGCCAAGGTTCGCCGACGGCGTAGAGGAACCCGCCGATCACCGGGCCGACCACCAGCGCCGACTGCCAGGTGATCGAACTCAACGCCACCAGACGGGGCAGCGCACCGGAGCGGGCCGCGAGATCCGCCGGGAGCGCCCGCGACGCCGGCACCGCGAAGGCACGCGCCACTCCGAACAGGACGACCAGCAACAGCACGGGAGTCACCGAGGTCGGCGACGTCGAGGCGTACCAGGCGAGCGCCAGCGCGCAGACCGCCTCGCACGACAGCGCGACCGCAGCGACGCGACGACGGTCGACACGATCGGCGAGCGGACCGGCGAGCGGAGCGAGCAGCGCCGTGGGCAGGAACTCGGCGAGCCCGAGCAGGCCGAGGTCGAGCTCGCGGCCGGTGATACCGAATACGAGCACGCCGAGCGCAGTGGCCTGCGCGACCGTCGACGTCGTCGACAGGAATTGGGCGGCGATCAGGACGCGGAAGCCGGCGGGCAACGTCCCTCGGCGGGGGGTTGCCTCGGTCATGCGATCCGCACGCTAGCCCCCGCTACCCTCGGCTCCGATCGAGCGGAGGAGCCATGTCGCTGCGGGATCGGTTCCACCTCGACGGGTGCGCCGCCGTCGTCACCGGGTCGGGCCAGGGGATCGGCCGGGGCATCGCCGTCGGTCTGGCCGAACTGGGGTGCGACGTGGTCGTGAACGCGCGGCGACTCGAGGACTGCACCGAGACCGCTCGGCTCGTCGCCGCGACCGGCCGGCGGGCCGTGGTCGTCGTCGGTGACGTACGGACCGAGGCGACCATGGAGGGACTCGCCGCCGCTTGCCTCGAGGCCTTCGACCGTCTCGACGTGTGGGTGAACAACGTGGGCGGGTCGGACGACAAGACCTTGCGCCCGCTCGTCGACACCCCCGACGACGTCTGGCGTTCGATGCTCGAGCTCAACGTGACCACCGCGTTCCGTGGAGCGAAGGCCGCCGCTGCCCGGATGGTGCAGGGTGGTTGCATCGTCAACATCTCGAGCGGCGCCGGGATGCGGGGCTCGCCGCTCACCGGTCCCTACGCCGCGGCCAAGGCAGCCATGCTCAACCTCACCCAGACGCTGGCGCTCGAACTCGCCGAGCGCGGCATCCGGGTCAACGCCGTGTCCCCCGGTCAGGTACCCACCGAGGCCTTCCGGACCACCCTGGCCGACGACGAGGACCGCCTCGCCGAGCTCGCCGCCGCGACCCCGCTCGGTCGCCTCGGCACACCCGAGGACGTCGCCGCCGCCGTCGCCTACCTCGCCTCACCGGCGGGCTCGTGGGTGACGGGCGAGAACCTGCTCGTCGCCGGCGGGCGAACGCAGCGTGGCGGCGGTTCCCGCCGCTACGGCTGACCACCCGCCGGCGGGCGAACCTCCTTCGTCAGCGCCCCTGCCACACGGGCGGACGCTTCTCCACGAACGCGGCGAGCCCTTCGTTCAGGTCTTCGGACCGCATCACCACGCGGGCCCCGGCATTCGACATCTCCCACAGCGTCGCGTCATCGGCCCAGTCCGATGCCAGCACGACCTTCCGGCTCTCCCAGACGGCGAGGGGAGCGTTGGCGCAGATCTGCTCGGCGAGCTCACGCGCCGCCGCTTCGGCCTGGCCCGGCTCGACGAGACGGTTGATCATGCCGAGCTGGAAGGCGCGCTCCGCCGTGAAGGTCGAGGCACACAAGATGGCCTCCATCGCCGCGGCCCGCCCGATGGCGCGCGGGAGGCGGAACAGCCCCCCGGCGGCGGCCACCAGCCCCCGCTTGACCTCGAACAGCCCGAACGACGAGCGCGTGGTGGCGACCACGAGATCGCACGTGAGCACGATCTCGCACCCGCCGGCGGTTGCCAGGCCGTCGACTGCAGCGATCACCGGCTTGCGACGTTCCCGGTTCGTGAAGCCGGCGAACCCACCTCGGGCGGTACCCAGCGGCTTGCCGCCCGAGTTGACCGCCTTGAGGTCCGCTCCCGCCGAGAACACCGGATTGGTCTGCCCCTCGGTGTTGGCCCGCAGGATGCCGACCCAGACGTCCGGGTCCTCCTCGAAGCGGTCGAGCGCCGCTTCGAAGGCCTCGGCCACATCACCGTTGACGGCGTTGCGGGCCTCGGGCCGGTTGAGGGTGAAGAAGCCGAGGTGTCCCTCGACGTGGAAATCGACCAGTGCCATGGGCCGGAATCTACGTAGCCCGGGACACGGCCGCGAAGATTCGCTCAGTTGACGAACCAGGTTCCCCCGGAACGCAGCAGGCCGGCGAGATCACCGGGTCCCTTGCGTGCCGAGGCATCCACCACCTGGTTGGCGACCGCCGAGGAGTACTCGGGCCGATCCACCGACCGGAAGATCCCGAATGGGGTGGGCGAACGATCGTCGGTGTTCAACCGGGCGAGCGCGAACGCAAGGCTCGGATCGGTGCGATGGGCGTCGTGGACCAGCAGTGCGTCCACCCCGACGTCGGCCACGTCGACGATCCGCAGTTGCCCGTCGGCACCCATCGTCACGCCCCGCTCGTCGTCGGTCCCGAACCGGATCGGCTGCCCGTGGACGAGGTTGATCATGTTGGCCGGCCGGGCCTGCTTGCCGGTCACCCCGTCGAAGGCCCCGTCGTTGAACACGTTGCAGTTCTGGTAGATCTCGACGAACGACGCCCCGCGGTGGGCGTGCGCGGCCCGGAAGATCTCCATCATGTGCTTGCGGTCGAGGTCGTGGGTGCGGGCCACGAAGCTCGCCTCGGCGCCGATCGCGACGTTGAGGGCGTTGAACGGCGGATCGACCGAGCCCAGCGGGGTGGACTTGGTGACCTTGCCGAGCTCCGACGTCGGGGAGAACTGCCCCTTCGTGAGCCCGTAGATCCGGTTGTTGAACAGCAGGATGGTGAGGTTCACGTTGCGGCGAAGCGCGTGGATCAGGTGGTTGCCGCCGATCGACAACGCGTCGCCGTCGCCGGTGACGACCCACACGTCGAGGTCCGGGCGGGCCACCTTGAGGCCCGTGGCGATGGCCGGGGCCCGACCGTGGATGGAGTGCATGCCGTAAGTGTTCATGTAGTACGGGAACCGGCTCGAGCAGCCGATGCCCGAGACGAACACGGTGTTCTCACGGGACACGCCCAGTTCGGGCATGAGGAACTGGACCGCTTGCAGGATGCCGTAGTCGCCGCAGCCGGGGCACCAGCGAACCTCCTGGTCGCTGACCCAGTCCTTCTTCGTGGTGATGGGGACGATGGTGTCGCTCATGGTCGTGCTCCGTCAGGCGAGGGCGGCGGTGATGGCCGACTCGAGTTCGGCGGCGGTGAAGGGCAGACCGGCCACCTTCGTGACCGGGCGGGCGTCGACGAGGTACTCGGCCCGAACGATGCGGCACAGCTGACCGAGGTTGAGCTCGGGGACGAGCACCTTGCGGTAGCGGCGCAGGAGGTCGCCGAGGTTGGCCGGCAACGGGTTCACGTGGGTCAGATGGACCCACGCGATCTTCGTTCCGCCGGCTCGCACCCGACGGGTGGCGTCCGCGATGGCCCCCCACGTCGATCCCCACCCGAGCACGCACAGCTCGGCGTCCTCGTCGCCGACGACCGTCGCCTGCGGCATGTCGTGGGCGATCCGGGCGACCTTCGCCGCCCGGATGTGGACCATCTTCGAGTGGTTGTCCGGCGTGTAGGAGATGTTCCCGGTGCCGTCCTCCTTCTCGATCCCACCGATGCGGTGCATGAGCCCCGGGGTTCCCGGAATCGCCCACGGCCGCGCCAGGGTCTCCGGGTCGCGCTTGTAGGGCCAGAACACCTCGTTGCCGTCCTCGTCGACGTGGTTGAAGCCCTCGGCGAACGCGACGGAGATGTCGGGAAGGGCCTCGACGTCCGGGAGCCGCCACGGCTCGGAGCCGTTGGCCAGGTACCCGTCGGAGAGGAAGTAGACCGGCGTCCGGTACTTCAGGGCGATGCGGGCCGCCTCGATCACGGCCTCGAAGCAGTGGGCCGGGCTGTAGGCGGCGACGACCGGCACCGGCGCCTCGGCGTGACGGCCGTACACCGCAAGGTTGAGGTCGGCCGCCTCGGTCTTGGTGGGGAGCCCGGTCGAGGGACCGCCCCGCTGGATGTCGATGATCAGCATCGGCAGCTCGAGGCTCACGGCCAGGCTCACGGTCTCGCTCTTGAGCGCCACCCCGGGGCCCGAGGTGGTCGTGACCCCGAGGTGGCCGGCGTAGGCGGCGCCGAGCGCGATGCCCGCGGCGGCGATCTCGTCTTCTGCCTGCACGGTGCGTACGCCGAAGTTCTTGTGCTTGGACAGTTCGTGGAGGATGTCCGAGGCCGGGGTGATCGGGTACGAGCCCAGCGTGACCGGCAGGTGGGCGAGCTGGCCGGCCGCGACGAGTCCCCACGCGAGCGCCGTGTTGCCGTTGATGTTCGTGTACTCGCCCGGCGGCAGGGCCGCAGGGCGCACCTGGAAGCGGTGGCCGAAGGTGTCGGTGGTCTCGCCGTAATGAAAGCCCGCGAGGAAGGCCGCCCGGTTGGCCCCGGCGATCTGGGCGGTGCGCCCGAAGCGGTCCTGGATCCACTGCAAGGTCGCATCGATCGGTCGGGTGTACATCCAGGAGATCAACCCGAGGGCGAAGAAGTTCTTGCTGCGCTCTGCGTCCCGAGGCTTCACCCCGAGCGGCTCGGCCGACTTCATCGTGAGCGAGGTCATCGGCACCTCGATCACCCGGTACGCCTCGAGCGAACCGTCGTGGCGGGGGTCGACCTCGTAGCCCGCCTTGTGCAGATCGCGGGCCTCGAACGCGTCGCTGTTGAGGATCAAGGTCCCGCCCTGCTCGAGCCGACCCAGATCGGCCTTCAGCGCCGCCGGGTTCATCGCCACGAGCACGCTGGGTGCATCGCCCGGGGTCATGATGTCGTGGTCCGAGATGTGGACCTGGAAGCTCGACACCCCGTTGACCGTGCCCGCTGGGGCCCGGATCTCGGCCGGGAAGTCCGGCAAGGTCGACAGGTCGTTCCCGAACGAGGCCGACACGGACGTGAACCGGTCACCCGTGAGCTGCATGCCGTCACCCGAGTCACCGGCGAACCGGATGACGACGTGGTCGAGCAGTTCCGGTGATTCCGGCGACTGATCGGCGATATCGGTCATCGCCTCAACCCCCTCACCTCTCCGTTGCCGTCCCCATGGCGACCCCGGTGTGACGGAATCTACACCCCGAGGATTTGCATCGTGACCGCCGATTAGGTTCGAAAACATGACCAGCGAGCCCGCACCGGCCGTCGAGGGCTATTCCGACCGGCTCTCCTACGTCCCCGGAGACCAGGTGCAACTCCACCTGGGCGCCACCGTCGCCCGTCTCTCGGGACGCGTCCGACCGGCCGAGAGCCCGCTCACGTGCACGGTCGACATCGCGAGAGCCCCGGGCGGACCGGCGGTCGCCACCACCCAGGTGGCGGTCGCGCCGGGAACCGTCCCGGACGACGCAGCGGCGGCCGGAGCGGGTTGGGCGCGGTCGTGGAGCGTGCGCGTCGGGGAGGACTGGATCCCCGGGTGGTACGAGGTCCGGCTACGCACCACGAGGGAGGACGGCTCCATCGCGTTGCGCCACGCCGGGTTCTGCGTTCGTGCGCCCGCCGACCGCCCGACGTCACCGATCCTGCTGGTGCTGTCGACGTCGACCTGGAACGCCTACAACGACTGGGGCGGTCCGAACCTGTACACGGGCGGGGTGCGGGTGTCGTTCCGGCGACCCTTCGCCCGGGGCCTGCTCGACCGGCCCGACCCGGCCCGCCACCGCAACGCCG
>JBILVB010000262.1:0-3262 GCA_044370695.1 Acidimicrobiales bacterium | reverse complement strand
GCCGGTCGCCTGCACACCAAGACGAACCTCATGGACGAACTGCGCAAGGTGCGTCGGGTGGCCGGCCGGGAGCCGGGCCGGGTCACCGAGGTGCTGCTCGTCATCGACGCGACGACGGGCCAGAACGGGCTGAACCAGGCCAAGGAGTTCGCCCAGGCGACCGAGGTGACCGGGGTGGTCCTCACCAAGCTCGACGGTTCGGCCAAAGGTGGTGTCGTGTTCGCCATCGAGACCGAGCTCGGCATCCCGGTGAAGCTCGTCGGGCTGGGCGAGACGATCGGGGACCTCGTCTCGTTCGACCCCGACGAATTCGTCGAGGCGTTGTTCTCGGCCTAGCCGGTGCTCACACCGAGAAGCTGCACGGCATCCGCTTGATGCCGTTGATGAACGCCGACTGCAGGCGGTCTGGCTCACCGGTGATCTCGAGGTCGGGGAGCCCGGTGAACAGTTCCTCGAACATCACCTGGATCTCCCGGCGGGCGAGGTTCGCCCCGAGGCAGAAGTGCGGGCCGCCGGCGCCGTAGCCCTCCTGCTCGCGGGCGTTCTCACGCCGGATGTCGAAGGCGTGGCCGTCGGCGAACACCGACTCGTCACGGTTTCCGGACCAGTACCACATGGCCACCTTGTCGCCGGCCTCGATCTTCTGGTCGCCGATCACGGTGTCTTCGTTGGCGACTCGGCGCATGTGGATCACCGGGGTGGCCCATCGCACGATCTCCTCGATGGCACCGGGCGTGAGCGACGGGTCGGCCATCCAGGCGGCGCGCTGGTCGGGGTGCTCGGTGAGCATCTTCGCGCCCCACGAGATGGCGTTGCGGGTGGTCTCGTTGCCGGCGACGGCGAGCAGGATGAAGAAGCTCCCGAACTCCGCGGCGCTCAGCCGCTGGCCGTCGACCTCGGCGTGCATGAGCGCCGAGGTGATGTCCTCCCGGGGGTTGGCCAGGCGGTCCTGACCGAGCGACTGGGCGTAGCTGAACATGCCGAGCGCAGCCGCGCCGAGGGCCTCGATCGAGCCGCCGAAGTCCGGGTCGCCGACGCCGAGGATGACGTTGGTCCAGTCGAAGATCTGCTTCTCGTCGGCGGCGGGGACGCCGAGCATGTCGCAGATGACCTGCAGCGGCAGCGGGGCGGCGAAGGCCTCGACGAAGTCGCACGTTCCCCCCGTCGCCCGGGCGTCCTCGACGAGCTTGCGGGCCCGGACCCGCACCGACTCGTTGACCTGGGCGACGGTCTTGGGGGTGAAGCCCTTCTGCACGAGCAGCCGGAACTTCGCGTGCCGGGGGTCGTCCATCACGATCATCGAGCCGAAGAACTCGAGGAACTCGGGCTGGGTCTCGCCGACGGTGATGCCCTGGGCCGAGGAGAACAGCCAGGGCTTGCGGCTCACCTCCCGGATGTCCTCGTAGCGGGTGAGCGACCAGAACCCGGGCCCGGCGATGGCACCCTCGACGGCCATCTCGAGCTCCTTGTGGAACGCGACGGGCTGCTCGGCCCGCAACCGAGCGAACGCGGCGTGGCGCTCGGCGAGCGGCTTGCGCCAGAACGACGGGGTCCCGAGTTCGATGCCGTCGACGGTGAGGGACTGGGCCAGGGGCATGACGGTTCTCTCTTACTTCCAGGCGCAGGGCAGGCGCTTGATGCCGTTGATGAAGTTGGACTGCAGCAGGGCGGGCTCCCCGGTGATGCGCAGATCGGGGAGACGGTGGGCGAGCTCGCGGAACATCACGGTGATCTCCCGTCGGGCGAGGTTGGCCCCCAGGCAGAAGTGCGGGCCCCCGGCGCCGTAGCCGACGTGGGGGTTCGGATCCCTCGTGATGTCGAAGCGGTACGGGTCGGCGAAGCGACGGTGGTCACGGTTGGCTGAGTTGTACCAGTAGACGACCTTGTCGCCGGCCTTGATCGGGACCCCGGCGATCTCGGTGTCGGCGGTGGCGGTGCGCCGGAAGTGGATCACCGGCGAGGCCCACCGGACGATCTCCTCGACGGCGGTCTTCGCGTGCCGGTCGAAGTCGTTCCACCACGACGCCTTCTGATCGGGATGCGCGGTGAGCATCCGCATGCCGTGGCTGATGGCGTTGCGGGTGGTCTCGTTGCCGGCGACCACCAGCAGGATGAAGAAGCTGCCGAACTCCTGGGTGGTCAGTCGCTCACCGTCGACCTCGGCGTGCATGAGCGCCGTGGTCAGGTCGTCGCCGGGGTGGTCCAAGCGGGCCTGGCCGAGCTCCTGAGCGAAGGTGAACATCGCCATCGACACCTGGAGCAGGTGCTCGAAGCTGCCGCCGTAGTCCGGGTCGCCAGCGCCGAGGATCACATTGGTCCAGTTGAAGATCTGCTTGTGATCGGCGGCCGGTATGCCCATCATCTCGCAGATGATCTGCAGGGGGAGCAGGGCGGCGACCTCTTCGACGAAGTCGCACTCGCCATCGGGGAACCGCTCCAGCAGGTCGTCGACGATCGTGCGGGCCTTGTCCTGCACGTAGCCCTCGACCCGGTTGATCATCTTCGGCGTGAAGCCCGCCGACACCAGCGACCGCAGCCGGTGGTGCCGGGGGTCGTCCATGGCGATCATCGAGCCGAAGAACTCGGCGATCTCCATCGGCAGGTCCGGGATGTTGGAACCCTTGCCCGAGCAGAACAGCTGTGGATTGCGGCTGGCCTGCCAGACGTCCTCGTAGCGCGTGAGCGACCAGTAGCCGGGACCGTGGGGGAACGGCGGCACCTCGGCCTCTTCGCACCAGAACACGGGATGGTGCTCCCGCAGGGTGGCGAACACGTCCTCCCGGTGCTCCCGGGGCGCGAGCCAGAAGTTCACGTCCGACAGCGTCGTGGCGTCGACGGCGACGTCGGTGCGGGGGGTGTAGGGCTCGACCGGCATGACCGATGACACTATGGGGCCCCCGAAAGGATCGCTGCGCCGGGCGCAGGGGCCGTGCGGCAATCGCCGCGGACCCGTGCGTGCTCCGTACGGGAGGGTCCCGGATCGGCCACGCGGTGTTCGAATACGGTTTAGGGAACGGCAGGCGTTCTCCCGGACCCTTGAGGTCCGTTGGGCCGCTCCGATCGCCCGAGCATGCAGAACACTCGAGACGGTAAGAACGGTCCGGATCGCCGCTGGCGGCGCACGGGGGTTGCCGTCGCCCTGGCCACTGCGTTGAGCGCCGGTGCCGGGGTGCGCACGCGTTCACCTCGGTGGCGGATCCGTGCGTCGAACGTTCGACCACGCAGGTGTTCGCCGCGTGGGGCGACACGAACGACTACTTCT
>JBILVB010000261.1:0-3285 GCA_044370695.1 Acidimicrobiales bacterium | reverse complement strand
CGATGCGTGCACTGGTTGAGGAACGTGCGGATCTCGCCGTCGCTCCCGCGCACGACCAGCACGCTCGTGTCGGCGATCTCCCGCACGACGAACGAGCCGTCGTGCGGGAGTTCGGACGTGTGGGCCAGGTACACCCAGGCCCGGGTGAAGAGTCGCTCCCGCTCGAGGCGATAGACGTCGGGATCGTTGTAGATCCAGGTCGGGATGAACCCGTCGCGGATCTTGCGCTCGGCCTCCCGAAGGCGGGCGGCGAGGCCGTCATCGATGTCCGTTGGTGCCATGGCGACTCCCGAGGCCAGGTCCCGCAACTGCGGGTCTAGTGG
Organism: Acidimicrobiales bacterium; assembly: GCA_044370695.1. Lineage (GTDB taxonomy): Bacteria > Actinomycetota > Acidimicrobiia > Acidimicrobiales > Ilumatobacteraceae > JBEIFW01. The sequence continues at coordinate 2,962 of JBILVB010000261.1, read as the reverse complement.
GAAAGGAAGTCCGTGACCAGCCGGTTGAAGGCGTCACGGTGTTCGAGCTGGGCCCAGTGCCCGCAGCGCGGGAACACGTGGAGACGAGCGTCGCCCATGCGGCTCAACAGGTAGAGCCCTCCGTCGAGCGGCAGCATCCGGTCGTCCCGACCCCACACCAGGAGCGTGGGGTGCTTCACCTCGTCGACCCGCTTCCACAGCTGCTCACCGGTCACCGATGCGCCGCCGGCGAGCGCGGCGTAGACGCGCTCCACCCCGACCCGGACCTCGTCCACGACGGCTTCGGCGAAACGGCTCTGCACCATCTCGGGGGTGATGAGCGCCTGGTCGTAGAGCATCACCCGCATGAAGGCCTCCATGCGTTCCGGGCTCGGCCCGGGCGGCGCGTAGAAGCCGGTGAGGTGGCGCGTGCCCTCGCTCGGCGAGGGCACGATGAAGCTCGGCGAGCCGCCTGCGGCGCCGATGAGCACGAGCTTGTCGACCTTGGCCGCGTGCCCCAGCGCGAGGTGGAGCGCCACGCCGCCGCCGAGGGAGTTCCCGATCACCGCCGCCTTCGGCACCTCGAGCGCATCGAGGAGGGCGGCCACCGAATCCGCTGCGAACGGCTGGTACGGGCCGTCGTAGACCGGCTTGTCCGAGCCGCCGTACCCGGGCAGGTCGACGGCGAGGACCCGGAAGTGCTTCGACAACTCGGGCAGGTTGCCGGCGAAGTTCCCGAGGGCCGAAGCCCCCGGACCTCCGCCGTGGAGGAGCACGACGGGAGCACCGGAGCCGACGTCGTGGCACCGCAGCCGGACCGTCCCGCAAGGGACGGTCCGGCGCACCACGTCGAGTCCGTTGATCTGCACCACTTCGCTCGACGACACGGCGTCGGTCACTTCGAGCCGGCGGCGACGTAGTCGGTCACCGTCTTGAACTGCTTGACGAACTTGAACGCGCCCTTGTCGGTGAACTCGACCACGATCCCCGACAACCCGGTCCCGCGGTGGTCCTCCGGGGTGAAGTTGTACGTCAACTGCACACCGGTGTAGTCGACCTTGTCCTCCATGTACTTGGCGATGGCAGCGGCGTTCGCACCCTCGCCGGCGCCCTCGATGGCGACGAGCAGGATGTTGAACGCGTCGGCGGCCGAGGCGGCGAACAGGTCCGGCCGGGAGTTGAACTTCGCCTGGTACGCCGTGGCGAAGGCCTGGATCTGCTTGGCCTGCGGGTCGTCAGCCGGCAACGCCTCGAAGACCTGGATCTTCTCGCCACCGGTGAGCACGCCCTTCGACGGCAACAGGTCCTTGATGAGCGCCGCCACCGGAAGGCTGGCCGAACCCGACCCGATCCAGGTCGGCAGGTTGATCCCGAGCTGCTTCATGCCCTGGAGGACCGTGACGACTCCGGTGCCGCTCGTGCACACGTACATCGCGTCGAGGCCCTTGTCCCGCAGTCGAGTGAGCTGGGCGGAGACATCCACGTCCGCGATGTTGAAGTTCTCGGTGAACAACTCGATCCCGGCGCCCTTGGCCGCCGGCTTCAGCACGCCGACGGTCAACTGCCCCGAGGCATCGTCGGAGGCGAGACAACCGATCTTCTTGAAGCCCTTCTCCTTGAAGTACTCGAAGGGCAGGTTGCCGATCCAGGCTCCCAGCGGTGACTGCGCCGAGAAGTACAGCGGCGCCGGTGTCGGGATGTTGGCCGCCGACAGGCAGTACTGCAGCACCCCGGCCTCCTGGGTGACGGGCTTCGTCGCAAGGCAGCTACCGGACAGTGACGCACCGACGATGGCGGTCGGCTTGAACTCCTGGATGAGGGCCCGGGTCTGCTCGACGGCGCGGTCGGGGTTCGACTGGTCGTCGGCAACCTTCAGCTCGACCTTGCGGCCCTTGAACCCGCCGGCCGCGTTGAGCTGCTCGGTGAGCATCTCGAGGGTGTTCTTCTGCTGCGCCCCGAGCGAGGAGCCCGGACCGGTGACCGAAAGGACGGCGCCGATCTTGATCGGCGGGCCCGGCTTCGGTGCGGCGGTCGTCGCCGCCGCCGTGGTGGCCGCCGCCGTGGTGGCCGCCGCCGTCGTGGGTGCCGCACTCGAGGCCACCGTCGTAGCCGAGGCCTTCGTCGTGGCCGACGACGTCGAGTCGTCGTCGCCGCAGGCGCCGAGCGCCGCGACGCACAGCACCACCAGGGCGCTGACCGGTAGTGACTTCCTCATGGGTTCTCCCTTGTTGGTGGTTCGCCGTCGGTGACGGCTCCTTGCTGCGCTGCGCTCCCGCCTCGACCCCCCGTTCGAGTCCGCATTGCGGCACTCAGGCGGGGCACGAGACCACCGCCGACGCGTTCGTCGCGCTGCGACGCGCCGAGCAACCCCTGCGGTCGTGCCAGCAGCAGCGCCAGCAGGACCAAGGTGGCGAAGACGTCCTTGTAGGCGGACGAGACGTAGCCGGCCGCCAGCGCCTCGATGATGCCGATGGCGATGCCGCCGACGACCGCGCCCGGCAGGCTGCCGAGGCCACCGAACGTCGCGGCGACGAACCCCTTCAACCCCAGCGCGGTGCCGCCGTTCCACGACATCGACGTGACCGGGACGATCAGCACCCCGGCGATCGCGCCGAGGGCGGCCGAGAGGGCGAAGGCCGCCGTGCGCATCCGCTGCGGGCTCACACCGACCACCTGGGCCCCCAGCGCGTTCTCGTGACAGGCCCGCATCGCTTTGCCCACGAGGCTCCGGGCGAAGAACAACGTCAGCAGCAAGACGAGCACGACCACCGTCGCCCACAGCAGCAGGGTGTGCGGGAGCACCGTCGCTCCACCGATGCTGAGCGGGTCGCCGTCGAGCAACGGTTTGGTGCGCAGCGGGTCCTTGCCGAAGATCTCCTGCGCGATCTCTCGCAGGACCACCGACGCCCCGACGGTGACCAGCACCATCGGCACCATCTGGTCGTTGCGCAGCCGCCGCAGGATCACGATGTCGAGCACGACG
>JBILVB010000260.1:0-3290 GCA_044370695.1 Acidimicrobiales bacterium | reverse complement strand
GCGGCCGCAGCGACGCCTGCGTCGACGGCGCTCAGGCCTCCGACGATGCCGGCTGCGACGATGACGGCGCACAGGCGGGACGACGACGTTCTCCGGGCCACACGCTCGGGGTCGGCCGCCGGGGTCACACCGTGAGCCTCACGGCCCGACCCTGAGGATTCCTTGCCGAACCCGGGTGCCGGACCGTGCCGCTAGCGTGCTCCGAGCGGGAACGCCGGCAGCGGTGCCGGGTCCGCTCCGAGGGGAGCGTCGAGATGCAACGGGTCCAGGCCCGCCCGACCGTCGTCCACCAGGCGCCACCGGTGCCGCCGGGCCCGATCACCGCCGAGCGCTACGTGTCGCCGGCCTGGGCCGTACAGGAGGCCTCTGGCCTGTGGCCCCGGGTCTGGCTGTTCGCCTGCCTCGAGCGCGACGTCGCCGAACCCGGGCAGTACGTCACGTTCGACATCGGCCGGGAATCGGTGATCGTCGCCCGGGCCGACGACGGTACGCTCGCAGCCTCGTACAACAGCTGCCAGCACCGCGGGATGCGCCTCACCGACGGCCAGGGCTGCGCGAAGAGCATCGTGTGCGGCTACCACGGCTGGACCTACCGGCCGGACGGTCGGCTGGTGGTCGTCCCCGACAACGACCGCTTCACCGGTGGCGTGGACCGGGCCCGGCATTCGCTGCAGCGGGTCCGGGTCGACGCCTGGGGTGGCCTGGTGTTCGTGTGCATGGACCACGACGTCGCCCCGCTGCGGTCCTGGCTCGGGGGCGTCGCCGAACGGGTGGAGCCCTACCGGCTCGAGGACATGGTGCTCGTCGGGGACCAGACCGTGCGGCTCGACTGCAACTGGAAGGCGGTGTTCGACAACTTCGGGGAGCTGTACCACGTGGAGCACATCCACCCGCAGCACGCCCTCCTGTTCGACTGCCCGACCGCGCTGATCGAGTTGTTCGCGAACGGTCACACGGGGGTCGTGATCGACGGTCACACCGTGAACACCCGGCTCCCGGTGCCCGACGAGCCGAACGTCTTCATGCGTCACCAGATGAAGGTCCTCGGGATCGACCCCGACGACTACGTCGGCCGGGTCCTCGACTTCCGGCGCGACGTCCAGAAGATCCGCCGGGAGGTGGCCCCGGGCCTGGGGTTCGACTACGACCGGTTGAGCGACGAGCGCCTGAGCGACATCGAGCAGTACAACCTGTTCCCGAACACGATGATCACCGTCCAGCCCGACTCGGCGCTGCTGATGCGGGCCCGACCCCACCCGACCGATCCGAACGTGTGCTTCTGGGACAAGCTCACCTTCCGGATGGCCCCCGATGCCGCGGTGGCCGGGCGGGCGGGTGTGCCCTACGAGCCGCACCCCTCGACGCTGTTCGAACAGCCGGTGCGGCCCGAGCACGACGAGTTCGACCAGGAGGACGTCATCGCCGGACGCAAGACGATGACGATCACCATCGACCAGGACGTCCACTACATCCGCGACGTCCAGCGCGGCATGCACTCTCGGGGGTTCCGCGCGGCCCGGCTGTGCGACGACGAAGCCCGTGTGCAGCACTACCACGACTGGCTCGACGCGGTCATGGGTGTGCGCTGAGGTCGGTGGGCTACCGTCCCCGGCATGGGTGAGCAGGGCACGTTCGAGACGCTTCGCTACGAGATCATCGACCCGGGTGAGCACGGCATCGCCCGGGTCACGCTCGACCGACCCCAGGCCCGCAACGCCCAGAACAAGGCGATGACCTACGAGCTGAACGCGGCGTTCGACGACGCGGCGCGGCGCACCGACGTCAAGGTGATCGTGCTCGACGCCGAGGGCCCGCACTTCAACTCCGGCCATGACAGCCGGGACGCCACGCCGATGTCGGCGTTCGAGCACGTGTTCCCGTACGGCGGGTTCGACCTCCCCGGCGAGGAAGGCCAGATGGCCTACGAGCAGGAGGTCTACTTCGACATGTGCTGGCGGTGGCGCAACCTGCCCAAGCCGGTGCTCGCCGCCGCCCAGGGCAAGACGATCGCCGGCGGCCTCGCGCTGCTGTGGATCGCGGACGTGATCATCGCGGCCGACGACGCGCTGTTCTCCGACCCCACGGTCGCGTTCGGGGTGAACGGGATCGAGGTGCACGGCCACGGATGGGAGTGGGGTGCTCGCAAGGCCAAGGAGTTGCTGTTCACCGGGGACTGGATCACGGCCGAGGAAGCCCGCATCCGCGGCATGGTGAACCACGTCGTGCCCCGCGCCGACCTGCACGAGTTCACGCTGGCGATGGCCGCGAGGATCGCCCTGCGGCCGAGCTTCGCGCTGAAGCTCGCCAAGGAGAGCGTGAACCAGATGCTCGAGGCCCAGGGCCAGTACACGGCCTGGCGATCGGCGTTCTCGCTGCAACACGTCGGCCACGCCCACAACCGGGCCAAGTACGGCATCCCCGTCGAACCGGGCACCGGCGGCCCGCGCACCGGCCGCAAGGCCGCCGAGGGCTGATGGGCGGCGTCGCCGCCCCGAGGCGGCTCGGCCGGCCGCCGGCGATCGACGCCGGCGACACCCGCCGCCGGATCCTCGATGCCGCACGGCGTTCGTTCGCCCGCGTCGGGTTCGACGCGACGACCAACAAGGACGTCGCCGCCGAGGCCGGGGTCACTGCCGGGGCGATCTACCACTACGTCCCGTCGAAGGTCGACCTGTTCGTCGCCGTCTACGAAGACGTGCAGGAACTCGTCTACGGCGAGTTCGCCGCAGCGATGGCGGCGGTGGAGGGGTTCCCGGCCCGGCTGCTCGCTGCGTGCGACACCGCCGTGGCGCTCAACCGGGCCGATCCGTCGTTGGCGGGCTTCGTCGCACTCGTCGGCACCGAGTCGGCCCGCCACCCCGAGCTCGGTGCGCGCGTCGCCCCGTTGCGGCACAACGCCGTGTCGTTCTTCGGCCGCTTCGTCGCCGAGGCGGTCGAGCGGGGCGAGCTCGCCGGGTCGGTGGACGCCGAAGCGGTCACCGACCTCGTGAACGCGGTGCTGAACGGGATGGTGATGCTGGGCGTGCAGACCGGCGATGCCGACCGGCACGAGCGGGCGTTCCGCTCGCTCAAGTTGCTGCTCGAAGGCGGGTTGTTCCGGCGCTGATACGGGGTGGTGGCTCAGCCCTCGAGGCCGAGCCACCACAGCACACCCGTGAGCGACATGCCGTCGGGCATGCGCCCGGCCCGGATCTCGGCGCGGATCCGCTCGGGGGTGACCCACTCGATCCGTTCGGACTCGAACGCGTCGACCGGGTCGCCGACGCGCTCGGCGCCGTCGGCGACGAAGA
>JBILVB010000019.1:0-37762 GCA_044370695.1 Acidimicrobiales bacterium | reverse complement strand
CGGGTCCTTGCCGAAGATCTCCTGCGCGATCTCTCGCAGGACCACCGACGCCCCGACGGTGACCAGCACCATCGGCACCATCTGGTCGTTGCGCAGCCGCCGCAGGATCACGATGTCGAGCACGACGGCGACGGCGACCGCGGCGGCCACCGCCCCCGCGATCGACACCAACACCGGGAGCTCGTAGGTGCCGCGAAGCTCGACGAAGACGAGGGCGCCGATCATCACGAACTCGCCCTGGGCGAGGTTGAGCACGCCCGAGACGTTGTAGATCAGCACCCAACCGAGCGCGATGAGGGCGAAGATCGCGCCCGACACCAGGCCGCCGAAGAGGAACTGCAGGAAGGTCGACATCAGGCGCTCGCCCCCCCGAGGTAGCTCTCGACGATCTCCGACCGACCCAGCAGCTCGTTGCCGGGGCCGCTGATGGTGACCCGCCCCTGATCGAGCACGTATCCGGTCTGCGCGATCTCGAGTGCCCGAGACGCGTTCTGCTCGGCGAGCATGATCCCGACGCCACGATGGGCCAGTTCGAGGATCGTCTCGAAGACCCGGTCGACGTTCATCGGGCTGAGCCCCAGCGAGGGCTCGTCCAGCAACAGGTAGCGGGGCCGGCACATCAGGGCCCGCCCGATCGCCAACATCTGCGCCTGCCCCCCGGACAGGCTGCCGGCCCGGGCGCGTCGCTTCTCGGCCAGGACCGGGAACAGCGCGAAGACCTCACCGAGCATCTCCTCGGTGGCCCGGCGCGTGGCGTAGGCACCGAGACGCAGGTTGTCGAGGACGCTCATCCCGGCGAAGAGCTGGCGGCCCTCGGGCACGTGGCCGATGCCGTCGGCCGGGCGATCGCACGGTCGACGGCGAGCGAGATCGTTGCCGTCGACGGACACGCTGCCGGCGGTGAGGCTCAACAGCCCGGCGACCGCTCGCAACGTCGAGGTCTTCCCGGCCCCGTTGCTCCCGAGGAGCGCGACGACCGAGCCGGGTTCGACCTCGACGCTCACCCCGACGAGCACCTTCGTGGCGCCGTAGCCACCGTGGACCTCCGACAGGCGCAGGGTCATGCCGCCGACCGTCCGAGATAGGCCTCGATCACGCGGCTGTCCGAGCGCACCTCGGCCGGGGAGCCCACGGCGAGCAGTCGGCCCTCGGTGAGCACGGCGATCCGATCGCAGACGGCCATGATCAGCTTCATGTGATGCTCGACCACCACGGTCGTGATCCCCTGCGCCGGGAGCGACCGGATGGCCGCCTGGAGCACCACGGTCTCCGATTCGTTCAACCCGGCAGCCGGCTCGTCGAGCACCAGCAGTCGCGGGCGGGCCGCCAGCGCCCGGGCCATGCCGACGAGCCGCTGCTCGCCGGTGCTGAGTTCGCCGGCGGGCGTCTCGGCCCGTCCCGAGAGACCGAGCGATTCGAGGGCGGCAGTCGCTGCGTCGTGCAGGGTGTGCTCGTCCTGGCGGGCCCGCCGGGAGGCGACGGCGGCCTGCAGCAGACCGCTCACGCCGCGTTGGAACGCGCCGATCTCGACGTTGGTCCGCACCGACAGCTGAGGGAAGAGCCGAACCTGCTGGAAGGTCCGTACGAGCCCGGCGCGCGCTCGACGGTGCGGCGGCCAGTGCGTGATCTCGGCGCCGGCGAATTCGACACGGCCCGAGCTGCAGGCGAGGTGTCCCGACAGCAGGTTCACGAAGGTGGTCTTGCCGGCGCCGTTCGGGCCGATGAGTCCGAGCACCTCGCCTTCGAGGACCTCGAGGTCGACGTCGTCGACCGCCTGGAGACCACCGAAACGGCGCGACACCGCATGGGTACGCACGAGCGTGCTCACGGCACCGACCTCCCGGCGGAGCGAGCGGCACGGGCGGAGCGGATCCGCTTCACCACGTCGGTGGCAGCGCCGACGAGCCCGCGCGGCCAGAGCACCGTGAACAGGATGATCGCAGCGCCGTACACCAGCACGGACCGTTCCTGGAAGCCGTCGAACAGTGCCGGGAGCAGCCGCACCACGACGACGCCGACCACCGGCCCGTACACCGTGCCGGTGCCACCGATCACGATCGCAGCGACGAGCACGATCGCCGGTGTCTGGCCGAACTGCTCGGGGGAGAGGAACCGGAGGTAGTGGCAGTAGATCACGCCTGCGACACCGGACACCCCGGCGGCGAAGATCCAGATCCGGATCTTCACCGAGCTGACCGACACCCCCAGGGCACTCGCCGCCCGCGGATCCTCGTGGATCGCCAGCATCCCTCGGCCGAATCGGGACCGGGTGACGTTGACCGCCACGAGCGTCACGGCGGTGAGACACAGCCACGCCAGCAAGAAGTTGGCCGTCGCGCTGCGCAGTGTGAGAGGCCCGAGCGTGAGCGGTTCGATCCCGACGAAGCCCGACGACCCACCGGTCACCGACAACCAGTTCCGCGAGACGGCCTCGAAGATGAGGACGAGACCGAGCGTCGCGAGCGCGAAGTAGAACCCCTCGAGGCGAAGGATCGGGCTCGCCACCACGGCGACGGCGATCGCCGCCATCACCGCTGCGACGGCGGCCAATTCCGGACGCAGTCCGTGGGTCGAGGTGAGGACCGCGGAGGTGTACGCCGCCACGCCGAACGGCACGGTCTGGCCGAGCGACAACAAGCCGGCGTACCCGAGCAGGAGATCGAGCGACACGGCGACGATGCCGAAGATCGCCGCCAACGTCAGGATCGCGTAGTACTCGGTGTCGGCGAGCGTGAACGGTGCCACGAGCGAGAACACGAGCATCACGGCCGGCGGGACCAGCCGACGCCGGATCGGGGACGCCGAGTCTTGTTGGGAAGGACGCAGTGCGTCGATCATTCACCCCCCCTGGATGAATCGATCGGTGAGATCGGTGGCAGTACGAGCCAACGCTCCCGGGGTGAGGATCGCATGGGCCTCACAGCCCGGTCAGCGGTGGATTCCGGAGGTTGGAACACGTCAGCCGAACCGAGCTCGCACCGTACCGAGACCCTCGATCGCTGCCTCGTAGACCGCTCCGGCGGCCACGTCGACCATCCGTCCGAGCGCGCCGGAGAGCACGAGGTCCCCGGCCCGAAGTGGTGAGCCGAGAGCGGTCAAGGTGTTGGCCAGCCAGACCACGGCGTTGACCGGATGGCCGAGGCAGGCCGCACCGCCGCCGGAGGACAGCACCGTGCCGTCCGTCCCGCGCAGCTCCATCCGAACCTCGCGCAGGTCGACGCTCGAGAGCGACACCGGGTGCGCACCCACGACGAACGCTGCACTCGACGCGTTGTCGGCGATGGTGTCGACGATCGAGATGTCCCACCGATCGATCCTGGAATCGACGATTTCGATGGCGGGCAGCACGAAGGCTGTCGCGCGCACCACGTCGATCGCGGTGACCGACGGCCCGGTCAGGTCGCGTTCCAACACGAAGGCGACCTCGGCCTCGACGCGCGGCTGCAGGAGCGTCACGTCGGCCGGCAGGTCGTCCAGCACCGCCATCGGAGCGAACAACCGGCCGAAGTCCGGCTGATCGACACCGAGTTGCTTCTGTACGACCGGATTCGTGAGGCCCACCTTCCAACCGACCGGCCGCCACCCTCGGGCGAGACGGGCCTCGTTGTTGAGCGTTTGCACCTCGTAGGCGGTCGCCACGTCGGCGACGAGGTCCCGTACCGGCGCGCACGGCCTGCGGTCCTGCTCGGCGAGCTCGAGCCGACGAGCGGCCTCGACCACCTCAACTCGCCCAGCCCCTCGCTGCGCATCGCCCATCGGCCGACCTCCTCGAACAGGGCGACCTCACCACGCCCGACCACGGCGAGCCACCGGGAATTCCATTCCGTGGACACCGGGCCCCGCAGGCGGGGTCGGCCATCGCCGTCGACGAGCGACGGGGAGGAACGGATACGGTCGCGCCGGACCGGAGGGGGCCCATGGTCGACATCAGCGGGGAGTGCGGCGACCGCTTCGCCGCGGTGAAGGACGCGTTCGCCACGAACTTCGAGCGCAACGGCGACGTCGGGGCGTCGTGCGCGGTGGTGCTGCACGGCGAGCCGGTGGTCGACCTGTGGGGCGGCACGCTCGACGTCGCGGGCACCACGCCGTGGCAGCGAGACACGATCGTCAACGTCTGGTCGACGACCAAGACGATGAGCTGCCTCGCCCTGCTCGTGCTGGCGAGCCGCGGCCTCGTCGACGTCGACGCCCCCGTCGAGCGGTACTGGCCCGAGTTCGGCGCCAACGGCAAGGGCAACGTGCTCGTGCGCCACCTGCTGTCGCACACCGCCGGGCTGCCGGGCTGGGACGAGCGCCTCGAGGGCACCGACCTGTACGACTGGGACAAGGTGACCGGGCTGCTGGCCGAGCAGGCGACGTGGTGGGAACCGGGCTGGAAGTCGGGCTACCACGCCGTCAGCCAGGGCAACCTGGTCGGCGAGGTCGTGCGCCGCGTCGACGGTCGCTCCGTCGGACGGTTCTTCGCCGAGGAGGTCGCCGGGCCGCTGGGCGCCGACATGTTCATCGGCACCGGGCCCGAGCACGACCACCGCGTCGGTCTCGTGATCCCGGCGCCGCCAGTGCTGCCCGCCGGCGGCGGCTCGGGGACGGGCCCCGACAAGACGTCGATCCCGTACCGTGCGGCGAACCCGCGTCTGGTCGCCGAGCAGTCCTGGGAGATCCCGTGGCGGCGGGCCGAGATCCCCGCCGCCGGGGGTCACGGCAACGCCCGCGGTGTCGCCCTGACCCAGGCTGCGGTGTCGAACGGCGGTCGGATCGGTGGCGTCGAGTTGCTCAGCACGCCGGTGATCGAGCGCATCTTCGACGTGCAGGCCGCCGGGCGGGATCTCGTGCTCGGCATCGGGGTCACCTTCGGGGTCGGCTACGGGTTGAACTCGCCCCGGGCACCGATCTCGCCCAACCCGCGGGTCTGCTACTGGGGTGGCTGGGGTGGCTCGCTCGTCGTGAACGACGTCGACGCCGGGTTCACGATGGCCTACGTGATGAACCGCATGGGCGAAGGCACCGTCGGCGACGACCGGGCCCACACGCTCCTGCGGGCCGTCTATGCGTCGTTGGGGGTGTCGTGATGGAACTCGCCGGGAAGGTCGCCGTCGTCACGGGTGGCGCGAGCGGGATCGGCCGGGGGATGGTCCGGGCCTTCGCCGGTGCCGGGATGCGGATCGTCATCGCCGACCTCGACGCCGAGATGCGCGATGCCGCCGTGGCCGAGCTGCACGGTGCGGGCACCGAGGCGATCGGCGTGCGCTGCGACGTGTCGAACCTCGAGGACGTGGAGGCGCTGGCCGCTGCGGCACTCGAGCGGTTCGGTGCCGTGCACGTGTTGTGCAACAACGCAGGCATCGGGATCCCGACACCGACGGCGAACATCCGCCTCGAGGACTGGCGCTGGATCATCGACGTCGACCTGTGGGGCCCGATCTACGGGGTGAAGGTCTTCCTCCCGCTCATGGAGGCCCAGGGGGAGGGCCACATCAACACCACGTCGTCGATGGCCGGGCTCACCGCCGGCGGCTACATGGCGGCGTACAACGTCGCGAAGCACGGTGCCGTCGCGCTGATGGCCACGCTCGAGCGCGACCTGCGGGGCCGCAAGAGCCCCGTGCACGCCTCGGTGCTGTGCCCCGGGCCGATCAACACCGACATCAGCCGCCACTCCGTCACGTACCGGCCCAGCAAGTCCAAGCCGAAGTCGGACAGCGCCGCCGACGGCCGGGCCGCGGCCAACGTCCAGTCGATGCTCGACCAGGGAATGGACCCCGACGAGGTCGGCCGACTGGTGCTCGACGGCATCCGGGAGGGCCGGTTCTGGATGCTCACCCACCCCACGTGGGCCAAGGCGCTCAAGCGTCAGGTGGAAGCCCTCATGGAGGACGGTTCGCTCACCCGAGGCTGAGCCCGCCGCCGACGGCGAGCGCCGTCGGCCCCTGGTCGAGCCGCCAGTCCGGGCAACCGGCGCTGGCCAGCAGCACGAACTCGCACACGCTGTCGCGGGTGAGCCGCCAGGTCCCGTCACGGCGCACCAGCACGGCGAAGCGGTCCCACCAGGTCGCGCCCATCTCCCGGGCGAACACGTGGTAGCGGACCACGATCCGCTCGGACGCGACCACGACCCAGTCCTCGGGGGCGAGGACCATGCCGCCGAGACGTCCGGCGCGCGCGATCTGCTGCTCGACGGCTGCGAACTCGCCGGTGGGCCCGGGATCGTCGATGGCAGCCGAGAGCGTCGCCATCCCGCGACGACCGGCGAGCACCGTGCCGACGAGGTCTCGCACCGTCGTCGCGAGCGGTCCCACCGACTCCGCTGCAGCCGTCGCCGCAGGATCCCGTCGGGGCATCGACACGACCGGCGGTGCGCAGCCCGGCGGGCCGGCAGCCTCGCGCCACCGCCCGATCGGCACGGCGACCCCGCCGAGGCGCACCGACACTGCGTCGTCGAGGCGCCGATCGTCGGCTCCCGCCGGGGCCGGTGCCGTGGCGACGGCGACGCCGTCGCGGATCACCGCCCCCACGGTCTTCCCGCCCGGCAACTCGACGACCAGCCCGTCACCGGTCGCACTCCCCGCCGGCACCACCACGGCCACGACCCAGCGGGGATCACCCTCGTCGATCCCCGCGAGCAGCCCTGCGACCGACCGGCCGCCGAACCGGGCTGCGCCGTCGCGGGTGAGCTCGAGGGTCTCGACCCATGACGGATTCGAGACCTGCACGGTCACCGACCGGGTCGGCCGGCACCCCGCCGGCGGTTGCCAACCCGACGACCAGACTTCCACCGTCCCGTTCCCGGCGGTCGCCGGGTGTTCGTGGAGTCGGACCGTGACGTCGTCGAGCTCGACCACACCGAGGGACCGCCACCGGTCCGGCTCCTGGGCCGCTGCCTCGGCCCGCCCGAGCGGCGAGGCCAACGACCCGGAACCGGGCGAGACCGACGCAGCGGTGGGCGCTGGGCCGGGCCGCGCGGGCGCCGCTGCACCGGGCGGCGGGACCGGCCCGTGCGATGGTGCCGTGGCACGCCCGAGAACGAACGCGCCCGGCACCGCCGACATCAGCACCAGCGCACCGGCGACGACGGCCGCCCTGGGGGACACCACGGTGCCAGCGTGCCACGATGCCGGCCGTGACCGTTGCGCACGACCGCCTGGCCGAACGGTTCCGGGCCTTCGCCGCCGACCCGGCCCACGACACGGTCTACGTCGAGCTCGCCGCCCGCATCGCCGAGGAGCCCGCCGCGCTCTCGGTGGTGGCCGAAGCCCCCGACCTGCAGGCCCGCCCGGTGCTGCTGTTCGCGGCCGTCCACGACCTCGTGCTCGCCGGCGCTGCGCCGGCGCTCGCCCGCTGCTATCCGTCGGCAGGTGGCGACCCGGCTGCGGGCGACCTCGCCGACGGCTTCCTGCAGGTGCTCGTCGACCAGCGCGCCGCCGTCGTCGAGCGGCTGCGCACCCGAGCCACGCAGACCAACGAGGTCGGCCGCGCCGGCGCGTTGCTCCTCGCCCACGCCGAGATCACCGCGACGACGGGTCGCCCGCTCGGCATCGTCGAACTCGGCGCGAGCGCCGGGCTGAACCTGTGGTTCGACCGCTACGCCTACGAATACACCGATGCGCGAACGCACACGACGAGCCGGCTCGGCGCCGGCGACGTGCTCGTGCGGACCGAGCGACGCGCCGGCGCACCGGCCGCACCGGCCGCCATCCCGGCGGTGGGTCACCGCAGCGGGATCGACCTCGAACCGCTCGACCCGCACGACCCCACCGACGCCCGCTGGCTGCAGGCCTGCGTGTGGCCCGACGAGACCGACCGCCTCGCGCTGCTGCGCGCCGCGCTCGCGGTCGCTGCCGGCGCACCGGCACTCGTGCGCCCGGGTGACGCGCTCGACACCGTCACCGCAGCGCTCGGCGAGGTGCCCGCCGGGTGCACCCCCGTGGTGGTGCACTCCTGGATGCTCACCTACGTCGCCCGCGACCGGCGCCCCGCCCTCGCCGAGGCCCTGAAGGCCGTCGCAGCACGACGGGGCGAACCGGTGTGGTGGGTGACGATGGAGGCCGCCGGCGTCGTGCCCGGCCTGGCTCCCCGGCCCACCGACGGGGTCTCGCCGACGATCCTCGGCCTGTCGGTCGTCCATCCCGGCGGCGCCGTCGAGCACCGCTGGGCCGTACCCGCCCACCCGCACGGCCGCTGGGTCGGTGCGGCATGACCGCACCGTCGTCGCCCCAGCCGCTCGGCGGCGGCCTCGTGCACCCCGGTGCCGTGCTGCGCCGGGGCGACGTGGTGCAACGCCCGGCCGGGCCCCACACCCCGTTCGTCCACGCGTTCCTGCGGCACCTGGAAGCGGTCGGCTTCGACGGGGCGCCCCGGGTCGAGGGGACGGGCCGCAGCCCCGACGGCCCGGTCGAGTTGCTGTCGTTCGTACCGGGCGACGTCGGCGTCCCGCCCTACCCGGCCTGGGTCGCCGACGACGAGGTGCTGTTGTCCGTCGCCCGCCTGCAGCGCCGCCTGCACGAGGCTGCCGCCGGGTTCGTGCCACCGCCGGGCGCCGTGCCCGGCGTGCCGTACCTGCCTCCCGGCGCCGAGGGAACGCTCGTGTGCCACAACGACCTGTGCGTCGAGAACGTCGTCGTGCGCGACGGCCGGGCCGCTGCGTTCATCGACTTCGACTACGCCGCACCGGTCGACCGCCGCTTCGACATCGCCGTCGCCGCCCGGCACTGGGTGCCGCTGTGGTCCCCGGACCATCTCGATCCGACGCGGGCCGGGGTCGACCAGCGAGCCCGCCTGCGCGCCTTCTGCGACGTCCACGAGCTCACCGCCGACGACCGCGCCGCCGTCGTCACCTTGGCCGAGCGGTTCCTCGAGCAGGCACTGCGAGCCGTACGCGAGCGGGCCGAAGCCGGCATCGGCGGCTTTCCGACGTTGTGGCGCAACGGCTACGAGGCAGCGAACACGGCGGCCCGCACGTGGCTGGCCGCCGTCGGACCGTGAGCCTCACGGGTGAGCGCGCTGGCCGCCTGCGGTGAGTACCGTCCGCCCCATGCCCACTCGCACCGAGACCATCACCGCCGCCGACGGCACCACCTTCGAGGGCCACGTCGCGATCCCCGACTCGGGCTCGGGGCCCGGCGTGCTCGTGATCCAGGAGATCTTCGGGGTCAACCTCTACATCCGCGACGTGTGCAACCGCCTGGCGCAGTTGGGCTACGTGGCGCTCGCCCCCGACGTGTACCACCGCCAGGGCGCCGGCTTCGCCGTCGACCGCACCGGGCCCGAGGCGGTGGGCGAGGGCTACGGCCGGATGCAGGGTCACGACGTGGCTGCCGGCCTCGGCGACCTCGACGCCGCCCTGCGCCATCTGCGCACCTTGCCCGAGAACCCCGGCGCGCAGGCGGGCGTGATGGGCTTCTGCTTCGGCGGGCTCATGACCTACCTGGTGGCCAAGAACTTCTCGCCCGACTGCGCCGTGTCGTACTACGGCTCCAACATCGCCAACCTGCTCGACGGGGTCACCGAGCAGCTCACGTGCCCGATCCTGTTCCACTTCGGCGACAACGACCCGTTCCTGCCCAACGCCGACGTCGACCGCATCCGCGAGACGACCGGGTCGATGGCGAACGTGACCGTGACCCAGCACTGGATGGGAGGGCACGCCTTCGACAACCGGTTCTCGCCCTTCTACCAGCCGTTCCAGGCCACCGCCGCCTGGGGGCAGACGGCCGCCTTCCTCGCCCGTCACCTCGGCTGAACCCAGCCCGGCTCGGTAGGTTCGCCCCGTGCTCGCGGATCTCGACCTGCTCCAACGCCTCCAGACCCGCGTCGTCGGGCGTCGCCGAGAGCTGGAGCTGGTCGTGGCCGCACTGGCCGCCGACCGACACATGCTGCTGGAAGGCCCGCCGGGCACCGGGAAGTCGACCCTGCTGCGGGCCGTCGCCGACGAGTTGGGCATCGGGTTCGCGTTCGTGGAGGGCAACGCCGAGTTGACGCCGGCCCGCCTCGTCGGTCATTTCGACCCGGCCCGCGTCCTCGCCGAGGGGTACGCCCCCGACGTGTTCGTCGACGGGCCGCTCGTGTCCGCGCTGCGCGACGGCTCGCTGCTGTACGTCGAGGAGATCAACCGGATCCCCGAGGAGACCCTCAACGTGCTCATCACGGTGATGAGCGAAGGCGAGCTGCACGTGCCCCGGCTCGGCCGCATCGCCGCGGCCCCCGGCTTCCGACTCGTCGCAGCGATGAACCCCTTCGACGCCGTCGGCACCGCCCGGATCTCCTCGGCCGTCTACGACCGCACGTGCCGGCTCGCGGTCGAGTACCAGACCGCCGGCGAGGAGACCGCCGTCGTGGTCCGGGCGTGCGGCGACGCGGCCGGCGACCAGGCGTGGGTCGAGCGGATCGTCGAGGTGGTCCGCCGCACCCGGTCCCACGGCGACGTGCGCATCGGGTCCTCGGTGCGGGGTGCGATCGACACCGTGCTGGTGGCGGCCCGTCTGGGCACGTTGCGGGGGTTGCCCGCCACCGACCCCAGCGTCGGTCTCGACGCTGCGCTCGTCGCGCTGTCGGGACGGATCCGGGTGCGCGAGGGCGTCACCCGTTCGGCCGAGGACATCGTGCGCGAGCTGTGGTCGGCGGTGTTCGCGACGGCCGGCGCCGAGGGCGAACCGAGGCCGCCGGGAAAAGCCTGAACCCGGCCGGCAACCCGCCCCCCGGCCAGGTGAAGGAGGGGGCGGCGGCCGACCAGGCGGTGCAACAGGCCCAGCGCCGCACCGTGTCGCGACGTGAGCTCGGCGCCCACCAGCGCTTCGAGGAGATCTCCCCCGAGGTCGGACAGCTCGACGAGGAGGCGTTCGACGACGCGCTCGGCGCCGACCCCGACGCCGCGCTGTCGCTGCTGGCCGATCTCACCGGCGCCACCGACGAGAAGCTGAAGGCACTGGCCCGCAAGCTCGCCGGGCGGGTGATGGTCGAGCTCGCCCGCCGGGGCCGCCCGGCCCGCCGCGGGATCGGACGCCTGGCCCGCCAGCGGTACCGGCCCGAGGGCGGCGACCTCGACCTCGATGCGAGCCTCGACCCGATCGCGCTGGCCCGCGCCAGCGGCACCGCAGTCGACCCCGACGAGTTGGTCGTCGCGGGCTGGGTCCGCCCGGCGACCGCGCTCGCGCTCGTGGTCGACCGGTCGGGCTCGATGGGTGGCCGACCGCTCGCGACCGCTGCAGTGGCCGCTGCGGCCGTGGCCTGGCGGGCGCCGGCCGACCACAGCGTCGTCGCGTTCTCGAACGAGGCGGTCGTCGTGAAGAGCCAGGACGTGCCCAAGGCGGCCGAGCGGGTGGTCACCGATCTGCTCGCCCTGCGCGGCTTCGGCACCACCGACGTCGCACTCGCCCTGCGCCAGGCCGGGACCCAGCTCGCCCGGTCGGGAGCGGCGCGCAAGGTGACCGTGCTGCTGTCCGATTGCCGGTCCACCGTGCCCGGTGACGCCGTACGGGCGGCGCAGGCCCTGGAGGAGTTGGTGATCGTCGCCCCCGCCGGCGACGCCGAGCAGGCCGAGTGGCTGGCGAACGCCACCGGCGCCCGGTGGACGACCGTCTCGGGTCCCGGTCAGGTGCCCGAGGCGCTCGCCCGGGTGCTGACGGACTGAGCGCCGGCGCCGCGACTGCGTACGCTGCTGCGTCGGAGGGACCCGATGGACGATCTGCAGACCTACCTGCGACCCGGGGAGTTCGTGGACAGCGACCACCCCGAGGTCCGCGCCTTCGCCGAACGCACGGCCGGCGGCCAGCCCGACGACCGCAGCCGGGCGGTCACGCTGTTCTACGCCGTGCGCGACGGCTGGCGCTACGACCCGTACGGCACGTCGAAGGAGCGAACCGACTACCGGGCGAGCGCGATCCTCACCACCAACCGCACGTGGTGCGTGCCGAAGTCGGTCGTGCTCACCGCATCGGCCCGGGCGCTCGGGATCCCCGCACGGCTCGGGTTCGGCGACGTCCGCAACCACCTGCAGTCCGCCAAGCTGCTCGAGAACATGGGCACCGACCTGTTCGTCTGGCACGGCTACAGCGAGTTCTTCCTCGACGGCCGCTGGGTCAAGGCGTCGAGTGCGTTCAACCGGGAGTTGTGCGAACGCTTCGGTACCAAGGTCCTCGAGTTCGACGGCACCGAGGACGCCCTCATGCATCCCTACGACACCGCCGGCAACCGGCACATGGAGTACGTGCGCACTCGCGGCAGCTATGCGGACCTGCCGTACGACGAGATCATGGCCACCTTCCGAGAGGTGTACCCCTCGTCGATCTCCGGCACCGCAGGCAGCGACGAAGCCTTCCGCTGACCCTCAGCGGCAGGTCGGATCGGCAGGCGGCACCGCACCTTCGGGCTTCTCTTCCACGAACACCGCGGGCACGCTCGACGTCGACGTGGGCGCCTCCCCGGTCGTGGTGGTCGTCGTCGCCGGGAGTTGCTCGGGCGTGACGTCGGCCACCTCGGCCGCAGCGGCGAGGCGCGCCTGGCCGGTGAACACCGCCAGGATGGCGCGGTTGCGCGCCGAGGCCAGGGGCACCACCACGCTCGAGTCGCCGCGGATCTCCCCCCGCCCGTCGATCCGGTAGCTCTTGATGGTGGCCGGATCGAGCGTGCGCAGGATGCCGGCGAGGCGGACCAGGTCGTCCAGGGTCAGGTCCTGGTCGACCTTCACCCGACCGAGCGCGATCTGGAGCAACGCCGCCGCGGTCGCCGGCTGGCGGGCGCCCTTGTCGATCGCCTTCTGCAGCGCGCGACGGATGAAGTCCTGCTGGCGGGCGATGCGCCCGTAGTCCGACACGCCGTCGTCGACCCACCGGCGGCCGTCGTAGTACTGGTAGTACCGGCTGCGCGTGTAGGCGAGTGCCGCCTCCCCATCGAAGGCCACACAGCCGGCCGACACCTCGAGGCCGGTGTGGATGTCCCGGGCCGGGAAGGCGAACGGCACCCGAACGCCGCCGATGGCGTCGACCAGATCCTTGAAGGCGCAGAAGTCGATGTCGACGTAGTGGTCGATCGGAATCCCGAAGTTGAGCTTGATGGTGCGCACGAGCCGGTTCGGGTCGGCGACGTCGTAGGCCGAGTTGATCTTGCTCGAGTAGCCGGCGCCGTCGACGCGCACCCAGAGGTCGCGCGGGAACGACAGCAGGGCGGCGTCGGACGTGGCCGGCTCGACCCGGACCACCATGATCGTGTCGCTGCGCCGGCCTTCCTTCGGTCCGTTGACGAAGCCCCCCGCGTAGGGCGAGTTCGGGTCGATGCAGTCTCGGCTGTCGGATCCGACGACCAGGAAATTCTTCGACGCCGGCACCCCCGGCGCCGCCATCGTCGTGGTCGTCGCCGCCGTGGTCGCCCCGGCGGCGATGCCGAGGTCGCCCCCACCGCCGATCGCGAGCCCGACCGCCAACGGCGGCGGCGTCTTGTCGACCACGACCCGCCGCACCTGCTGCAGGGTGCTGTTGGCCCACCACAGCGCGCCCGCCACGACCAGACACACCCCGCTCAGGACGGCCGTGGCCGCCAGCACGAGCCGCTGCGGCCAGGTGCGGCGCAGCGCCGTCACCCTGGGCTCGTCGAGGTTGCCGGCCACGGGTCTGGCAGGCTACCGCCCGTCGGAGCAGTACCGTCGGGCGGGCATGCCGAGCTCCGTCTTCGCCGTCACGTGGACCGAGTGGCTCGACGATCGCGGCCTGCTCGTGCCCACCCGTATCCTGCTGATCGTCGGCACCACCTACGTGATCGTGCGGGTGGTGCGCCGGTTGCTACGCCGCACGGTCGACGGACTGGCGAGCCTGCGCGACCGCGCCGGCTTCGCGCCGAGCGACGTCGTGCGGGCCGAAGCGCGCCGCCGGACGATGACCACGGTCATCCTGTCGACGGTCGGCGCGCTGATCTGGACCTCGGCCGTGCTCACGGTGCTGAGCGAACTCGGGATCAACCTCGGGGCGTTCGTCACCGGGGCGACGATCATCGGCGGAGCGCTCGCGTTCGGGGCCCAGCAGCTCGTACGGGATCTGATCGCCGGGTTCTACGTGCTCGCCGAGGACCAGTACGGCGTCGGCGACTCGATCGACCTCGGCCTGGCGACGGGGACCGTCGAACGGGTCACGCTGCGGTCGGTGCGCTTGCGGGACGTCGAGGGTCGCGTGTGGTTCGTCCCGCACGGCAACGTGATGCGAACTGCGAACCTGACCAACGGTCTCGTGGTGGTGAACGTCGACGTCGTCGTGCCGATCCGGAGCGATCTCGATGCCGTGGAGGCCGAGCTGGGCCGCATCGGCACCGAGGTGACCGGGCGTGCCGCCTTCGCCGGCTCGGTCGCCGGCCCGGGGGAAGTGCTCGGGCTGGAACGACTCGACGCCGACGGCGCCGTGGTGCGCTGGAGCGTGAAATGCCGACCGCCGGAGCAGGTGGGGTTGCGTCGAGCCGTGCGGGGGGCGATCGCCGCAGCGGTCCGGGACGGCCGGCTACCCGAGCCCCCGGATCCCACGCGCTCGGGCCCGCGGACCTAGCCCGCCGCGGCGAGTCGAACGGTGACGGCGAGCGTGTCGCCGACCGCCGACGTGAGCACTGCGACCGAGCCCGCCTCCTTCACGTCGTCCTGCACGAGGACGAGCGCGTCGAGCAGCGCCGCGGGCGCCACCACGTGGACGTGGTCGACCGCGGCCCGCATCGAGACCTTGGCCTCGGTCTTGGACCGCCGGATGTCGGACAGCACCGCGCTCGCCGCGTCGAGCACCGCCTGGTCGCCCATCGTCGCCCGGCCCCCGCCGTCGAGCGGCCATGGTTGCAGGTGCACCGACCCGTCCTGCCACCACCGCCACACCTCGTCGGCGGCGAACGGGAGGAACGGGGCGAACAGCTTGTGCAGATCGGCGAGCACGGCCCGCAATGCCGCCACCGCCGACGCCTGGCGCTCCGGACCGAGCGCGCCGTACGCCCGACCCTTCACCAGTTCGACGAAGTCGTCGCAGAACCACCAGAAGAACGCCTCGATCCGCTCGAGCGCCCGGGCGTAGTCGTAGGCGTCGAAGGCCCGGGTGGCCTCGCCGCAGAGCTCGGCGAGGCGGTTGAGCACGGCGACGTCGACCGGGTCCGAAAGCTCGACGGGACCGTCGGGTTCGCCGAACCCGAGGACGAACTTGGTGACGTTCAGCAGCTTGGTGGCGAGCTTGCGGCCGATCTTCATCTGGCCTTCGTCGAACGCCGTGTCGGTGCCCGGCCGGGCGCACGCTGCCCAGTACCGCACGGCATCCGAGCCGTACTTGTCGAACAGCTCGATCGGCGTGACGACGTTGCCCTTCGACTTCGACATCTTCTTGCGGTCCGGGTCGAGGATCCACCCCGACAACGTCGCGTTGGCCCACGGCAGCGAGTCGTGCTCGAAATGGCTGCGCACCACCGTGGAGAACAGCCAGGTGCGGATGATGTCGTGCGCCTGGGGCCGCACGTCCATGGGGAACACCCGGGCGAACAGGTCGTCGTCGTCGCCCCAGCGCCCGGCGATCTGCGGGGTGAGCGACGACGTGGCCCAGGTGTCCATCACGTCGGCTTCGCCGACGAATCCGCCCGGCACGCCCCGCTGGTCCTGCGTGAAGCCGTCGGGAACGTCCGTGGACGGATCGATCGGCAGGGCCGCCTCGGCGGGCACGAGCGGATGGTCGTAGTCGGGCTCGCCGTCGGCGCCGAGCGGGTACCACAGCGGGATCGGGACACCGAAGAACCGCTGGCGCGAGATGAGCCAGTCGCCGTTGAGGCCGCCCACCCAGTTCTCGTACCGATGCCACATGTGCTCGGGGAACCACGCGAGCGCCCGGCCCCGCTCCTGCAGGGCCTCGCGCAGCACGTCGTCGCGGCCGCCGTTGCGGATGTACCACTGCCGCGTGGTGACGATCTCGAGCGGTCGATCGCCCTTTTCGAAGAACTTGACCGGATGGGTGATGGGGCGGGGCTCGCCGAGCAGCTCGCCCGACTCGCGCAGGAGCTCCACGATGCGGGCCTGGGCCTGCTTGACCGTCCGGCCGGCGATCGCTTCGTAGGCCGCTCGCCCGCCGGCGGTGGCGATCCAGTCGGGCACCTCGGGGAGGATCCGCCCGTCGCGACCGACCGTGGCCCGGGTGGGCAGGCGCAGCTCCCGCCACCAGGTGACGTCGGTGAGATCGCCGAACGTGCAGATCATGGCGACCCCGGTGCCCTTGTGGGGATCGGCGAGCGGGTGCGCGACGATCGGCACCTCGACACCGAACAGCGGGGTGGTCACGGTGGCCCCGAACAGCGGCTGGTACCGGGCGTCGTCGGGGTGGGCGACCATGGCCACGCACGAGGCCAGCAACTCGGGCCGGGTGGTGTCGATCACGACGTCACCTGCCCCGTCGGTGCGGTGGAACGCCACCTTGTGATACGCCCCGGGCAGCTCCCGATCCTCCAGTTCCGCCTGCGCGACCGCCGTGCGGAAGTCGACGTCCCAGAGGGTCGGGGCCTCCTGGCTGTACGCCTCGCCGCGGGCCAGGTTGCGCAAGAAGGCGCGCTGGCTCACGCGGCGGGCCGCGTCGCCGATGGTCGTGTAGAGGTAGCGCCAGTCGACCGACAGCCCGAGCCGGCGGAACAACGCCTCGAACACCTTCTCGTCGTCGTGGGTGAGCCGTTCGCACAGTTCGATGAAGTTGGGACGGCTCACGGGCACCTGCTCGGTGGCCTTGCCCTGCACCCCGGGCGGCTCGAATCCCGGCACGTAGGCCAGGCCCGGGTCGCAGCGCACCCCGAAGTAGTTCTGCACCCGACGCTCGGTCGGCAGGCCGTTGTCGTCCCATCCCATCGGGTAGAACACGGACCGGCCGCGCATCCGCTGGTAGCGGGCGACCACGTCGGTGTGCGTGTAGCTGAACACGTGACCCATGTGCAGGGAGCCCGAGACCGTGGGCGGCGGCGTGTCGACCGCGTAGACCTCGCTGCGCGACGCCGCTCGGTCGAACGCGTAGATCCCCTCCGCCTCCCAGTCCGCAACGAAGCGTTCCTCGATGCCGTCGAGCGTGGGCTTGTCGGGGACCGTCGCCATAGGGCGCCAACGCTAGTGGGACGACCCCGGGCGCCGCCGGGCCGTCGAAGTACGTCAGCGCACGAGTCGGCCGGGGTGGCCCGGATGCACCCGTTCAGCGTCGCGGTCGCCGACCCGGTAGCTGCCGACGAGATGGACCTCGCGCCGGGCGAACAGCCACTCCCCGTCGAGCTTCACGAGTTCGTCGACCCAGCGGCCCCACACGTGGAACGGCTCGTTGGTGGACCGGTACCGGTGGAACGCGTACACGTAGGCGAGCGACGTCGCCCGATCGCCGGCGAGCACCGGGCGGATGTTCGACAGGTGGTGGCTCGTGGCGGAGAACTGGTCGAGGATCCCGCTGAGCCGCTCGGCGATGGCGACCCGGCCCTCGTAGAGACCCCAGTAGTCCCCGACGCCGTCGGGAGCGAAGCACGCCGCCGCGCCGACGGGGTCGTTCGCGTCGATCCGTTCGACGTAGCGGACCATCAGCTGCTCGATCGCGCGGGCTTCGATCAACTCGACGAGGGCGTCCTGCACGGCTCAGACCTCCGGTGGGGCGACGGAACGGGCACACACGACGGATTCGCCGTCGCGTTCGAGGACCCAGGTGACGCCTTTACGCCAGTCCACCGGGCCTTCCACGACGGTGCCCCGGCGTTGCAGGGCTGCGATCACGTCGGGGATGAGATCGCCGTGACTGCACAGCACGGCGTGGTCGGGCAGCAGGGCGAGGAGCTCGAGCACCGGAGCGAACGGCCGTCCTTCGGCCAGCGAGTCGAGCGGCTCGACCGTGCGGCGGGCCTGGCGGGCGAGCGGCTCCACGGTCTGGACGCAGCGCAGGTACGGACTCGAGAGCACCCGGCTGACCGGTATCCCGGCGTAGCGCGCCGCCAGTAGATCGGCCTGATGGCGGCCCTTGGCCGTGAGCGGCCGCACCTCGTCCGGACCGACCCACTGCGCCCGGGTGCCGGCTTTGGCGTGGCGGACCAGGTACAGCGACATCGCCGGTCACCGTAGGCGGTGCCGCCCGCAAGCGGCATCCGGGCTCAGCCGTCGAGGGCGGCGAGGAACGCGAGCAGGTGCTCGTTCACCTCGGCCGGTCGCTCCTGCTGGGTCCAGTGCCCGACGCCGGGCAGGATCACGCTGCGCCACAACTGCGGTGCCGTGGTGCCGAACGCCGCGATCGCAGGCGCGCCCCAGATCGTCGGACCGTCGCGGTCGCCTCCGACGAACAGGTACGGCACGGCGAGCGGGACGTCACCGCGCAACGCGGCATCCTCCCAGTCCCGGTCGACGTTGCGGTACCGGTTCAGGCCACCGGTGAGGCCGGTGCGCTCGAACTCGCCGGCGAAGAACTCGAGGTCGTCGACGGTGAGCCATCCCGGCAGGTCGGCCTCGCCCGGGTCCCAGAACCGCTCACGCATCCGACGGCCCGTCGGGATCGTCGCGATCGTGCCGGCGGCCGACGGCGGGGGCGCATCGCCCGAGGCGCTGCAGTAGAAGCCCCGCAACCAACCCCGCGTGTCGTCGTGCAGTTCGGCTTCGGCCCGACCGGGCTGCTGGAAGTAGCCGACGTAGAACTCCTCGCCCGGGGGAACCATCGCCGCCCACGCCGTCGAGGGCCGCACCGGGCCCCGCACGGCGAACGGAACCGACAGCGTCGCCAATGCCCGGAACACGTCGGGGCGGTGCTGCGCGGCGTTCCAGGCGATCGGCGCCCCCCAGTCGTGGCCGACGACCACGGCGCTCGACGCTCCGAGGGATCGCACGACGCCGAGCACGTCACCGGCGAGGCAGCTCATCCGGTAGGCGTCGACCGCCGCCGGCTTGGAGGACCGCCCGTACCCCCGCACGTCGATGGCGACGGCCCGGTAACCGGCAGCGGCGATCGGGGCGAGCTGATGGCGGTAGGAGTACCAGGACTCGGGAAACCCGTGGACGAGCACCACCAACGGGCCCGAGCCCTGCTCGACGTAGTGGATCCGGATGCCGTCGCCGACGTCGGCGAGGCCGTGACGTGGGCCGTCGGCCTGGTTGCTCCCCATGTCCCGACGCTACCCCGAGGCCTGCGACGCCGGCCGAGGCGAGGCCCGGCCGCCTCTACGATCGGCCCATGGGAGGACCACCCGTGATGCCGCCACTGCCTCCGCCGCCTCCGCCGCCTCCGCCTCCGCCGCCCCCAGCGGGCTACGGGCCGTATCGCAGCACCCCGACGACCGACGGCATGGCCATCGCGGCGATGGTGTGCGGCATCGTCGGTATCGCACTCTGTTTCGTCCCCTCGATCGTCGGGCTGGTGCTCGGGTTCGTGAGCCGCAGCCGCATCAAGCGGTCCAACGGCGCCCTGACCGGCGGCGGGATGGCCCTCACCGGCATCATCCTCGGGTTCGTTGCGATCGCGCTGATCGTCCTGTACGTCGTCTTCCTCGTCGCCGTCACCGTGAACTCGTCCGACCACTGAGCGCGCCGACGGTCACGCACGGCACACTCCACGTCATGGGTTTCTTCGACCGCAACCGGGCCGAGGTCGCGCGCCGCGGCTACGACCCCGCCCGACTCCCCCCGGGGCAGTACCTGACCGACCGGTTCCCGGTGCTCCACGTCGGCGACGTGCCCGAGTACGCACCGGGCGAGTGGAACCTCACCGTCGGGGGACGCTGCGAGCGCCCGTTCACGATCGATCTCGACGCGCTACGGGCGCTGCCGGCGGTCGAGATCACGACCGACATCCACTGCGTCACCAAGTGGTCCAAGTTCGACACGGTCTGGCGCGGGGTCCGCATCCGCGACCTGTTCGACCGGTCGGGGATGCACCCCGGCGTCACCCACGTGCTCTCGCACGCCGAGTTCGGCTACACGGCGAACACGCCGCTGGCCGACTGCCTGCACGACGACTGCCTCGTCACGTACGCGTACGACGGCGCGGACATCGAACCGATCCACGGCGGGCCGGTGCGGCTGCTCATCCCGCACCTCTATTTCTGGAAGTCCACCAAGTGGTTGCGGGCCCTCGAGCTGCGGATGGGCGACACCCCCGGCTTCTGGGAGCGCAACGGCTACCACATGTACGGCGACCCGTTCCGCGAGCAACGCTTCCGGGGCGACTGACGCCGCCCGGGTGCGCTCGGATCAGCTGAAGGACTGGCCGCACCCGCACGAGCGGGTGGCGTTCGGGTTGTTGATGCTGAACCCGGCCTGCTGCAAGCCGTCCTTGTAGTCGAGCGTGGCGCCGGTGAGCAGCTGCGAGCTCGACGGGTCGACGATGACCTTGACCGACCCGAAGGTGGCCAGCTCGTCGTCGTCGGCGACCTCGGAGTCGAAGAACATCTCGTACGAGAAGCCCGAGCAGCCCCCGGGGCGGACGGCGACACGCAGCGCGAGGCTCGTGTCGCCCTCGGCCTCGAGCAGCTCCTTGACCTTGACGGCGGCGGTATCGGTGAGGGCGATCACGGTGATCCTCCTGGAGTGCGGCGCACGGAACGCTATCGGCTGACGAGGGAGACCTGACAAGGGTCTCGGTGGACGAGGGTGTGGAACGGCCCGAGGGAAGCGTCGCCCATCTCGGCGACGAACCCCTCGACGAGGCCCCGGTGCAGGGCGCACACGAGATCCGGGTGCGCCTCGGCGAGCTCGCGGAACGGGCAGTGGGTGAACGCGATCACGGCCGTCTCCCCGGCGGCGTCGCCGGCGACCGACGGGTCGAAGCCCAGGAGGTCGAGCCGGTCGACGAGCGCTTCGAGGCACGACGGCGCCGCCGAGTAGGACGACGCGTCGCGTCGGCCCTGTTCGCGACCGACGACCGCGGCCGCATCGCCCGACACGCCCGTGCGCTCGGCGAGCGCCACGAGCATCCCGGCCAGCATCGGGTAGCTGGGCGGTTCGGGGGCGGGGGCCTCGGCGGCCAGCGAGTACCGGTGCTGCGGGCGACCGACACCGGTGGGCGCGTCGGTGCGCACCTCCACCAGCCCGGCCTCCCGCATCCGTTCGAGGTGCGGGCGCACGGTGTTCGGGTGGAGTCCCATCGCCTCGGCGACCTCGGCCGTCGCCAGCGGCCGCGCCGCGGTGGCGAGCTCCTGGTAGATCGCGTAGCGGGTGTCGTCCCCCAGCGTCTTGAGCACGTCGAGCGACGGGAGCGACCGGGCGGCGCGGAGCACGACGAGAGTTTACACGGGCTAGCCCGGTAGAATCCGGTCGTGGCACCCCGACATCCCGCCCCGTCCGTCGAGGAGGTCCTCGGTCTCCTGCGCGGGGTGATGGACCCCGAGCTCGGCGGCAACGTGGTCGAACTCGGCATGGTCGGCGAGGTCCGGGTCGACGCCGACGGGTTCGTCACCGTGCCGTTCAAGCTCACGATCAAGGGGTGCCCGCTGCGCGCCCAGCTGAAGAAGGACGTGGAGACGCGCATCGGCACGCACCCCGGTGTGAAGGAGGTGGTGATCGACTGGTCGGAGATGACGGCCGAGGAACGTTCCGACACGATGCTGAAGGCCCGATGGAACGCCCGCGAGCAGGCGCCCGACACGGCGATCCCCGCCACGGCCCGAGTCCTGGCCATCGCATCGGGCAAGGGTGGGGTGGGCAAGTCTTCGGTGACCGTCAACCTGGCGGCGGCGGTGGCTGCGCTCGGCTACGTGGTCGGGGTGCTCGACGCCGACATCTGGGGCTTCTCCGTGCCCCGGATGCTCGGCATCCCCGATCGGCTCGCCGCCACCAAGGGTGACGACGGAAAGGGTCGGATCGTGCCCAACGAGCGGGCCCTGGGCGCCGGCCGACTCAAGGTCGTCTCGACGGGGAACCTCGTCGAGCACGAAGGCCAGGCGCTCATGTGGCGGGGCCTGATGCTCACCAAGGCCGTCGAACAGTTCCTCCGTGACGTCGAATGGGGCGAGCTCGACTACCTCTTCATCGACATGCCCCCCGGCACCGGCGACGTCCAGATGGGCCTCGCCCGCATGCTGCCCCGTGCCGACCTGCTGATCGTCACCACCCCGGCAGTGTCGGCCCAGAAGGTCGCCATCCGGGCCGCCGACATGGCCCGGCGATCGTTCCTCCGGGTCGCCGGCGTCATCGAGAACATGTCGGCGTTCGTCTGCGAACACGGCACCGCGTACCCGCTGTTCGGTGCGGGAGGCGGCCAGGCGCTGGCCGAGGAGATCGGTGTCGAACTGCTCGGTCAGATCCCGCTCGAGCCCGCGGTGGCCAGCGGCGGGGACCACGGCCGGCCCGTCGTGGTCGACGGCACCGGGCCGGCGGCCGAGGCGCTGCGCGCGATCGCCCGGCGCGTGGTGGAGGACATCTCGCCGCCCGTGGCGATGTCCGGGTGCTCGGCCCGGTTGCTGCAAGCCGTGGAGGCCGCCCTCGGCCCGAGGCCGGCCTGACCCGACGGCTGCGTTCCCGGCACCGTGTCGCCGGGTGGTCACCCTGCGGGCGGGGCGACGGCGCGGAGCGCGACGACCGTCCCGGCCTCGCGCTCGAGCACCCACGTCGACGCGTTCCGCCAGTCCCCGGGGCCCTCGAGCGCGCCCCCGCGTTCACGGAGCCATTCCACGAGGTCCGGTATCACGTCGCCGTGGCTGCACAACACCGTCGAGTCGGGCAGGGCGGGCAGCCAGTCGAGCACCGGGCGCGTCGGTCGACCCTCGGCGAGTTCCTCGACGGTCTCGACCGGCACCCCGGCGCCGCGCGCGAGCGGTGCGACCGTCTGCAGGCACCGCACGTAGGGACTCGACAGCACCCGGGCCACGACCACCGGCGAGAAGCGTCGGGCGAGCGCATGGGCCTGGGCGTGACCTCGGGCGCTCAACGGTCGGTCACGATCCGCCCCCGACCAACCGAGCCGGTCGCCGGCGATCGCGTGTCGAACCAGGTAGAGGGCCATGGCGGCGGCGACGCTAGGGGTGGCGCAGGGCGGCGATCGTCCGCAAACGGGCAGGTTGCCGACAGCCGACGGTCATGCCGCACGCAGGGTGTTCACCCAACTGCACTCCGAGGTGGAACAGGTGGCCGTTCCGGGGCGCTCGCGCGAACATGCGACGGCGTGGCCAGCGGACGCTTCGCCCCGAGCCCGACCGGTCGACTGCACCTGGGCAACCTGCGCACCGCGCTCGTCGCCTGGCTGTTCGCCCGACACGCAGGCAGCCGTTTCGTCCTGCGGGTCGAGGACCTCGATCCGGCCACGTCGCGGCCCGAGCACGAGGACACGCAGCTCGCCGATCTCGCCGCGATCGGCCTCGACTGGGACGGTCCCGTGGTGCGCCAGTCCGGCCGGCGGGCCGCCCACGATGCAGCGGTCGCCGAGCTCGAGCACGCCGGGCGGACCTACCCCTGCTTCTGCACGCGCCGGGAGATCCAGGCCGCGACCCGCGCCCCACACGGTCCGGACGGGTCGTATCCGGGTACCTGCCGTCACCTCAGCAACGCCGAACGGCAGGAGCGGCTCCGGGAAGGCCGGCGACCGGCGGTGCGCCTGCGGGCCGACGGCGCCGTCGTCACCGTCGTCGACCGCATCCACGGACCCTGCACCCGTGTCGTCGACGACGTGGTGCTGCGGCGCAACGACGGCGTGTGCGCCTACAACCTGGCCGTCGTCGTCGACGACGCCCACCAAGGCATCGAGGAGGTCGTGCGGGGCGACGACCTGCTCGAGTCCACCCCCCGTCAGGTCCACCTGGCCCGCCTGCTCGGGTTGACCCCGCCCGGTCATGCCCACGTCCCCCTGGTCCTCGCCGCCGACGGCACCCGGCTGGCCAAGCGCCACGGTGCCGTGACCCTCGCGGACCGGGCGGCGCGGGGCGAGGACCCCATCGCCGTCCGCAGCGGGCTCGCGGCGTCGCTCGGGCTGTGCCCGGCGGGCGAACGCCCGTCGCTCGACGAGCTCCTCGGGGCCTTCGACCCCGACCGGCTGCCCCGGGCCCCGTGGGTCTGGACGGACGAACCGTCGGGTCCGGCTCAAGGCTGATTCCGCCTGCGCTCGTGCAGGTCCATCGCCGGCGTGGCCGGCCGATCGGGAAGCCGTGCCCGAGGTCGCCATCACGGTCAGCATCCCCGACACCTGCGGCACCTGCGGCGCCCGCCTCGAGCCGGGGAACGCCGCCTGGTGGAACGGCGAGGAGCTCCACAGCTCGTGCGCACGATGCCGGGAGACCCCGGGGCTGCGCCCGGGTGCCCGACCCTGGCACGAACCGGACCTGCGGCGCCGAGGGGTTCCCCAACGGCTCGAAGAGGCCGCCGAGCACGCGGTGGCGGTCGTCGCCGACCGAGCCGTCGCCGGGGTCGGTCATTGCCTCCACCACCGGCGCCACCCTCGCTCGCGCGGGGTGCTCGACCACCTCGCCGTCGTCCCGGGCGGCGTCGTCGTGATCGACACCCGCCGGGACCACGGTCAGGTCCACCTGCGCGCCGGACGCCAACTGCGGGTCGGGGCCTCGGACCGCACCCGGTTGCTGCGCACCCTCGAGCGTCACTGCGAGGCGGTGCGCTGGCTGCTCGACGACCTCGGCCATCCGCACGTTCCCGTGCACGGGGTCCTCTGCCTGGTCGGCGTCACCTGGCCCGAACGCCGCGGCGGCCGCGTCGGCGCCCACGAGGTCGTCTCGCCCGCGGCACTCGTCGGTGTGGTGCGCCGTGACGGCCCGATCACCGAGGCCGAACGGGCGGCGGTGGCGATCGCGTTGTCGGTGGCCCTGCCGGGCGCGTCGACCGTTCGCTAGCCGAGCCAGGTGATCGGCGCCGGCGGGCGCTCGGGCACCTCGACGGTCCCCGCCGGCCACCCCAGGTAGAGCACCGCCACGAACCGCGTCGCGGGCGGGAACCCGGCGAACGACGCAACCGCGGCATCCTGGCCGACCGGCGCGCTCGACCAGAACGACGCAAGGCCGGCGGCGGTGGACGCCAACAGCACGTTCTGCACTGCAGCCGCGACCGCATCCCGGTTCTCGACGTCGAGCTCCGGGCGGTCGTGCGGATCGGCACCGACGAGCACCACGACCGGGGCCCGGCGGTACTTCCCCCGGGTCTTGGCAAGCTTGACCCCGTCGGTCAACCCGGCGGCCGCCTGTGCGTCGGCGAACGCCTCGCCGAGCGCGCTGCGGGCCTCGCCGGTGCACACGGCGAACCGCCACGGCCAGGTCCGCTTGTGGTTCGGCGCCCAGGTGGCCGTGGCCAAGAGCCGTTCGACGAGCGCGCCGGGTACGGGACGGACGAGATCGACGAGCAGGCTGGTGCGTCGGGTCCGGGCCAGGTGCTCGAACACGTCCAGGTCGCAGGGGGCATCCACGCGCCCAGTGTCCCCGGTGCGGTCAGGCGGCGTCGAGCGCTCCGCGCACCTGGGCGCGGAACGAGGGGATGGCGAACGGCTTGACGATGTAGCCGTCGGCGCCGGCGGACAGCGCGAGCTCCCGGTCCAACTCCTCCCCCTTGCCGCTCACCACCAGCACCGACGTGCCGGGGAGGCGCTTGAGATCGGGCAGCAACTCGAGCCCGTTGCCGTCCGGCAGGAGCAGGTCGAGCAAGACGAGATCGGGGCGCCGCCCGCCCCGCACGGCATCGCGGGCTTCGGTCAGCGTGGTGGCCGTCAGCAGCTCGAAACCCTCACCGGCGAGCGCCGTGGTCATCAGCGTGACGAAGGCCGGCGCGTCGTCGACGACGAGGACGATCGGAGGTTGGTTCCTGGGTGCCACCGGGAGTCTCATCGGATACCCGGGACGGAATGTGAGACGAACCGTCGGTCCTCAGCGCCGGCCGGTCAGCAGGGGGGCCAGCAGGGGCCAGGCATCGTCGCTGAACGGGCTGAGCTGCACGCGGTCGAGGCCGAGGTCCGACAGCGACCGCACGTGCTCGGCCACCGGTTCCGGTTCACCGAAGAAGCCGCCGATGAACGAGCCGGCCAGCGCTCGCGACACCGCTGCGGTGCGAGCGTCCGTGCCCGCCGAACACAGCACGAACAGGCTGAGCGGCACGTCCGGTCGCACGGCCCGCACGGCGTCGGCCAGCCGCGCCACATGGTCCCGGTCGATCGCCGCGAGCCCGGCGATGTCGAGCGTCCCGTTGCGGGTCGCCGCGGAGATCGCCTTGAGCTCCACCCGGTCCGCCAGCGGGGACACCTCCCGGATCGTGCGGGGTCCGCCGACGGAGGCCACCAGCGGCGGCGGCACCGGCACCTTCGGGCCCGTCGCCGTGACGGCGAAGCGGTACCAGCGGCCATCGTGCACGTAGCGACCTTCGTGGAGCAGGGCACGCACGGCCGCCATCGCCTCGGCGTACCGGCCCGCCCGCTCCGGCGGCTCCGGGTAGTGAAGGCCTGCGCCGACGATCTCGTCGCGGCTCCATCCCGCCCCCACGCCGAGCTCGAACCGGCCGCCCGACACCCGCTGGAGTTGCAGCGCCGCCTGGGCGAGTTCCACCGGCGAGCGGAGCAGGTTGTTGGCGAAGCACGACGTCAGCCGGGCGGTCGTGGTCGCTGCCGCCATCGCGGTGAGCGTCACCCACAGGTGCGGGTAGGCGCGGGTGTCGGTGAAGAAGTGATCCGCGCACCCGAGCACGTGCCATCCCTCGGCCTCCCGGTCCCGGGCCCAGGCGACCGGATCGACGTCCACGGACATCAGGTTGGCGACGAACTCCACGGCCCGGGACCGTACCCGGCGAGAAGGGCCCGTAGCCTGGGGTCATGGCCTGGTACCGCAAGCCCCTGACGCTCCCGACCGCCGAGGAGGCCTTGCCCGGCCGAAGCCAGACGATGCCGGTGCCCGACCGGCACCACGCGAACGGACGTCCGCTCACCGCTCCATGGCCCGAAGGCATGCGCACGACCGTCGTCGGCATGGGCTGCTTCTGGGGCGCCGAGCGGATCTTCTGGCGCCGCGCCGGGGTCTGGACGACGGCGGTGGGCTATGCGGGCGGCCACACCCCGAACCCGACCTACGAAGAGGTGTGCTCGGGCCGGACCGGTCACACCGAGGTGGTGCTCGTGGTGTTCGATCCCACCGTCGTCACCGACGAGCAGGTCCTCGCCCACTTCTGGGAGAACCACGACCCCACCCAGGGCATGCGGCAGGGCAACGACGTCGGCACGCAGTACCGCTCGGCCCTCTACTGGACCGACGACGCCCAGCGTGCGGCGGCCGAGGCCACCCGAGACCGGTACGCCGAACGCCTCGCTGCTGCGGGCTACCCGCCGATCACCACCGAGGTGGGCCCGGCCGGCGCCTTCTACTACGCCGAGCCCTACCACCAGCAGTACCTGTCGAAGAACCCCAACGGCTACTGCGGCATCGGCGGAACCGGCGTGTCCTGCCCCGTCGGTCTGGTCACGCCGGACTGACGCCGCCCCAGCCGTCACCACCGGCGACCTGGTCGGCCCGGATGGCCGGCCCGTCGGCGTCGAGCGAGGGCCCGGCCCAGCGCAGCACACCGGGCGTGGCGGTGAGTCGGGCCACCAGCCCCTGCATGGGGACACCACCCACCTCGGCGACCATCCCCCGGGCCGAGACGTGGGGATCGGCGGCGACGTCGGCCATCGTCATGACGGGCGCCACGGCCGCCTCGGCCTGTGCGAAGGCGTCGAGCACCTCGGCCTCGGTGCGCGCCGCGATCCAGGTCGCCATCGTCGACTCGACGAGATCCCGATGGGCCATGCGGCCGGTGAAGCTCGCAACCCGGTCGTCGTCACCCAACCCGATGAGCGTCATCACGCGAGCTGCCACCGTGTCGGCCGACGCCGACAGCGCCACCCAGCGACCGTCCGCAGTGCGGTAGGTCCCGCGGGGCACCGAGTACGGGATGCCCGAACCGAGCCGCTCCTGCAGCACGCCGTCGCGGGCGTACAGCGTGAGCAGCGGCCCAAGGATCTGGAACACGGATTCGAGCAAGCTCACGTCCACCACCTGGCCGGTGCCCGAGCGCAGCGCGACCATCGTCGCGAACGCGGCGACCAGGGCCGTCACCTCGTCGGTGAGCGCGATCGGCGGCAGCAGCGGCGGCCCGTCGGCCGTACCGGTGATGGCAGCCAGGCCGCTCATCGCCTCGGCGATCGTGGCGAACCCGGGTCGGCCGGCGTACGGGCCGTCCTGACCGAACCCGGTCACCCGGGTGATCACCAGCGCCGGGTTGTCGGTCAGCAGCACGTCGGGTCCGAGCCCGAGCCGTTCGAGGGTGCCCGGCCGGAAGTTCTCGACGAGCACGTGCGCGCCTGCGACCAACCGGCGGAACACCGCGACGTCGTCGGGATCCTTGAGATCCAACGCGATCGAGCGCTTGTTGCGCCCGGTCAGCTTCCACCAGTAGGAGTCGCCGTCGGCGTCGAGCCAGCCCATGGTCCGGGTGGAGTCGCCGGTCCGGGGCCGCTCGACCTTGATCACGTCGGCGCCGAAGTCGGCGAGGTACCGGGCGCAGGCCGGGCCGGCGATCACCGTGGCGACGTCGAGGACCCGGAGCCCGGCGAGCGGTGCGGCAGCGGGAGGGGCAGCGGTCACCGCCTTGTCGTAGCACTCGAAGGCTACGGTGCCCGCATGGCCCGCGTGACCATCTACCACAACCCGAATTGAGGCTCGTCCACCAACGCTCTTGCCGTGTCGCAGGAGCTCATGGCCGCCGGCGCCGATCTCGACGTCACCGTGATCGAGTACCGCAAACACCCGCCCGACCGTGCCGCGCTCGAACACGTCGTGTCCGTACTCGAGGATCCGGTGGCCGACCTCGTGCGCAAGGACAGCCTGTTCGACAAGCTGGGGCTGTCGGCCGCCGACTACGTCGAACCCGGTCCGGTGATCGAGTTGCTGCTCCAGCACAAGATGCTGCTGCAACGACCGCTGATCGTCCGGGCCGACGCTGCGATCATCGGCCGGCCGAAGGACCGGGTGCGGGCCTTCCTCTCGCGCTGAGGGTCACCAGGGCCGGTCGCGCCGGGCTGCCACGGGGCGCGCCCACCAGCGACCGCTGAACCGCCACGCATTCGGGCGGGTCGTGCCCTGCTCCCCCACGAGCACCACGGGCCGGGGCCACAGCGCCTCGACCGCCGCCAGGATCGCTGCGGTCTCCTCCGGGCTCGGCGCACCGGCGACGTCGACCCGACCAGCGCCCGCAGCGATGGCGAACCGGTCGTGCACCTTCGTCGTGGGATCGGGGGCGGCGAAGGCGCTCACAACGGCATGTTCCCATGCTTGCGGCGGGGCAGCTCTTCGCGCTTGGTACGCAGCAGCGCGAGCCCGGCGACGATCTTCTGACGGGTCTCGGCCGGGTCGATCACGTCGTCGACGTAGCCTCGCTCCGCTGCGGCGTACGGGTTCGCGTACTTCTCGGTGTACTCCTCGACCAGTTCGGCCCGCCGGGCCACCGGGTCGGCCGCCTGCTGCAGCTCCCGGCGGTAGACGATCTCGACCGCACCTTGCGGGCCCATCACGGCGAGCTCGGCGGTGGGCCAGGCGTAGGCGAGGTCGGCACCGATGGACTTCGAGTTCATGACCACGTAGGCGCCGCCGTAGGCCTTGCGGGTGATGATCTGGATCCGCGGGACGGTGGCCTCGCAGTAGGCGTAGAGCAGCTTGGCGCCGTGGCGGATGATGCCGCCGTACTCCTGGTCGACACCGGGGAGGAAGCCGGGCACGTCGACGAAGGTGACCAGCGGCAGGTTGAACGCGTCGCAGAACCGCACGAAGCGAGCGGCCTTCTCGGAGGATTCGATGTCGAGCACCCCGGCGAGCACCATCGGCTGGTTGCCGACGATGCCGACGCTCTCGCCGTTGATCCGGGCGAAGCCGCACACGATCGAACGCGCCCACGACGGGAAGTACTCGAAGAACTCGCCGTTGTCGACGACCGAGGCGATGACCTTCTTCATGTCGTACGGCTGGTTGGGCGAGGGCGGCAGCAGGTCGCGCAGCTCCGGGCACAGCCGATCCGGATCGTCGCCGGCGTCGGACAGCGGGGCGGTCTCGAGGTTGTTCGACGGCAGGAACGACAGCAGGTACCGCACGTCGTCGAGGCAGGACTTCTCGTCGGCCGACACGAACGTGGCGACACCCGACTTCGACGCATGGCTCTGGGCCCCGCCGAGCTCCTCGAGCGTGACGTCCTCGCCGGTCACGGTCTTCACGACGTCGGGGCCGGTGATGAACATGTGGCTCGACTCGCGGACCATGAAGATGAAGTCGGTCATCGCCGGGCTGTAGACGGCGCCGCCGGCGCAGGGCCCGAGGATCACCGAGATCTGCGGCACCACGCCCGAGGACAGCACGTTGCGGTGGAAGATCCCGCCATAACTGGCCAGCGACACGACGCCTTCCTGGATGCGGGCGCCGGCGCCGTCGTTCAAGCCGACCACGGGGGCGCCGACTTTGAGCGCCATGTCCATGAGCTTGTGGATCTTCTCGGCGAACACCTCCCCGAGCGCCCCGCCGAACACCGTGAAGTCCTGGCTGAACACGAACACCTTGCGCCCCACGACGGTGCCCCAGCCGGTGATCACGCCGTCGGTGTAGGGGCGCTCCTCCAACCCGGCCGCATGGGCCCGGTGCCGAGCGAGCAGATCGAGCTCGTGGAACGAGCCGGGATCGAGGAGGTACTCGACGCGCTCGCGGGCGAGCATCTTGCCCTTGGCGTGCTGGCGCTCGACCGCCCGGGGCGAGCCGGGCTGGCGGGCCTCGGCCTTGCGCTGTTCGAGGTCGGCGATCTTTGCCTGCATCGGGTTGCCGGACATGGCGGCGAACGCTACTGCGGCACCCTTGTTCGCCCGAAAGGGGAGGCCGACATCCTCGACGGTCTCCGACCCGGGCCGTCGCGCCTCAGGACACGGGCAGCGTGAGCCCCCCGGACGCGTCGAGCAGCGTGGCGGCCACGGCCAGCGCGCTTCGGTCCTCGAGGTACGGCGCCACCACCTGCACGGCGACGGGGAGGCCCTCGGGGGTCCACCCGACCGGGATCGACGTGGCCGGCAGGTAGGCCATCCCGATCAGGATCGTCCACCAGATCAGATCGGCGTACGGCCGGCTGACGCCGTCGACGTCGACGGTGCGGGTGGCGAACGAGCCGTCCTGGGTGTGCGGGAACGGCGGCCGGGCGATCACGGGGCACACCAGCACGTCGACCCCGGTGAAGAACTCGGCCCACGCGGCCCGGATCCGGGCCCGGGCCCGATCCATGGCCAACCAGTCCCGGTGCGAGAGCGCACCGCCGCTGGCGGCCACCCGTTCGGCCTGCTCGTCGGTCATCGACGGGGTGACCGCGGCGCCCACCAGCCCGAGGCCCAACCGGGCGGCGCCGTCGGCGTCGATCGGCGGGCGCGCCGCGTCGTCGACCCGGGCGCCGAGCCCGCGCAGGGTGTCCCCGGCGGCGCGCACGGCGCCCTCGGTGGCGGCCGACACCGGGCAACCCGGATCGGTGGCCCACACCGCCACCCGGTAGCGGTCGATGCGATCGTGGCGGGGGGCGGGCAGCGACACCGACCAGGCGCCGGCCCGATCGGGGCGGGGGCCGGCGAGGATCCCGAGCAGCAACTCGAGGTCGGCGACGGAGCGGGCGAGCGGGCCGTGGACGTTCACGTCGGGTTCGGTCAGGCCGCCCTCGACGCCGTCGAGGTATCCGCCGCACGGGACCAGGCCGTAACTCGGCTTGTGCCCGGCGATCCCGCAGTACGCGGCCGGCACCCGGACCGAGCCACCGATGTCGGTGCCGACCTCGACGCTCGTCATGCCCGTGGCGACTGCGGTGGCCGCCCCGCCCGAGGACCCGCCGGGCACCCGGGTCGGGTCCCACGGGTTGTTCGTGGTGCCGAACACCTCGTTGAAGGTCTGCAGGTCGCCCGACCAGCGCGGCACGTTGGTCTTGGCGAACACGTTGGCCCCCGCGGCACGCACCCGGGCCACCACGTCGGCATCGGTGTCGGGCACGTGGTCGCGCAGTTCGACCGCGCCGCCGGTGGAGCGCAGCCCGGCCACGGCGAGCGCGTCCTTCATCGTCATCGGCAGGCCGTGCAGCGGGCCGAACGACTGGCCGTGCGCGGTGGCCTCATCGGCCGCTGCGGCGCCGGCGGCGGCCCGGTCGGCGTCGAGCGTGACCACGGCGTTGAGCGCCGGGTTGTGGGCGTCGATACGAGCGGTCACCGCAGCGAGCAGCTCACGGGACGACAGCCGACGTGCGGCGATGGCGGCGGCCTGGTCGACGGCGGGCCACAGGGCCGGATCGGCGGGCAGGGCGGTGGGCATCGTGGACTCCTAGCGGCCGAGAGCGGAACGGACGCCGGCGGTGACGGCGCCGAGATCGCTCGTGACGGTGAAGAACGAGAACCCCTGGCCGGCCCGCTTGGCCACGAGCCCCGGGCTCGCGTGGGCGCCGACCGGCACACCGTTGGCCCCCGCGGCCGCGACCACGGCGGCCAGCGCAGCGTCGAAGCCGGCGTCGTCGTGGTCGACGTTGGGCGGCAGGCCGAGCGAGATCCCGAGATCGACCGGTCCGACGTAGAGACCGGACAGACCGGGCACGGCGGCGATGTCGCCGACGGCGTCGACGCCGGCTGCGGTCTCGATCATCACGACGCACCCCGGATCGCGCATCCCGATCAGCGACGCCCGGAACGGGCCGAAGCTGCGGCGGCCCGCCGGCGGGTACCGGCACGCCGCGACCGCGGCGGCGGCCTCGGCCGCGGACTCGACCAGCGGCACGATCACCCCGGCGGCCCCGATGTCGAGCACCCACCCGATGACCGCCGGGTCGTTGGCCGGTACCCGGACCCAGGTCTCGACCCCGGCCGCGCGGGCGGCGATCAACAGCCCCGGGGCCGCAGCGGCGGTGAGGGTGCCGTGCTGCAGGTCGATCGCTGCGAAGTCGGGGCGGGCGGCCAGGGCGGCCTCGGCCACGACCGGGTCGGGCACGGTCAGCCAGGTCCCGCGGGCGGGGTCGTTCGGCGTCGCTCGGAGCATCCCGGGAATCTGCCACGGTCGCGAGGCCTCCCGTGCCAGGCTGCTGCGATGGACGCTGCCCCCACCGTCGCGACCACGGTCCGCTACCCCGGCCGGGGGCGCTACGACCGGGCCACCATCGACGCGATCCTCGACGCCGGGTTCCTGGCCCACGTCGGCCTCGTCGCCGCCGACGGCCGCCCGGTCGTCGTCCCGATGCTGTACGCCCGCCACGGCGACGAGGTCCTGCTGCACGGCTCGCCCGCCACCCGGCTGGTGCGGTCGCTCAAGGCCGGTGCCGACGTGTGCGTCACCGTCACCCATCTCGACGCGCTCGTGCTGGCCCGCAGCGCCTTCCACCACTCCGCCAACTACCGCTCGGTCGTGGTGCTGGGCCGGGCCCGGTATCTCGACGACCTCGACGAGCGGGCCGCCGCGCTCGACGCGATCACCGAGCGGATCGTGCCGCACCGATCCGACCACCTCCGCGCCATGACCGACAAGGAGGTCCGGGCCACGGCCGTCCTCGCCGTCGCGCTCACCGAGGCCTCGGCCAAGGTGCGCACCGGGCCGTCCGTCGACGACGACGAGGACTACGCCCTGCCGATCTGGGGCGGGACGATCCCGGTGGTGACCACCTTCGGCGAGCCGAGCGGGGACGGGCGCAACCTGGACGGGGTGGCGATCCCCGAGCACGTCCGGGCCATGGTCGGGTCCCGCGTGACAGGCTGAGCGGATGCTGCTCACCGAGATCGACCACGTGGCCATCGCCGTCCGGGACCTCGAGGCCGCCATCGACTACTACCGGCGCGCCTTCGGCGCCGAGGTGGAGCACCGAGAGGTCGTCGAGTCCGACGGCGTCGAGGAGGCGCTGCTGAAGGTGGCCGAGAGCTACGTGCAGTTGCTCACCCCCACCCGGGAGGACTCCCCGGTGGCCAAGGCGATCGAGAAGCGGGGCGAAGGGCTGCACCACGTCGGGTACCGCGTCGCCGACTGCGGCGTCGCGCTGCAGTCGATGGTCGACGCCGGGGCCACCCCGATCGACAAGGCCCCCCGACCCGGCTCGCGCGGCACGACGGTCGCCTTCATCCACCCCAAGGGCAGCTTCGGCACCTTGATCGAGCTCGTCCAGGAGTGACGGGGCCACCCGGCGGCCCGGTCAGACCGCCCGCAGCAGCAGGCCGGTGAGGTAGTCGGACTCGGGGAAGCTCAACAGCACCGGGTGGTCCGGCGCGGGCCCGAGGCGCTGCACGATCTGCAGGTCGCGCCGGGCGTCGGTGGCGGCACCGAAGAGGATCTTCTGGAACAGCTCGGCCGACATCGCGGCCGAGCACGAGAACGTGGCGAGCAACCCCCCGGGCGCGAGCAACCGAATGGCGAGCCAGTTCACGTCCTTGTACGCCCGGCTCGCCCGCTCCAGGTACGACTCACGCGGCGCCAACTTGGGTGGGTCGACGACGATCAGGTCGTAGCGCTCGTGGGCGTCGCGCCGCTGCCGGAGGTCCTTGAAGGCGTCGGCCTCGACGAGGGTGCCGGTGGGCAGACCGGCGTGGCGGCGCTCCTCGGCCGCGAGCGCGAGCGCCGGACCGGAGGAATCGACGCTCACCACGTCGGCCGCACCGGCGGCGAGCGCCGCCGTCCCGAACGCCCCCGAGTAGGAGAACACCTCGAGCATCCGCCGGCCCGCCGCCTCCCGGGCGACGGCGGCCCGGTTGTCGCGCTGGTCGAGGTACCAACCGGTCTTCTGGCCGCGGCGCACATCGACGAGATGACGGCAGCCGTCCTCGACGATCTCGATGCGGTCGGGCGGCTCGGCGCCGGCGAGCACGCCGACGCGCGTCACGAGCCCCTCCCGCTCTCGGGCATCGGTGTCGGACCGTTCGTACACGCCCTGCACACCGGGCAGGGCGGCGAGCACCTCGACGATCTCACGCCGCCAGCGGTCGGCGCCCGGGGTGCCGAGTTGCACGACGACCCACCCGCCGTACCGGTCGACGACCACGCCCGGCAACCCGTCGCTCTCCCCGAACACGAGCCGGACGGCGTCGGTGCGCGCGGCCAGGTGCGCCCGGCGTGCGACCGCAGCGGCGATGCGACGGGCGAAGAAGTCGCCGTCGACGCGCTCGTCGGGGTCGAAGGTCCACATCCGGGCCAGGATCGAGGCCTTGGGGTGGTAGCTCGCCCGACCGAACGGGGTGCCGTCGGCGGACGCCACCACCACCGTGTCGCCCGGACCGGCCCGGCCCTGCATGCGCCCCAATGCCCCGGAGAACACCCACGGGTGGCGACGCTGGAGCGAGCGCTCCCGGCCCGGCTGCAGGACCAGGATCGGCTCGTCCATCGGGGCGAACCTACCCCGGCGGTCTGCCGGGACGGTGAGAGTTGCGCGAGAACTCCGGCGACGGCGCGATCCTCGGCGGTGCAGGTGCGATCCTGTCCGCCGTGTCGACCGGTCGGGTGCTCGTCGTCGAAGACGACCAGCGGGTGCGCGAGTCGCTGCTTCGCGTCCTTCGTTACGAGGGCTACGAGGTGCAGTCGGCCGTCGACGGCCACGCCGGCCTCGCCCAGGCGACGTCGTGGGGGCCCGACGTCGTGCTGCTCGACGTCAACCTGCCCGGCCTCGACGGCCTCGCGGTGGCCCGCCGGCTGCGCCAGTCCGGCGGACGCGTGCCGATCCTGTGCCTGACCGCCCGGCACGAGATCGCCGACCGGGTGGCCGGCCTCGATGCCGGGGCCGACGACTACCTCGTCAAGCCGTTCGAACTCGACGAGCTGCTGGCCCGGGTGCGGGCCCTGCTGCGCCGGGGCAGCGTGGCGGGCAGCACGACGAGCCTGCACGTGGGCGATCTCGTGCTCGACCCGGCGGCGCGGCGCGTCACCCGGGCCGGCGAGCCGATCGAGTTGTCCAAGACCGAGTTCGACCTGCTCGAGCTGTTGATGGCCAACGCCGGCGTGGTGCTGACCCGGGACACCATCTACGAGCGGATCTGGGGCTACGACTTCGAGACCGGTTCACGGTCCCTCGACGTCTACGTGGGGTACCTGCGACGCAAGACCGAGATCGGCGACCGACCGCGCCTGGTGCACACGGTGCGCGGCGTCGGCTACGTGCTGCGGCCCTGAGGTGGGTGCGATGCGGCTGCGGACCCGTCTCACCCTGGTGCTGTTGCTGGTGACCGCCGGCATCGGGGTTGCAGCGGTCGTCGGCGTGTACGCCGTGGCCGAACGGCAGCTGCGCGGCGACGTCGATTCGTTCCTGCAGTTGCGGGCCGGACAGATCGTGCGGAACCTGCAGGGGGATCCGCTCGGGCGGCCCGGCCGGCCGGGTGGACCGCTGGGCCGACCGACACCGGCAGGTTCGCAGCAGACGGCGCTGTTCCAGCCCGATGCGCTCGCGCAGGTGCGAGGTCCGGCGGGGGTGGTGCTGGCCCGCAGCACCCCCGAGCTCGAGCTGCCCCTCGACGAAGGCGACCGGGCGGCGCTGGCACGCGGCCAGGGCCGGTTGCGGGACGTGACGTTGGAGGGGGAACCGTTCCGGCTGTTCACGGCACCGTTCGCCGGTGGCGCGGTGCAGGTGGCCCGCAGCCTGGCCGACACCGAAGCGACGCTGTCGCGGTTGGCGACGACGGTGGCTGCGGTCGCGATCGGAGCGGCGCTGGCCGCCGCGGTGGCCGGCGTGCTGGTCGCCCGGCGGGTCAGCCGGCCGATCGCGGCGCTGGCGTCGGCCGCAACCCGGGTGGCGACGACGCAGGATCTCGACACCCCGGTCCCTGCCGCCGGTGATGCCGAGACCGTGCGCCTGGCCGAGTCGTTCAACACGATGCTCGGCGCACTGTCGGCCTCGCGCGACCAGCAACGCCGGCTCGTCCGGGACGCCTCGCACGAACTGCGGACACCGTTGACGAGCCTGCGCACCAACCTCCAGCACCTGCGCCGGGCCCCCGATCTGCCGGTGTCCGAACGCGACGAGGTGCTGGAAGCGTCGCTGGCCGAGATCGCCGAGTTGACCACCCTCACCGAGGAACTGGTGGAACTCGCGACCGACGGGCGGGCCGACGAGCCGGTGCTGCCGGTGCCACTCGACGAGCTCGCGGCCGCGGTGATGCAACGCGAATCGCGCCGGGGCCGGTGCCCCGTCACGCTGACCGTCCACGACCCCGCCGTCGTCGAGGGTCGGTGGGCGCGCCTGGAACGGGCCGTCGGCAACCTGGTCGACAACGCGTGCAAGTTCTCGCCGCCGGGGTCGCCGGTGGAGGTCACGGTGACGGGGCATCTCGTCGAGGTGCGCGACCACGGGCCGGGCATCGACGCCGCCGACCTGCCCCGGGTGTTCGACCGGTTCTTCCGCTCGGAACGGACGCGCGGCCTGCCCGGATCGGGCTTGGGCCTGGCCATCGTGCAGGCCGTCGCCGATCAGCACGGCGCCGTCGTCACGGCGACCAACGCACCCGACGGCGGCGCCGTGTTCCGCCTCGCCTTCCCCGTCCAACGGCCCTGATGGCTGTGGGATCATGCAGTGGTGGGCGCATCGTCGAACCCGACGGTCGGTGCGGGTCTGGTCGCCGTGTTGTTCAGCGACGTCGTGCAGTCGACCGAGCTGTGGGTGCGCCTCGGCGAGGTGCGGGCCGACGAGCTCCGACGTCGTCTGCGCAGCTCGTCGGATCGGGTGGTCGCCGCCTCACACGGCACGGTGGTGAAGGACACCGGCGACGGGATCATGGCCACGTTCCCGACGGCGTCGGCGTGCATCGACGCTGCGGTCGAACTGCAGCGGGTGTCGACGCAGGTTGGCCGGGCGAGCGGCGTGAGCGACCTGCAGATCCGGGTCGGCGCG
>JBILVB010000259.1:0-3334 GCA_044370695.1 Acidimicrobiales bacterium | reverse complement strand
TGGCGGCGGGTGTTCGAGCTCTCGGTCGAGGCGGTGGCCGAGGGCGCCGACCTGCATCCACAGGTGGCGGCCCGGGCGCCGGGGATCCTGGTCGGCCTGCAGACGATGCACCCGTGGGTGAAGACCCCGACGTTCCGGGCGATCGCCGGTGCCTACGTGCTCGGCGCAGGCGACCAGCACCACCTGCGTTCGGTGCCGATCGAGGAGATCGCGGCCACGATGCGTCAGCCGTCGGTGAAAGCGACGCTGATGGAGGAGCTGCGGGCGTCCGGAGCGGCGCTGTCGTTCATCTCGCTGCGGCGGGTGTTCCCGCTCGGCGACGACCTCGACTACGAGCCGGTGGCCGACGACTCGGTCGCCGCCCGGGCCGAGCGTGCCGGCCAGGAGCCGTTCGAGCTGCTGTACGACCTGATGACCGAGGGCGAGGGTCGGCGGTTCTTCTTCGCGCCGGTCTACAACTACAGCCACTACGACTACGAGGCCGTGCGCACGATGCTCACCCACCCGCGCGGCGTGTTCGGCCTCGACGACGCCGGGGCGCACTGCGGCGCGATCTGCGACGCCAGCATGCCCACGTTCCTGTTGTCGCACTGGGCCCGCGATCGCCGCCGCGGCGAGCGGCTGCCGCTCGAGTTCGTCGTCAAGAAGATCACGGCCGACACCGCGTCGCTGTACGGCCTGCACGATCGCGGCCGCATCGCGGTGGGGTGTCGGGCCGACCTCAACGTCATCGACTTCGAGCGTCTGCGGGTGCTGCCGCCCGAGCTGGTCACCGACCTGCCGGCCGAGGGTCGGCGGCTCGTGCAGCGGGCCGAGGGCTACGACGCCACGATCGTCGCGGGCACCGTGGTGATG
Source organism: Acidimicrobiales bacterium (assembly GCA_044370695.1). Lineage (GTDB taxonomy): Bacteria > Actinomycetota > Acidimicrobiia > Acidimicrobiales > Ilumatobacteraceae > JBEIFW01. The sequence continues at coordinate 2,479 of JBILVB010000259.1, read as the reverse complement.
CGCGACGGGGTGGACACCGGTGAGCGGCCTGGCCGGCTCGTGCGCGGGCCACAGCGCACGGCTGCGGTGTGAGCACCGCACCGACCGGTCCGGCCGTCCCGCGGCCCACGGCGCCGTTCGGGGGTACCGCGGGGCGAACCGTGGCCGAGTCCGAGCCGTGGCCGTTGCCGTCGCCGTTCCCGCCGCCCGGGGCACCGAACATCGTGGTCGTGCTGCTCGACGACGTCGGCTTCGGCACCTGCAGCACGTTCGGGGGCCCGGTGCCCACTCCGGCCCTCGACCGGGTGGCGAGCCAGGGCCTGCGGTTCAACCAGTTCCACACCACGGCGTTGTGCTCGCCCACCCGGGCGGCCCTGCTGACGGGCCGCAACCACCATGCGGTGCACATGGGGAACATCCCCGAGGGCGCCTCCGCCTTCCCCGGCTACGACTGCATCATCCCGTCCGAGGCGGCCACCGTGGCCGAAGTGCTGCGCCAGCACGGCTATTCGACGGGCGCGTTCGGCAAGTGGCACCTGACCCCGGTGCACGAGCAGACCCTCACCGGCCCATTCGACCGCTGGCCGACGGGCCTGGGTTTCGAACGGTTCTACGGCATCCTGAGCGCCGAGGCCTCGCAGTACGAGCCGCCGCTGTTCGACCAGACCACGCCGGTGATGCCCTACGAGGGCCGCGACCGTTACCACCTGAGCGAGGACATCGTCGACCGGACCATCGACTGGATACGGCTCCAGCGCGGCTCGAACCCGAACCGGCCGTTCTTCGCGTACGTCGCCACCGGGGCCATGCACTGCCCCCACCACGTGTGGCCCGAGTACGTGGAGCGGTTCGCCGGTCAGTTCGACGACGGGTGGGACGCCCTGCGCGAGCGCATCCACCGCCGTCAGCTCGAACTGGGGGTGATCCCCCCGGGCACGACGCTCACGCCGCGTCCGGCCGAGATCCCGTCCTGGGAGGAGTACCCGGACCGGTACAAGCCGGTGGCGACGCGGCTCATGGAGGTGTTCGCCGGGTTCATGGCCCACACCGACGAGCAGGTCGGCCGGTTGCTCGACGCGCTCGACGAGTTGGGGGAGACGGACAACACGCTGTTCGTGTACCTCACCGGTGACAACGGGGCCTCGGCCGAGGGCACCATCCACGGGGCCTGGAGCGCGCCGCGCTTCCAGAACGGTCTGCCCGAGGATCCCGAATGGTTGCTCGCGCACCTGGACGACTTCGGCACCGCCCGGTGCGAGAACCACTACAACCTGGCGTGGGCGTGGGCGCTCGACTCGCCGTTCCAGTGGATGAAGCAGGTCGCGTCGCACTTCGGCGGCACGCGCAACGCCATGGCCGTGCAGTGGCCGGCGCGCGTGCGCGATGGCGGCGGGCTGCGCCGCCAGTTCCACCACGTCGTCGACCTGTATCCGACGCTGCTCGAAGCCGCGGGGATCGAACCGCCGCAACGGGTGAACGGCATCGACCAGATGGACCTCGACGGCGTGTCGATGCTGTACGCCTTCGACGACGCCGAGGCCCCCGAGCGGCACACCACCCAATACTTCGAGATGTTCGGCAACCGGGCGATGTACCAGGACGGTTGGATCGCGTCGTGCTTCCATGGCCGGGTGCCGTGGAAGCGGTTCGAGACGCTCCCGTTCGACGGGCCCCAGGAGCGCTGGGAGCTCTACGACATCCGCGCCGACTTCTCCCAGGGCATCGACCTGGCCGCGGCGCACCCGGACAAGCTGGCCGAGCTGCAGGCCCTGTTCGACACCGAAGCCCGCCGCAACCACGTGTTCCCGCTCAAGGAGCCCGGCCAGACCTTCGGTCCCCGGTTCGCCGTGCCCGAGGCGCTCGGTGGCCTGAAGGCGATGACCTACACGACCGTGCACGTCCGGATGCCGGAGCGGTCGGTCGTCAACGTGAAGAACTGCTCGTTCACGATCGACGCCCGGGTGCACGTGCCCGAGGCCGGGTGCGAGGGAGTCATCGTCTGCCAGGGCGGCAACATGGCCGGCTGGTCCCTCTACGTGGACGGTTCGGGCCACGCCGTCTACCACTACAACTGGCTCGGCCACGAGCACTTCGTGGCGAGGTCGTCGGTGGCGCTCACGCCCGGCGCTCGTCGGGTCACCGTCGAGTTCGCCTACGACGGCGGGTTCGGCGGCGGGGGCTGGGCCGTGCTGCGCGTCGACGGCGCCCAGGTGGGCCACGCGCGGGTGGCCAGGACCGTGCCGGTGGTGTTCTCGATCAGCGGGGAGACCTTCGACGTGGGCCTCGACACCGGCTCGCCGGTCGGCCCGTACCCGCACGTGTACCGGTTCACCGGGCGCATCGACGCCGTGACGATCGAGCGGTTGAGCGAGCCGCCGCCCGAGGTGCAGGCCCTCATCGACGAGGGTTACTTCGCAGCGAGCCTGGCCACCCAGTAGCGGCACCGCGCGACCCCTCCGGCGCGTCGGGGGCTGGTCTACCCTGACCGGCTGCGGGCCGT
>JBILVB010000258.1:0-3346 GCA_044370695.1 Acidimicrobiales bacterium | reverse complement strand
TGTCGATCTTCGGCCCGTAGAACGCGGCGTCGCCCTCCTTGACCGTGTAGTCGACGCCGTGGGACTCCAACGCCGAGCGCAGCGCCGCGGTCGCCCGGTCCCAGATCTCGTCGGAGCCGACGTACTTCTCCGGGTCCTTGGTCGACAGGTGGAACGTGAAGTCCTCGAACCCGAAGGCCCGCAGGACGCTCATGACGAAATCGAGCAGCGAGGCGATCTCGCCGGGGAGCTGCTCGGCGGTGCAGTAGAGGTGGCTGTCGTCCTGCGTGAACCCACGGATGCGCAGCAAGCCGTGCAGGGTGCCGGCCCGCTCGTAGCGGTACACCGTGCCCAGCTCGAACAGCCGCAGCGGCAACTCACGGTAGGAGCGCTGCCGGGACCGGAAGATCAGGCAGTGCATGGGGCAGTTCATCGGCTTGGGGTAGTAGACCCCGTTGTCCATCTCCATCGGCGGGTACATCCCGTCGGCGTAGAAGTCGAGGTGACCCGAGGTCTGGAACAGCTTGCCGTTCGCGAGGTGGGGGGTGAACACGAACTGGTAGCCGCCGCGCTCGTGGCGGGCCCGGCTGTAGTCCTCCATGAGCCTGCGAACCGTGGCTCCCTTGGGGTGCCACACGACGAGGCCGCCGCCGAGCTCGGCCGGGAACGACACCAGGTCCAGTTCGACGGCGAGCTTGCGGTGGTCGCGCTTTTCGGCCTCGGCGAGCTGGTGCAGGTGGGCGTCGAGCGCCGCTTTCGACTCCCAGGCCGTGCCGTAGACCCGCTGCAGCATCGGACCCTTCTCGTTGCCGCGCCAGTAGGCGCCGGCCACCTTCTGCAGCTTGAAGTGCCCGAGCTTCGCGGTGGACGGCACGTGCGGACCGGTGCACAGGTCCAAGAACTCGGGCGTGTTGCGGTAGACGCTGACCGGCCCACCGGCCTGCACCTCGCCGGCGTCGTAGGAGTCGGCCGAGCCGGAGGTGACCTTGCGGATGATCTCCTGCTTGTACGGCTGGTCCGCGAACACCGCAAGCGCGTCGTCGGCGCTGAGCTCGCGGCGTTCGAAGGGCTGGTCGGCCTTCACGATCGCCCGCATCCGGTCCTCGATCGCGGCGAGGTCGGCCTCGGTGAAGGTACGGCCGCCGGGGAGCTCGAAGTCGTAGTAGAAGCCGTGCTCGATCGCCGGGCCGATCGTGTACTTCGCGCCCGGGAACAGCTGCGTGACCGCCTGGGCCAACACGTGCGCCGTCGAGTGCCGCAGCACGTGGCGGCCGTCGTCGGAATCCGGGGTGACGATCGCGACGGTGGTGCCGTCAGCGAGCGGCCGGGCCAGGTCGACCACCGTGCCGTCGACACGGGCGGCGATCGCCGCCTTGGCGAGACCCCGGCCGATCGAGGCGGCCAGGTCGCCCGCCGTCGACCCCTCCGGCAGCGAGCGGGAGGAGCCGTCGGGGAGCGTGATGGAGATCTCGGCCATAGCGGACCGCCACGTTACCGACCGGCCCTACCCCGAGCGGGGCAGTTCCACCCGGCGGGCCTCAGGCCCCGGACACGAGGCGACCGGCGCCGACCGGATTCCCGGCGGTGTCGCCGACGTGCGCGATACGGGCGACGTCCGACGGCGCCACCTCGGCCTTCTTGGTGGCGTACACGTCCCGGTAGGTCTGGCCCGTGATCTCACGGATCTCGAACATCACCTCGTCGATGTAGGCCCGCAGGTCGGCCCGGTCGCCGCGCTGGTACCGCTTGGGCGGGATCGGCCGTCCGATCGTGATGTAGGCGTCCTTGCGAAGCTTGGGGAGCTTGGCGTCGGGCGGTTGGATCACGTCGGTGCCGACGATGCCGACGGGGTAGATCGGGCAGCCGACCGTGACCGCGAGGCGGGCGGCGCCGGTGTGCCCCTTGTACAGCAGGCCGTCACGGCTTCGGGTGCCCTCCGGGAAGATCCCGAACAGCTCGCCGCGCCGCAGCACCTCCTGCGCGGCGTCGAGCGCTGCGGAGGATTTCTCGCCGCCGGAGCGGTCGATCGGGATCATGCCCATCGCCGGGAACAGGAACTTCGTCTTCCACGAGTCCATGTACTCGGCCTTGCCGACGAAGCTGATCCGTCGGGGCAGGGTGAGCATCAAGAACCCGGAGTCCCAGAACGAGATGTGGTTCGGGGCGAGGATCGCCGGGCCCTCGGCGGGCAGCCGCTCGTAGCCGGAGAGGTGGAAGCGCCACAGCCGTCGGGCCAGCGGGCCCAGCGCCGCCCGGCTGCGGTCCTGCAGCGATCCTGCTCCCCGATGCGCCTCGGCCACCGCACCTCCTCCGACCAGGGGCGATGCTACGACGCGCCGCAGCCCGGTGTCGTGATCCGGAATCGAAATTCCCGTGAACCGAGCCGCGGTCGTCGGTCACCCGAGCCGGACGCCGAGCAGGGCGGCGGCCGCGCCGACATCGGCACCGGCGGCGGCCCCCCGGTCGATCGCGGCGATCGCGGCCGGGGTGTCGAGGTCGTCGTCGAGCGCCGCGCGGACGTCGTCCAGAACCGCCGAACCGTCGGCCCCGTCGGCGCGGGCGGCCTGCCACGCGCTGAACCGGGCCGCGTTGCGGGGCATCAGCCCGTCGTCCCATTCCCAGGAGGTGCGGTAGTGGTGCTCGATGATCGCCAGGCGGATCGCCTGGGGGGCCCAGTCGCGGCGCAGCGCGTCGACGAACACCAGGTTGCCCAGGCTCTTGGACATCTTCTCGCCGTCCTTGCGGACCATCGCCACGTGCATCCAGTGGCGCACGAACGGCTGGCCGGTGGCGGCTTCGGACTGGGCTCGCTCGCACTCGTGGTGCGGGAAGATCAGGTCCGATCCCCCACCGTGCAGGTCGATCGTGGTGCCCAACTCGCGCAGGGCGAGCGCCGAGCACTCGATGTGCCATCCGGGCCGGCCCGGCCCCCACAGCGTCTCCCACGCCGGTTCGTCGTCGGCGGACGGCTGCCACAGCACGAAGTCGAGCGGGTGGCGCTTGTGCGGGTCGGTGACGTTGCCGCCCCGCTCGGCCGCGTAGGCGAGCATCGTGGCCTCGTCGTAGTGGCTCACCTCACCGAACCCGGGGAACGTGGTGACGTCGAAGTACACCGATCCACCGGCGGCGTAGGCGTGGCCGGCGTCGAGCACCATGCCGATGAACCCGCGGATGTCGGAGATCGCCGACGACGCCCGGGGCTCGGCGTACACGGGCAGCACGTCGAGGGCGACCATGTCTGCCTTGAACCGGGCCTCCTCGGCGGCGGCGAGGTCGAGGTAGTGCACGCCGAGGGAGCGGGCCTTGGCGAACAGCGGGTCGTCGACGTCGGTGACGTTGCGCACGCAACGGATCTCGTGCCCGCGGT
>JBILVB010000117.1:0-12209 GCA_044370695.1 Acidimicrobiales bacterium | reverse complement strand
TCGAGCGCGGGCCCGCCCCCGGAGGACCGGACCGGGTGCTGGCCGACATCGCCTACGGCGGCGCGTTCTACGCCGTCGTGGCGGCCGCTGCGGTGGGGGAGCGGGTGGCGCCCGGATCGTTGCCCGCCCTGATCGCCCACACCCGGCGCCTCCAGGCCGCGCTCGCCGGGCACCCGGCCGTGACCCATCCCGACGACGACCGGCTGTCGGGCTGCTACGGGGTCGTCTGGACCGAGCCGGTCGCCGACGGCCCGCCCCTGCACCTGCGCAACGTCACCGTGTTCGCCGACGGCGAGGTCGACCGATCGCCCTGCGGCAGTGGCACCTCGGCTCGGCTGGCGGTGCTCCATGCCCGCGGTCGGCTCCCGACCGGGGCCGAGTTGTGCCACGAGGGGATCGTCGGCACGACGTTCCGGGCCCGGGTGCTCGGCACGGCCGAGGGCCCGGGAGGTCGGCCCGCGGTGATCACCCAGGTCGGGGGCCGGGCGCACCGGACCGGGTACCACACCTTCGTGCTCGACCCCGACGATCCGATCGGCCTGGGATTCCAGCTCCGATGACGACGGTGCCGCCGCCGCCGGTGCCCGTCGCCCCCTCGACGCTCCCGATGCTCGGGGGCGCCGCGATCCGAGCCCTCGTGGCGTGGGCGGACGCCGTGGCCGCGCTGGCCGAGGTGTTCGGGGCGTACCGGCCCCAGCCGTTGCGCACCGGCCTCGCTGCAGGTGGAGCCGATGTGCTGGTGATGCCGGCCGCACTCGGCGGGGTGGCCGGCGTGAAGCTGGTCGCCGTCCAGCCCGCGAACGCCGCGCGCCGTGAGCCGGTGATCCAGGGGATCTACGTGTTGATCGACGGCGAGCGGGGTCGGCCCGTCGCGCTGCTCGACGGGGCGGCGCTCACGCTGCTGCGCACGCCGGCGGCCTCGGTGCTCGCCACGCGGCACCTCGCTCGCCGCGACGCCCGCACGCTCGCGGTGTTCGGGGCCGGGCCGCAGGGGCTCGCGCACCTGGCGGCGTTCCGGGCGTGCCGGCCGGAACTCGAGCCGGTGGTGGTCGCCCGGCGGCCGGTGCCCGGCGAACGGCTCGTGCCGGCGGCAGCGGGCTCGGCGGCCGACGTCATCTGCACCTGCACCTCGAGCCCGGAGCCCGTCGTGGTGACCGATGCGGTCCGTGCGGGCGCCCACCTCAACGCCGTCGGGGTCTACCGGCCCGAGCGGCGCGAGCTCGACGGGGCGCTCGTGCGCCGGGCGACGGTGGTGGTCGACGACCGGGTCGCCGCGGCCGAGGAAGCCGGTGAGCTGATCCAGGCGGTCCGGGACGGCTGGTCCTGGGACCGGGTGGCAGGCGATCTCGCCGACGTCGTCGCCGGACGGGTCGCCCGCCGTGACGACCGCGAGGTGACGGTGTTCAAGAGCGTCGGCCTCGCCGTCGAGGACCTCGCCGTGGCCCGCCTCGCGGCGCAACGGGCCGGGTTGCTCGCCGTGTCGTAGCGTGGCGCGGCACGAGCCCAGGGGGGAGCCATGACCACGACCGACGAGGTCCTCTACGACGTCGCCGACCACATCGCCACCATCACGCTCAACGCGCCGGGGCGCATGAACACCATCTCGGGCCCGATGCTCGACGCACTGTCGGACCGCCTCATCGAGGCCGATCGCGACCGAGAGGTGCGCGTGATCGTCCTGACGGGCGCCGGGCGTGCGTTCTGCGCCGGTCTCGACCTCGCCGCACAGATGGCCGGGCCCAAGGGGGGCCTGGGCAACCTCGGGTCGCTCGACTCGAACCCCGGTGAGCTCGACCTGCGCTCCACCCCGCCGACGGTGCTGCACAACCTCGACACGCCGACGATCTGCGCCCTCAACGGCGGGGCGGCGGGCTACGGGCTCGATCTCGCGCTCGGGTGCGACCTGCGGGTGGCCGCGTCGTCGGCCAAGCTCAACCCGGGATTCGCCAAGCGCGGGATCCTCCCGGAGTCGGGCGGCACCTGGTTGCTGCCCCGCATGATCGGCTACGCGAAGGCAGCCGAGATCGCGTTCACCGGGCGCACCTTGACCGCGGCGCAGTCGCTCGAGATCGGCATCGTCAACCACGTCGTGCCCGACGAGGAGCTCGGGGAGTTCGTGGCGGGACTCGCCGGCGAGGTCGCCGCCAACGCGCCGCTCGCCGTGCGGGCGATCAAGCGCATGATGCGGGCAGCCGAGACCGAGACCTTCGAGCAGAACGTCCACCACGTGTTCCTCCAGCTGTTGCCGCTCATGCGCACCGAGGACTTCCGCGAGGGTGTCTCGGCGTTCATGGAGAAGCGCACGCCGCAGTTCAAGGGGCGCTGAACCCGTCGTGACGCCGCCCCGGCGGCTTCCTCGCCCGGCCGAGCTGCGACCGCTGCTGCGGCTTTCTCGGCCGGCCGGTTCGCGCCGGGCCCGCCGGCTCGCCCGCGCGGTCACGATCGAGGACCTCCGGGCGCTGGCCGGGCGGCGCGCCCCGAGGGCGGCGTTCGACTACACCGACGGCGGGGCCGAGTCGGAGGTGTCGCTCGCTCGCTCCCGCGCGGCGTTCGAACGCATGGTGTTCCACCCGCGGGTGTTGCGCGACGTGTCGCACGTCGACCCGTCGACCACCGTGCTCGGTCGGTCGGTGCCGTTCCCGTTGGTGCTCGCGCCCACGGGCTTCACCCGGCTGATGCACACCGCCGGCGAGGTCGCCGTGGCCCGTGCCGCCGAGCGGGCCGGCGTGCCGTACGCGCTGTCGACCGTGGGGACCACGTCCCCGGAGGATCTGGCCAAGGCGGTGCCCGGGGTGCGGCGGTGGTTCCAGCTGTACGTCTGGAAGGACCGGGCCCGCAGCCAGGAACTGCTGGCCCGGGTGCGCGCCGGCGGGTTCGAGGTGCTGGTGCTCACCGTCGACGTCCCCGTCGCCGGAGCCCGGTTGCGCGACGTGCGCAACGGGATGACGCTGCCACCGCAACTCACGGCGCGCACCGTGATCGATGCCGCACGCCGGCCGGCGTGGTGGTTCGACTTCCTGACGACCGAGCCCCCGTCGTTCGCCACGCTGGGCGGGCCCGGCGGTTCGCCGGCCGAGCTGATCAACGCCACCTTCGACCCGTCGGTCACGCTGGACGACATCGCCTGGCTGCGCGACGAGTGGGACGGCCCCGTGGTCGTGAAGGGGATCCAGACCATGGCCGACGCCCGCGCCGTGGCCGGGCTCGGCGTCGACGGGATCGTCGTGTCCAACCACGGGGGTCGCCAGCTCGACCGGGCCGTCACGCCGATCGAGGTGCTGCCCGCCGTCGTCGACGCGGTCGGGTCGCAGGTCGAGGTGCTCGTCGACGGCGGGGTGCGCAGCGGTGCCGACATCGCCGCCGCCGTCGCCCTCGGGGCCCGGGCGGTGCTCGTGGGCCGCCCGTACCTGTACGGCCTGATGGCCGCCGGTGAGGACGGGGTGGCACGCTCGATCGAGATCCTGCGCACGGGCTACACGCGCACCTTGCAGCTGTTGGGCGTGACCGAGACGGCCGGCCTCGACCGCAGCTGCGTCGAGCTCCCCGAGAGGTGATGACGATGGAACTGATGGCCCTGTGCTCCCGGGCTCCCGAGCCCGCGGCCGTGGTGGCGCTGGCGGAGCGGGCCACGCTGCTCGAGGTGTACCGGGCGCTGCCCGGGCGACCGCCGGGCGCCTACGCCGGGGCGGTCCGCGCCGCCGGGCTGGAGCCGGCCGACCTGGCGGCGCTGGCGGACGTGGCGCTGTACCGGGGCTCGAGCCGTCAGATGAGCCGGCGTGGGCCACGCGAACGCGGCACGGTGCGCGGCATCGTCGTGGTGTTCGGAGTCCGGGTGCGCCCGGGGATGGGCCTCGCCGCCTTCGACGACCACTGGCGCGACTCCCACGGCCCGAAGGCGTTGCGGCACCACGCGGGCATGGATGACTACGTGCAGTGGACCGTCGCCGCCGGTGGATCACCCGCCGCGCTGGGCCACGACGGGTTCAGCCTGTGCGGCTTTCCGACCGAGGCCGACCTGCGGGAGCGGTTCTTCGACGGCCCCGAGGGCCAGGCCGTCGTCAGCGCCGACGCCGCGGCGTTCGTCGACCTGCGCCACCTCGACCGTGTCGAGTGCGAACTCGAGATCGTGATCTGACGCGCCGGCGCTCAGACCGGGCGATGCGGCAGGCGGATCACCGCCGTACCGGGCACGCAGCGCACGCCCTCGTCGTCGAGTTCGGCGACCTCGACGGTGACCTCCCCGCTTGCGGGGTCCACGGCGGTGATCCGCCCCTGCCAGGTGTAGTCCCGCTCGGGGAACGCTGGCCGGCGGTGCTGCCACTCGGCGCGCACGAGTCGGGCGTTCGGGCCAGCCCAGTCGGTGAGGAACTGGGTGAGCCACGCGCCCTGCAGCGGGCCGTGGACGAGGACGTCCGCGTGCCCTTCGACCGCGGCGTACTCGCGGTCGTAGTGGATCCGGTGCGGGTTCCAGGTGGCGGCGCTGTAGAGGAACAGTTGGGCTCGTGACGCCGTGCGCACCACGGCCGGAAGCTCGTCGCCGACGGCGACGTCCTCGACGAAACGGTCGGTCGCAGAATGGTTTCCGGTGCTCATCGGGCGATCCCGGTGCGCCGGACCCGGGCGACGACCTCGCCCTGGTCGTTGGTGTACGTGGTCTCGACGACCGAGGTGACGAAGCGACCGTTGCGGCCCTCGTGCTCGGTCACCGAGTGCAGCCGGGTCTCGGCGGTGATCACGTCGTCGACGTAGGCCGGCGCCACGAAATCCCAGGCGTCGCCCCCCGCCATGACCCGGGGCAGCCCGAGGCGCAGTCGCGAGGAGCCTCGGAAGATGCCGTCCACCCGCAGCTCGGCGAGGCTCTTGGTCGTCGCGACGACGTGCGAGACGAACGTCGGCGGGGCCACCAGCGTGCGGTACCCGGCCGCCAGCGCGGCGTCGCGATCGAAATAGACGGGGTTCAGGTCGTCGACGGCCAACGCATAGCGCTGCGCGTCGCGGGCCGTGATCCGGGCGGTGACGGGCTCCTCGAGGAGCTCGCCGACGAGCGCACGGACCTCGTCGGAGATGAGGGACTCGGGCACGGGTGCGGACCGTAGCGGCACCTTCCGGGCGGTGTCGGGCCCCGGAGCGCCGGGCGGTACGGTCGAGGGCCATGAGCACGGCAGCAGCGGTGGTGGACGCCTTCATCGGCGCCCTGGAGCGCAAGGACATCGATGCGGCGATGGCGTACGTCGCCGACGACATCTCGTACGAGAACATGCCGATGGCCCCGATCGTCGGGGCCGACGCCACCCGGGCGGTCCTGGGCCGTTTTCTCGGCGATGCGAAGACCGTCGAATGGCGCATCGTGCGCCAGATCGCCGCGGGCAACGTCGTGGCCAACGAGCGGATCGACCGCTTCGAGCTCGCCGGCGGATGGCTCGAACTGCCCGTCGCCGGGTTCTTCGTCGTGGGCGACGACGGTCGCATCGCGATCTGGCGGGACTACTTCGATCTGGCCAGCTACACCAAGCAGCTCGCCGCCCTCACCCCGCAGTCCTGAGGCGATCGTGAGCGAGGCGGCGCCGGCGACGTTCTGGTTGCAGGAGCAACTGGGTTTCACGATCGCAAAGGGGGACAAGGGTTCCGGTCGGGCGGGTGCAGTCGTCGACTGCGACGCCCGGCACCTCAACCCCCACGGGACCGTCCACGGCGCCGTGGTGTTCGCCCTTGTCGACACTGCCATGGGCGCGGCGACCATGAGCGTGTTGGACGACTCGTCGATGTGCGCCACCATCGAGATCCAACTGCGCTACCTCGCCCCGGTGTTCACGGGTCGGGTGACCGCCGAGGTGCGGGTCGTGAAAGCCGGCCGGCGGATCGTGCACCTGGCGGCCGAGGTCACCGACGCCCGAGGCGCACTCGTGGCGACGGCCACCGGGTCGTTCGCCGTGATCCCGCGCCCGGTGTGAGCGCCGTCTACCGGGGCATGGACGCCCCGACGGTCGAGCGTGCCTATCAGCCGTCGTTCACGATTCCCGATCTGGGCGCTGTCGTGCGCAGTTACGCCGAGCGCGGCGCAGCGGCGCGCGACCTCGTAGCGCACCATCGGCTGGCCTACGGCGAGCACCCTGACGAGTGGCTCTGGTACGCCCCGGCACCCCGGCCCGGGGCGCCACTCGTGGCGTTCCTCCACGGCGGGTACTGGCGCCGGTTGTCGGCCGACGACGGCTGCCTGCTGGCCCCGGGCGCCCACGCGGCCGGTTTGGCGTTCGCGTCCGTGAACTACACGCTGTGCCCCGCCGCACCGCTCGAACACCTGGTCGAGCAGAGCGCCCGGGCCGCCGCCTTCCTGCGGTCGGCTCCGCTCGGACACGACCGCGCCCGAGTGCATCTGACCGGCCACTCGGCCGGCGCACACCTCGCTGCGATGGTGTCGCTCGGCGACGACCATCTGGCCGGCCTGATCCTCGTGTCGGGCGTGTACGACCTCGCTCCGATCGTGTTCACGACGATCAACGACGACGTGCGGCTCAGCCCGGCCGAGGCCGAGCGCCTCAGCCCGATGGCCCGGCTCGCCGGCCGTCGGCATCGGGCTCAGGTGACGGTGGCGTGGGGGGAGGGTGACACCGCCGAGTTCGCCCGCCAGTCCCGGGACGTCGCCGCCGTGTGGTCGGCGACGCCGGGGAACCGGGCGCCGGCCGTGCTCGAGGTGCCCGGGCGCCATCATTTCGACGTGATCGACGACCTGTTCGATCCGGCAACCCCGCTCGGCGCGGCGGTCCTGACGATGGTCCGGCGCCCGGGGTGAGCGCGCCCGCTCAGACCAGGCGCCCGGCCGAGCCGACCGGCTGCTGGTCCGAGCGGAAGATCACCTCGTCGAGTGGTTCGCCGGCCTCGACGAGCTCGACGAACCGGTCAGGATCGAAGGTCTCCCCGATCGGGTTGGCGTCGAAGGCGGGGCTCGACATGAAGTCGTTCGAGGCCTCGCTGTCGAGCAGGTCGACCTGGAACTCCATCCGGTTGCCGTCCGGGTCGGCGTAGTACAACGACAAGGTCATCCCGTGGCGGATCGGGCTCACCGGCACGATGCCGGCCGCCTTGAGCCGGGTGTACAGCGCCGCCAGTTCGCCGAGATCGCGCCAGGTGTAGGCGACGTGGTTGACCCCGGGACCGCGACCGTTGCGCAGGGGCGGCGGCGGGTCGGGGAGTGGGCCGAGGTTCGCGAAGGCGAACCGGTGGTGTTCGTCGTCGTAGGTGAGGAACGCCAGGCGGTCGTCGCGGTGCTGCACCCGAGCTTCGAACACCGCGCAATACCAGGAGATCATCTCGTCGTAGCGGTGGGTGTTGTACACGACGTGGGCGAACTTGGTCGGCGCAGTCATGGGCCCCCTTCCGATCGGATGGCAGGATACGACGGTGATCAGCGGTGCCGCGCGAGTTGCACGGGTGCTGCGGCCCGGCACGCCGTGGTTCTACGCCGCTGGTGCGGCTGCGGCGGCGTGCTGGTTCTGGGTGACCGACCCGACCGACGCATCGGCCCGGTCGCTGCTGCCCTGCCCGTTCCGGGCGATCACCGGTCTCGACTGCCCGGGGTGCGGCGCGACTCGGGCGACGTGGTCGATCGTCCACGCTCGGCCGCTCGATGCCGCCGACTACAACCTGTTGTGGTGCATTGCGCTCGTGTTGGGGGTCTGGGCCTGGGTGCAGATGGTCCGGGGTCGGTGGCCCGATGCGCGTCACCCGTTCCGCCGGCGGTGGTTCGCGCCGGTCGGGATCGCGACCGCAGCCGTGTTCGCGGTGGTGCGCAACCTGCCGTGGGCACCGTGGTCCGGCCTCGCCAGCTGACGCGAGCCGGCGGTCGTCTGTCTTCGGTGGTGGCTGCGCTGTTCCCGCCTACGATGACCCTCCGATCGATCGGGGGATCGCCCATGGGTTCCGGCACACGTCAGCGCCTCACCGTCACGCCGCTCCCGGCTGCACTCGGCGCAGTCGTCGAGGGTCTGTCGCCGGACGCCTGGTGCGACGACCGGGCCGACGGGGGTGTCGAACCGGAACTGGCCGAGGGGCTGCGGGCGGCCTGGCACGCCCATCACGTGCTGTTCTTCCCCGGTCTCGGCCTGTCACCCGCCGGACAGGTGCGCCTCGCCCGGGTGTTCGGCCCCCGCCTCGCCGCCACCACCGAGACCGGCGGCGATTACCGCAACGCACCGACGCTCGCCGAGGAAGGCTTCCCCGAACTGCTCCGGCTCGACACCGGCCGCGGCCATCGGCCGGGCTCGACGTCGGAGTGGCACACCGATGTGACCTTCGCCGAACGCCCGCCGATCGGTTCGCTGTTCTGCATGGAGACCCCGGCGACCTCGGGTGGCGACACGATGTGGAGCAACCAGCACCTGGCCTACGAGCGTCTGAGCGAACCGGTGCGCCGCGCCGTAGGGGAATTGGCTGCGCTGCACGGCCGGCCGCCCCGCACGCTCACCGCCGTGCACCCGATGGTCGGCCACCACGAGGTGACCGGCCGGCCGTACCTGTTCGTCAACCGCGGGTGGACACGTTCGGTGGAAGGGGTGTCCGACGTCGAGTCGCGCCACCTGCTCGCACTGCTGTTCGAGCACGCCGAGCGGCCCGAGTTCCAGGTGCGCTGGCGGTGGTCGGCCGGCGACGCCGCCCTGTGGGACAACCGGTGCACGATGCACTACGCCATCGCCGACTACGGGTCGGAACGGCGAAGCGCCCGCCGAGCCACGATCTACGCCGACTGAGCCGCCGTGCGTCGGTCGCTCCTGCTGAATCTGGCGGGCCCGCTCGCCGACGCCGTCGCCGTCGCCCGTGCGGCCGAGGCCGCCGGCCTCGATGCCGTGCACGTCATCGAGGGGGGCCGGGAGGCCTTCGTCCCCGCTGCGACGATCGCCGCCGCGACCACGCGGATCGGGATCGGCACGTACGTGGTGAACGCGTACGCCCGGACGCCGTGGCTCACGGCGGTCAGTGCGCTCGATCTCGACGAGGTGTCCGGCGGTCGGTTCTCCCTCGGGGTGGGCACCGGCAACCGGCACCTCGTCGACTGGTCGCACGGGCTCGAGTTCGCCCGGCCGGTCGCGAAGATGCGCGAGTACCTCGCCGTGGTGACCGCCATGGTGCGCGCCCGGGCCGGCGAGTCGGTCGAGGTGGAGGGCGACATCCACCGCACCCGTTGGCGAGCGGGCCGGGACCCGGTCCGCCCTGCGCTGCCGGTGGTGCTCGCGGCGGCGGGTCCTCGCCTGATCGAGGTCGCCGCCGCCGGGTGCGACGGCGTCGGAGTCGGGATCCTCGTGTCCCCCGACCACCTCGCGGGCGAGATCCGCCCCCGGGCCCGGCGCGCCGCCGAGGCGGCCGGGCGCGACCCGGACGCCGTGCAGTTCCCGATGGCGGCGATGACCTGCGTCGACGACGACGTCGAGCGGGCGTACGCCACCGTCCGCCATGCCATCGTTCGGTTGTTCCACCCGGTGCCGCATCCGTACTACGACTATTTGTTGCGGGCCCAGGGCTACGGCGCAGTCGCCGACGCCGCAGCCCGCCTCGTTCCGGCCGGGCAGGTGCGCGACGCCATGGCGCAGGTTCCCGACGAGGTGGTCGAACGGCTCACCCTCACCGGAGGCCCGGAGGCGGTCGCGCGGCGGATCGACGCGTACCGGGGCCTGGCCGACGAGGTGCTCTGCCTCGACGTGCGCGCGCCCGGCCCGGACGGCGTGCCGTCCGGGCCGGTGATCGACGCGTTGGCCCTCGCCGGTTAGGTCGCCCTCGCGATCACCGGGGCTCGCTGCGCGCCTGGAGCCAGTCGGCGATCGCCGGCACGGTGGTCCGGTGTGCCTTGCCGCCCACGATCAGCCCGACATGCCCGGCCGGCTGCACCAGCTCGTCGACGTGGGGGAGCAAATCGCGCACGGGGGCATTGGACGCCATCGGGATGAGGTGGTCGGCGGTGCCGACGATGTTCAGCACGTCGCAGGAGATCGCGCGCAGGTCGATCCGGCCGCGGGCCGTCACGACGTCGTTGCGGGCCAGCCGGTTGTCCCGGATCAGCCAGTCGGTGGTCTGACGGAAGCACGCACCAGGGAACGGGATGTGGTCCGACGCCCAGCCGTGCATCGCGTGGTGCGCCTCGAGGTACTCGGTGTGCTCGAGGTTCTCGAGGAGCGACGCGTACGTGCTCACGTCGCCGGTGACGCGGGCGGCGCTCAAGCCGCGCAGCATCGAGCGGGCCGGCACGTTGCCGGTCTCGTCGAGGAACACCTCGGGGTCGACGCGGCGGTCGGCGAGCAGGTTGTTGAGCCCGCCGATGGCCTGGAAGTCGATCGGGGTGGCCAGCAACGTCAAGGACCGCAAGGGGATCTCGGGATGGGCGCCGGCGAACAGCAACGACAGCACGCCGCCGAAGCAGTACCCGAACAGGTGGAGCGAATCAGCCCCGCTCGAACGCATCGCCGCCGCGGCGGCGAAGGGGAGGTAATCGTCGATGTAGGTCTCGAAGGAGTTGCGGGCCTCGGCGGCGTCGGGCACCCCCCAATCGACGAGATAGACGTCGAAACCTCGCTGGAGCAGCGCCTCGACGAAGCTGTTGCCGGGGCGCAGGTCGAGCACGGTGGGCTTGGTCACCAGGCTCATGACCAGCAGGACCGGCGGCCCCAGGCGGCGCTGGTCGCTGCGGTACCGCAGGAGCCGGACCTTGTGGCGCTTCCAGATCACGTCGGCCGGTGAGCCGCCCAGTTCGGGACGCCCGACCCCGGCGAGGTGCCGGAGACCGTTGCGCGTGCGGCGCACGTTGCGCTGCACGTCGCGCGTGAGGTCACGCCGCAGACGGTGCAGCAGGGCGGTGGGCGCGAGGGCGGGCATGGGCACCCCCCTTCGTCGGGGCGCTCGGGGTGGCGGGATCGGCAGCGCTCGACGACCCGGCGGCCCGTGCCGCCTCGTGCCGCTCGGCCAGCTCGGCGAGGTAGGCCGCCACCTCACGGTCGGCGAGTTCCGCGCGCAGGTCACTCATCTCGCGTTCGAGACGGGCGATGTGATCGAGCAGCCGGTTCACGTCGCTGCCCGCCGGGAGGTTCAGCAGGTGCAGTGCCCGGCGGGAGAGCTGCTCGGCGCGGCGCTCGATCTCGCGCTGTGCCCGGACCCCGAGTGCAAGGAGCACGGCGACGTCCTGGCTGCGCGCCAGCTCGTTGATGACGGGGCTCACCCGGGCGTCGACGAGATCGAACACCCGCTTCCACGGTGACGGTGTGGACACCTTCCCTCCCTCTCATGAGACGTGAGTTACGACCAAAAACATCATGAACCATCCCGGGGTGCCCCTGAGCAGGTCGTTCGTCATGGACGGCCGTCACATCGAGCTCGCCGATCCCGGGCGGACGGCCGTCGTACCATGACCGACATGTCACTGCTTCGGCGGGTGGCGGCGGGCGCGATCGTGGCCCGCAGCACCTTCGTACCCTTCGAGCGGCCCGACCGGCTGCCCCGGGCCCTCGGTGCCCTGGCGCCGTGGGGCACCAACCTGGCGGGCACCGTCGCAGCCGCTGCGGCCCGCTACCCGGGGCGGATCGCGATCCACGACGAGCAGGGGCCGACGACCTACGGCGCGCTGTGGGATCGGGCGCAACGGGTCGCTGCCGGGCTGGCCGCCGACGGCGTCGGGCCAGGGGCGACCGTCGGGCTGTTGTGCCGCAACCACGTCGGGTTCGTGTCGGCGCTCGTCGCAGCGTTGGCGACCGGTGCCGACGTCGTGTTGCTCAACACCGGGTTCGCAGCTCCGCAGCTCGCCGACGTCGTGCAGGCCGAGGGCATCGGCACCGTGATCCATGACGACGAATTCGCCCCGACGGTCGCCGGGCTCGCCGGCCGCACGATCGACGAAGCGGCGCTGGCCGGGCTCGCCGGCACTCGGTCGCGGGTGCGGCCCCGTCGTCGTCAGGGCCGCTTGATCATCCTCACCTCGGGCACCACCGGACGCCCGAAGGGAGCGGCCCGCCGAAGCGACGGCGCGATCGAGGGCGTGGCCGCCGTACTCGAGCGGATTCCGTTGCGGGCCGGTGACGTCCAGGTGGTCGCGGCCCCGCTGTTCCATGCGTGGGGGCTCACGGGCCTGCTGCTCGGGATCGGCCGGTGCGCCACCACGGTGCTCGCCCGACGGTTCGACCCTGCGGCCACCGTCGCAGCGATGTCGCGGCACCGTGCCGACGTGCTGATCGTCG
>JBILVB010000257.1:0-3360 GCA_044370695.1 Acidimicrobiales bacterium | reverse complement strand
GCCTCGGCCGCCGACGCCCCACCCTGCAACGCCGCCACCACCTGCGCCGCGAACACCGGCG
The DNA here is from genome assembly GCA_044370695.1 of Acidimicrobiales bacterium. Taxonomy (GTDB): domain Bacteria; phylum Actinomycetota; class Acidimicrobiia; order Acidimicrobiales; family Ilumatobacteraceae; genus JBEIFW01. Next base: position 3,299 of record JBILVB010000257.1, on the reverse strand, counting down.
TCGAGCCCATGTTCACCAACGCCACCCCCGACGACCCGTTCTGCTTCCACGCCGCAACCCCGACGATCGCCCAATCCTGCGCCCGCCGATTGAACTTCTGGAACCCCCATCCGGCCCCCGCCAACTTCGGCACCCGCACCTCGGTCAACAACTCGTCAGCCGCCAACGCCGACTCCAAGAACCCGGTGAAGAAATCCGACGCCGCGATCGTCCGCTCACCCCGCACCGACCGCGCCACCAACGTCCCACCCAACGCCAACACCGTCGCCGGAAGATCAGACGCCGGATCCGCATGCGCGATCGACCCACCGATCGTGCCCCGATGCCGCACCTGCGGATCACCCACATGACCCGCCGCATGCGCCAACAACGGACACACCTCGGCCAACAACCCCGAATGCTCCACATCGTGATGCCGGGTCAACGCCCCGATCGCCACGTGATCACCCGCATCCCGCACGTACGACAGATCCGACACCCGCCCCACGTCGATCAACACCGACGGCGCCGCCAACCGCAACTTCATCAACGGCAACAGACTGTGCCCACCCGCCAAGAACTTCGCCTCGTCACCCGCCTCGGCGATCACCGCCACCGCCTCATCGGCCGACGACACCCGCCGATACTCGAACGCAGCCGGGATCACTTCGCACCTCCGGAGTTGATGGCCTCCCACACCCGTTGCGGGGAGGCCGGCATGGGAACGTCCCGAACGCCGAACGGGCTGAGCGCGTCGACGATCGCATTGATGACGGCGGGTGCCGCACCGATGGTGCCGGCCTCGCCGATACCCTTGACGCCCAACGGGTTCGTTGGCGACGGGGTGATGGTGTGCGCCGTCTCGATCGACGGGACGTCCGCCGCCGACGGCACCAGGTAGTCGGCGAGCGTCGCCGTGCGCAGGTTGCCGTCGGCGTCGTACACCGCCTCTTCGAAGAGCGCCTGGGCAACCCCCTGGACGACGCCACCGTGCACCTGGCCCTCCACGATCAGCGGGTTCACCTGGTTCCCGCAGTCGTCGACGGCGACGTACCGCTGCAGGGCGACCGCTCCGGTCTCGGTGTCGATCTCGACCACAGCGATGTGCGTGCCGAAGGGCCACGAGAAGTTCGGCGGGTCGTAGGTGGTGTGCGCCTCGAGGTTCGGCTCCATCCCGTCGGGCAGGTTGTGGGCGGTGAACGCAGCGAAGGCGATGGCTGCCAACGGCATCGCCTTGTCGCCGGAGCCCCGGACCGAGAACGTACCGTTCGCGAACTCGAGGTCCTCCTCGGCGCACTCGAGTTGGTGGGCGGCGATCTTGCGGGCCTTGTCGACGATCTTGTCGCAGCTCTGCACGATCGCGATACCGCCGACAGCGAGCGACCGCGAGCCGTAGGTGTCGAGCCCGAGCGGGGAGATCGCGGTGTCGGAGTGCAACACGTCGACGTCCTCGACCGCGACACCGAGGCGTTCGGCCACGATCATCGACCACGACGTCTCGTGGCCCTGCCCGTGCGGGGTCGCGCCGGTGACGACCTGCACCTTGTTGGTGGGCAGCACCCGCACCGTGGCGGCCTCCCAGCCGCCGGCGCCGTAGTTCAGCGACGCCAGCACCCGCGACGGCGCCAGACCGCACATCTCGAAGTAGGACGACACGCCGATGCCGAGCTGCTTGGACGACCCGGCGGCGCGGCGCGCCGCCTGCTCGGCGCGCACCGCTTCGTAGCCGACCATCTCGGCCGCCTTGGTCGCCGCCGCGAGATGGTCGCCCGAGTCGTACTGCAGGCCGGTCATCGCCGTGTACGGGAACTGCTCGGCCCGGATGTAGTTGCGCCGGCGTAGCTCGAGCGGGTCGATCCCCATCGTCGCTGCGAGGGCGTCCATCGCCCGCTCGATGGCATACGTGGCCTCGGGCCGCCCGGCACCCCGGTAGGCGTCGGTCGGCGTCATCGTGGTGAACACCGACGTGCAGGAGAAGTCGTACGCCGCCGGCAGGTCGTACACACCGGCGTAGAGGAAGGCGCCGAGCAGCGGGATGCCCGGGGTGACGAGCTGGAGGTACGCCCCCATGTCGGCGAGCAGCCGCACCCGCACGGCCAGCAGCTTGCCGTCGGCGTCCGCAGCGAGCTCGATGTCCTGGATCTGGCCGCGACCCTGGATCGTCGCGACCGAGTTCTCGCTGCGCTCCTCGGTCCAGCGGACCGGCTTGCCGAGCTTGCGGGCCAGGGCGAGACACAGCAGTTCCTCGGCGTACACGTTCAGCTTGGAGCCGAACCCGCCGCCGACCGACGGGGCCACCACGCGCACCTGGTGCTCGGGGATCCCGGCGGTGAGCGCCGCCATGATCTTGAGGATGTGCGGGACCTGCGTGGCCGAGTAGAGCGTGATGTCACCCCCGAACGGCTGGGGCACCGCAGCGACTGCCCGAGGCTCCATCGCCATCGGGATGAGTCGCTGCTGGACGTAGCGCTCCTTGACCGTGTGAGCGGCCGACGCGAAGGCCGCCGCCACGGCGTCCTCGCCGATCTTCAGGTCCCAGGTGTAGCTCTTGTTCGTGCCGAGGTCCTCGTGGATGACGACCCGGTCGCTCAGCGCGTCCTCGAGGTCGATCACGGCGGGCAGGGCGTCGTACTGCACGACGACGGCCTCGACGGCGTCACGCGCCGCCGCCTCGGACGTGGCGAGGACGGCGGCCACGGCGTCGCCCTGGTAGGAGACCTTCGACACGGCGATCGGGTAGTGCGCCGGGTTCTTCATGTCCGCAGTGACCGGCCAGGCGCACGGCATCGGCGCCGCCCACAACCCGGTGAGATCGGCCCCGGTGTAGGCCGCCACCACCCCGGGCGATGCCAGCGCGCCCGAGAGGTCGATCGAAGTGATCCGGGCGTGGGCGTACGGGCTGCGCACCAGCGCAAGGTGCAACGAGCCCGGGATCGGGAGGTCGGCGGTGAAGCGGGACTCGCCGGTGAGCAGCGGCGGATCCTCCTTGCGCAGCCGCCGCGAGCCGAGCACGCCAGCGGGCGGGAGTTCGACGGCGGTCATTTCGCACCTGCGGCAGCGAGGACGGACTGCACGATGTTGTGGTATCCGGTGCAACGGCACAGGTTGCCCTCGAGGCCGAGGCGCACGTCGGCCTCGCTGGGGCTGGGGTTCTCCTGGAGCAGCGACACCGCCGCCATCACCATGCCGGGCGTGCAGTAGCCGCACTGGAGCCCGTGGTTCTGCCGGAACGCTTCCTGCATCGGGTGCAGCGTGCCGTCGGCGGCGGCGAGACCCTCGATCGTGGTGACCGACGCACCGTCGGCCTGTACCGCGAGCAT
>JBILVB010000116.1:0-12236 GCA_044370695.1 Acidimicrobiales bacterium | reverse complement strand
ACGGCCTGGGCCTCGCGAGCCGTCAGGGGCCGCCCCACCGTGCGGGCAGCGACCCGGGCGACGTTGGTGTCGACCACGGCCTCGTCGGCTTCGAAGGCGTAGGCCCGCACCGCCCGCGCCGTGTACGGACCGACGCCCGGGAGTGCGAGCAGGTCGGTGAGCGCCTCGGGTAGGCGACCGCCGTGCCGCTCGACGCAGGCGACCGCGGTTCGATGGAGCTGCACGGCCCGCCGGTTGTACCCGAGCCCGGCCCAGGCCCGGACGACGTCGCCCACGGGGACCGACGCGCACGCCGCCGGGTCCGGGAACTCGCACAGGAATGCCGACCAGCGCTCCAGGACCCGGGCGACCTGGGTCTGTTGGAGCATCGCCTCGGACACGAGGATGGCCCACGGATCACGGGTGTGGCGCCACGGCAGATCACGCAGCTGGGCGAGGCCCCATCGCAGCACCTCGGCCGCGTCGAGCTGCGGGACGGTCAGGCCCAGACGTCGGTCCCGTCGTACGGGCGGCGACGCTCGGGGGCCGACGCCTTCGACCAGACCATCACCTTGCGGCGGAAGTAGCAGACCTCCTTGCCGTCCTGGTTGAACGCCTTGGTCTCCACCGTCACGATCCCGCGATCACCCTTGGACGTCGGCTTCACCTCGAGCACCCGGGTCTCCGCGTGGATCGTGTCGCCGTGGAAGGTCGGGTGCTTGTGCTGCAACGTCTCCACCTCGAGGTTGGCGATCGCCGCACCCGAAACGTCCGGCACGCTCATGCCCAGCACGAGCGAATACACGAGATTGCCGACCACCACGTTGCGACCCTGGGGCGTGCCCGCTGCGTACCAGTCGTTGGTGTGCAGCGGATGGTGGTTCATCGTGATCATGCAGAAGAGGTGGTCGTCGTACTCGGTGATCGTCTTGCCGGGCCAGTGCTTGTAGACGTCGCCGGGGACGAAGTCCTCGAGGTGCCGGCCGAAGGGTCGCTCATGCGTGGTCACGAGCGGTTGAGGTTAGGGCGATTCGGCCGGCGGAGGCTCGGACGGAGTGAGCAGTTCCACGGTCGGGTCGGGTCGGCGGTGGCCGAAGCGCTCCGCCCAGTCGTAGATGCTCTCGCCCGAGGAGACCACGTCCGCCGTCTCCCGCCGCATGCGGGCGAGCGCCCGCTGCCGGTCGACCTTCCACGGGCCGATGCGCAGCGTGCCGTAGGCGACGACACCGAGGGGGATCGGGAGCCAGAACGCGGCGATCCGGTAGATCGGTACGGCGATGGCCGCAGCAGCACCGACGGCGAAGAACGCGAGCATCGACGTGAGCGTGAGTTCGATCACGCCGAGCCCGCCCGGGGTCACCGGGATCGCAGCGGCGACCATGGCGACGCAGAACGCCACCACCAGGCTGTCGGGCCGGACCGTCGAACCGAACGCGTAGAGGAACACCCACAGCGACGCCGCGTCGAGCAGCCAGTTGAGCACCGCCCAGACGATGACGCGGCGCAGCAACTCCCGGTCGTTGATCAGCTCCCGCACCCGATCGGCGAGGCGTCCGACGAGCTGCCCCATGCGGTCCTCGTCCATGAACCGCACCCGCCGGGCGAGCGCCCGCACGGCGCGCTCGGCTTGGCGCTGACCCTTGATCAGCCCGAGCACGATCGCGGCGAACGTGGCCAGGAGGAACACCCCGATGAGCGCGATCGTCACGTAGATGGGGCTGACCCCCGACAGCGGGATCGACACGAGCAGGGCGATCCACAGCAGCAGGTTCAGCACGACGGCCGAACCGAGGCCGGCGGTGGCGAGCGCGAACCCGGCGTCGGCGCCGCGCACCCCGCTGAGCACGAGCAGCCGGTAGCCGAGCGCGGAGCCGGCGGCGCTTCCCCCCGGGACCGTGTTCGTGACCGCCTTGGTCGCCAACTGGATCCGCAACAGCGTCGGGACGTGGACCGAATGCCGGGGCAGACAGGCTGCGGTGAGCTGCGTGTAGGCGACGAGTGCCGCGAACTGGAGACCGAGGCCGGCGAGCAACAACAACGGGTTGACGGCGCTCAGGCGCGGCAGCGCGTCGAGCGCACCGGCGAGTACCGGCGGCAGGACGTAGAACAGTACGACCGTCAGCAGCAGGATCCGCAGCGTCCGGCCGATCCGGCGACGCACCGGTGAACGGTGCCGGGCCGTGGCAGGTGGCTCGGTGGACGGCGACTCGGCGGTCGCAGCGTGGTCGGGTGGACGGTCCATGGGGGCGGACGGCCCGCGCCGGGGGCCCGGGGCGGACGAAGCGTATCCACCCCCACCCGCTCGCCCGGGCTGCCCGGGCCACTCAGGCGACGGGCGCACCACCGAGGACCCAGGTGTCGGTCGGGTCGTACACGACGACGGCCTGCCCCGGGGCGACCCGACGGGCGGGCGTCTCGAACACGACGGCGTCACCGTCGATGCGGGCCCTGCGGGGAGCGGCGTGCGCGGAGACCTGGACGAGCACCGGTCCGACCGGCGCCCCCGCCGACGACCACGCCCACCCGGCCACCCGGACCCGGTCGGTGAGCAGGTCGGTGGCGTCCCCGACGGTCACGACGCCGGCGGCGACGTCGACGTCGACGACGTAGCGAGGCGCCCCGCCGCCCGGTAAGCCGAGTCCCTTGCGCTGGCCGATCGTGACGAGCTCGACGGCCGGCACGGTGCCGACCGGGCGGCCGGCGCGGTCGACGACGGTGCCGGCCCGCAGCGGGATTCGGTCACCGAGAAAGCGACGGCGACCGCTCGTGGAGCTGATGAAGCACACGTCCTGGCTGTCGGGCTTGGCGGCCGTCCGCAACCCGAGCCGGGCCGCTTCGGCACGGACGTCGGCCTTGGTCGAGTCGCCGACAGGGAATGCGATCCGATCGAGCGCGTCCTCCACGAGGACGTGGACGACGTAGCTCTGGTCCTTGGCCCGGTCGACCCCCCGAGCGAGACCCGGCGCGCCGTCCGGACGCGGGGTGATGCGGGCGTGGTGGCCGGTGGCGACCGCGTCGAAGCCGAGCGCCCGGGCCCGGTGCGTCAGCCGGTCGAACTTGAGGTGCCGGTTGCACTCGATACAGGGATTCGGCGTGGAGCCGGCCGCGTGGGCCGCCACGTACGGTCCGACCACGTCGCGCGCGAAGTCGTCGCCGAAGTTGAACACGAGGTGGTCGATCCCGAGTTGCTGCGCGACGCGCCGGGCGTCGTCGACGTCGGAGACCGAACAGCAGCCGGTGTCGCTCTCGCCGCCCCAGAGCTTCATCGTCACCCCGACCACCTCGTGGCCGGCAGCGACGAGCCGTGCCGCCGCCACCGAGGAGTCGACGCCCCCGGACATCGCCACGAGAACCCTCACGGGGCACCCCGGCGCAACTGGGCCACGGCGGCGGGAACGGCAGCGAGCGCAGCGTCGACGTCGGCGTCGGTCGTGGTGGCCCCGAGCGTGAACCGGACGGCGCCGAAGCTCGCCGCGCGGGGCACGCCCATCGCTGCGAGCACGTGGCTCGGCTCCATTGCGCCCGAGGCGCAGGCCGAGCCCCCGGATGCGCAGATCCCGGCCCGGTCGAGGAGGTAGAGCAGCGCCTCGTTCTCGACCCCGTCGACGAGGACGTGGGCGTTGCCGGCGGTCTTCGCCGCGGCCGGGACGGTCTCGACGAGACCGGGAACCGACGCCCGCAGGCCGGCGACCAGCCGATCGCGCTGGGCGGCGACCCGTGCGACGGTGGCCGGACGCTCGGCGACCGTGCGCCGCAGGGCCTCGGCCAGGCCGACGATGCCGGCGACGTTGTGGGTTCCCGACCGCCGCTCGTGCTCCTGGCCGCCCCCGACGAGCACGGGGGCGACGGCGGTGCCGTCGCGCACGACGAGCACCCCGACCCCCTTGGGGCCGCCGAACTTGTGGGCGCTCACCGAGACGAGCGCCGCGGCCTGCGCCGCTCGGGCCACGTCGATCCACGGGGTGGCGTGGACCGCATCGGTGTGGAGCACCGCGCCCGGGGCGTGCCGGGCCACCGTCGCGGCCACGGCATCGAGCGGCTGCACGGTGCCCACCTCGTTGTTCGCCAGCATCACCGACACCACCCCGACCGGTGTCCCGGACCGGCCGAGGGCGTCGAGCTCGCAGGCGAGCTGCGCGAGGTCGATCGTCCCCAGGACGTCGACGCCGACGACTCGACCGCCGACCCGCTCGACGGCGTGCAGCACGGCGTGGTGCTCGACGGCCGAACACACCGCCGTCCCGCCGCCGGCCGCGAGCACCCCGGCGATCGCCTGGTTGTCCGCCTCGGTCCCGCCGCCGGTGAACACCACCTCCGACGCCCTGCAACCGAGCGCGTCGGCGACCACGTCGCGGGCCTCGTCGATCGCAAGGCGGGCCCGCCGGGCCAGCGCGTGCGAGCCGGAGGGGTTGCCGTAGTGGTCCCGCAGGTACGGGAGCATGGCCTCGAGTACCTCGGGGCGTAGCGGGGTGGTGGCCGCATGGTCGAGGTACACGGGCACGGCCCGAGACGCTACGTGCTACAACCCGGCCTCGTGCAGGGGTACGGACCGTCGTCGTACGGCGACGGCATGGCCGAGGTCTACGACGACTGGTACGGCGACGTGTCCGACGTCGAGGCGACCGTCGCGCTGCTCTGCTCGCTGCACGCGGCCGGACCCCCCGGCCCGGTGCTCGAACTCGCCGTCGGCACCGGCCGACTCGCCGTCCCGCTGGCGGCAGCCGGCCTCGAGATCCATGGCGTCGACGCCTCCCCGGCCATGCTGGCCCGGCTGGCGCAGCGACCCGGAGGCGCCGAAGTCCACGCCACCCTGGGCGACATGGCCGACGGCGATCCTCCCGGACCCTTCGCACTCGCCTTCGTGGCCTACAACAGCCTGTTCAACCTCACGACGGCCGAGGACCAGGCTCGTTGCATCGACAACGTGGCTCGCCGCCTGCTTCCGGGCGGCCGCTTCGTCGTCGAGGCCTTCGTACCCGACCCGACGTTCGGCGGTCCGGGCGAGCACGTCACCCTGCGGTCGCTACGGGCCGACAGCGTGGTGCTCGCCGTGAGCCGGCACGACGGCCACGACCAGCGGGCCGAGGGCGCCTATGTGGAGCTCCGAGACGGCCAACCCGTCCGGGTCCGGCCCTGGGCGATCCGGTGGTCGACCCCCGACGAGCTCGACACCTGGGCGGCACGGGCCGGGCTGGAACGAGACCACCGCTGGGCCGACGTCGCCCGTCGCCCGTTCGACGAATCCTCGGCCCAGCACGTCAGCGTCTACCGGCGACCGACCTGATCGGCAGCCACCGAGCGTCACCGGATCGACCACCGACGGACGCCGAACGTGAGCTTCGCCACCAGGGTTCGGCCTGGCGCCACCGGATTTCGGTTCGGCGCCTATCCTGCTCCTCGCGATGAGTCAGTTGCGTCTCAATCCGTTGAACGGCCGGTGGGTGACCGTCGTCGCCGAACGATCCCATCGTCCGAGCGACTTCGCCCCCCGGTCGCAGCAGATCGAGGCCGACCCCCAACGACCGTGCCCGTTCTGCCCGGGGAACGAGGAGTCGACCCCGCCGGCACTGGAGTCCTACGGCCGCGACGGCCGATGGGCCGTTCGGGTGGTGCCCAACCTCTACCCGGCCTTCGTCGGGGACGACACGATGGCGGTCCGCAACCTCGGCCCGGTCCACGTCCAGGCCGCAGCGAGCGGGATCCACGAGGTGATCGTGCTGAGCCCGGACCACACCACGAGCTGGGCCGGGCTCGACGACCGCAGCGCCGGGCTCGCCATGGCAGCGCTGCGGGACCGCTTCGAGGGTCACGCTCGCCTGCCGCACGTCCGCTACACGCAGGCGATCGTCAACTACGGGCGCGAGGCCGGCGCATCGCTGTCGCATCCGCACGGTCAGCTGCTCGGCATGCCGTTCGTGCCCGGCGAGATCCTCGACGAAGAGCGGGCGTTCGCCCGGTTCGAGGGCGGCTGCGTGGTGTGCACCACGATCGAGGCCGAGCTCGCCGACGGCGTGCGGGTCGTGATGGCCGACGAGCACGTGGTCGTGGTCGCGCCGTTCTGGAGCGGCGTCGCCTACGAGATGCTCGTGCTGCCCCGCTCCCACGCCGGGCACCTGCAAGACGCTGGACCGGCCGAGCTGGCCGGCTTCGGGCGGGCCCTTCGGGATTCGCTCGCCGCCCTGCAACGGGCGCTCGGGGACATCGCCTACAACCTCGTGTTCCACACGGCCCCGCACCACCACCGCGGCCCGTACCACTGGCACGCCCACATCTGGCCGAAGCTCACCACGATCGCCGGTTTCGAGCGGGGCACCGGCGTGATGATCAACATCGTCCCGCCCGAGGCGGCGGCCGACGAGCTCCGGGTCGGCATCCGAACGCCTGCCTGAGTGTTCCCACACTGTGCGTTGATACGAACGCATAGCGTGCCCGCGTGCGCAGAGCCCTCCTTGCCGTCGCGCTGGTCACCACCGGATGTGCCGGCGCATCGTCGACGTCGCCCGGCACCACGGACCCCGAAGTTCCCGTCTCCACCACCGTCGAGACGTCCTCCGACCCGACGGTGCTGTCCGTGACGGTCCTGCCGGTCACGACCGTCGGGACGGTGCCGGTCGCCATCACCGCTCCTGCCGCCATCACCGCTCCGGCTCCCATCACCGCTCCGGCCGTGAGCACGACGCGGGCTCGGCCGACGGCGTTCCAGCAGGGCGCCGCCGGGGCGTCCGGGGCCGCAGCGGCCACGACCGCCGGGACGACGCGAACCCCGCTCACCACGCTCACCGGCGGCGATCCCCTCCGGTTCTGCCGCGCCGTCGACCCCTACCTGATGGTGCAGGTGATGATCGGGTTCTCCATGCCCGCCGACCCGACCGAGGCCGCCATCGCCGAGCTGATGTTCGGGCCGGCGCTCGCGCAGCTCGCCGACGAGCTGCTCGCCGGCTCCCCCGAAGAGCTGAGGGCCAGCGTCGAGCCGATCGAGCGACGCGCCCGGGCGGCCGTCACCGCCCTGCGCCGAGCCGGGCTGAGCGACGCCGCGATCGAGACGGTGCGCGACAGCGTCCTGGCGCGCACCACCTCCACCCTGGACGCCGCCTCCGGCGGCAATCCGGCCGACCCGGCGGTCTACGGGCTACCGGTCGATCAGGTACGCACTGCGGCACGTGCGTTCCTCGCCGAACAGGGCCCCTACGCCTCCTACCTCGACCGTCTCCAGGCTGCGGCACCTCAACCCCCGGCGCCGGCGACGCTCGCACGGCTGGTCACCACCTGGACCTGTGTCACCGAACTGTTCCTCGCCAACGGCGCGGACCACGGTGACGGCCATGACGGCTGACGGCCCGACGCCCGCAGAGATCATCGGCTGTTCATCACCGAGTCGGGCGGTGGACACCTCGCCCTGAGGTTGGCGACACCTCGACCCGGTGAAGTCACGCCCTGTGGCGATGACCATCGAACGCCGGGCCGAACTGCTGGCACGCGCCGACGCCGACCGACTCCGCGCACTGGCCGAGCGATGCCTCGACGCCGGCGCCGCGGGAGGCGCACTGTCCCGTGCCGTCGAGGTGGGCACGATCCGGGTCCAGGTTCGGGAACCCGTCGTCGGCGAACGGTTCCTCCTGACCGACGTGCTGGCCTGCCGGGCCGAGGTGGCTCGTGCCGGGCACGTCGGCTGGTCGGTCCGCCTCGGGTCCGACCGGGTCACCACGCTGGCCGCCGCAGTGTGCGATCTCGAGGTTGCGAGTGACGGCCCACTCACCGGCGAGGTCGAGTCCCTGTGCGAGCGGACCGCGGCGCTCCTCGCCGCCGAGCGCACGGCGCATTGGATCGAGCTCGCACCGACCGAGGTCCGCTTCGAGGAGTTGGACGGATGACCGCCTCCACCACGTGGCGGCTCGGCGCGCTCGAGTCACAGGCGACCTTCCGCGTTCTGCTCGACACCCTCGCCCGGCCCGGCACGATCGCCCGACTTCCCCAACCGTTCGGCTCGACGATCCCTGCCGTGCTGTGCGTTCCCTTGGCGTTGTCGGACCTCGGGATCCCGATCGCGGTCGTCGGCGACCCCGATCGCTGGGCTGCCGATGTCGCGCGCGCCACGGGCGCCACCGTGACGACCCCGCCGCAGGCCTGGGCCGCTGCCGTCGTCGCAGGATTCGAACCAGCCGTGATCGAGCAGTTCGATCCGGGCAGCGCTCTGGCTCCCGAGCGCGGCGCCCGGCTGGCCGTGCTCGTCCCGACGCTCGGCACCGGAGCGCTGTCGCTGTCCCTGTCGGGTCCGGGCGTACCGGGCCGCCGACACCTGCGCCTCGGTGGGGTGGAACCCGAGGCCCTGCGCACGCTGCAGGTTCGCAACGCCGCGTTCCCTGCGGGCATCGACGTCTGGTTCGTCACCGAGGACGGACGTATCGCAGCGCTCTCACGCACGACCGAGTTGGAGGTCATCGAGGTGGATCCATGGGCTACGTAGCCGCTCGTGGCGGCCTCGACGCGATCGAAGCCGCCGAGGACCTCGTGCGCCGAAAGCGCAGCGAGGGGCGTTCTTCCTGGCTCGAGCAGGACCAACTCGTCGAACGGCTGCGCCTCCTCGTCGACCGGGTGATGAGCGAGGGCAGCCTGTGGGCACCCGAGCTCGCGGCTCGGGCGCTGCGTCAGGCCGAGGGGGACCCGATCGAGGCTGCGACGTTGTTGCGCTCGCATCGATCGACGCTGCCGCGCCTCGCCGTCACCGAACCGGTCTCGGCCGACGAGATCGAGATCCTGCGGCGGATCGTGCCTGCCTTCCGCACTCCGCCGGGACCGCAGCTCCTGGGCCGCACGCTCGACTACGTCGGTCGGCTCCTCGAGACCACCGACGAAGACACCCTGCGCGACCGAGCGGCGGCCGATGCGCTCGCTGCGAGCGAACGAACCGGCCCGGAATCCGGGCGCGACGCCTCCGAGCGCGACGATGCAGACCGCCGGCCCCGCCGGCTGCTGGAGTTGCTGCGCGACCTCGACCTCGTCGTCGACCGACGCAACCCGGCCGACGTCGACCCGGAGCCCTACGACATCGGTCGCGACCCGGTACGGCCAGGCGTGCCGCGCTCGGCGTTGCTGTCGGTGATGGCCCGGGCCGAGGCGGGTGCGCTCGTCAACCTCTGGTACCGGAACATCCTCGGTCCCGACGGGCACCTGCACGAGATCACCCTCGGCGAGGTCCGTCACGGATCGCTCCCGGTCGTGATCGCCCACCCTGCGACCGGCTCGCCGGTCAGCGTCGGCGAGATCCGGGTCACCGAGGTCGAGGCGATCGAAGACCTCGACGGCCTCGAGGAGGACCGGGGTCGCTTCGACGTCGGGTACGGCCTCGTCGCCGGTCACGACGAACGAAAGGCGATCGCCATGGCCAACCTCGACATCGCCGTCCACCGCGACGGTGGGCGGTCGTCGCTGACCCAGAGCGTGCTGCTCACCACCGACGGCCTCGAGGCCTCCGGCTTCCTCGAGCACCTGAAGCTCCCGCACTACGTGACGTTCCGCTCGATGATCGAACGCAAGCAAGCAGTGCGCACGGCGCAGGGCGGTGCAACCGCATGAGCCTCCTCGACGAGCTCGTCGGCGAACCGGAGGCGACGTTCGCCCACCTCGACGAATCGTCGAAGCGGGAGATCCGCCGGGCTCTGCTGAGCGCCGTGGCGATCCCGGGCTACCAGGTACCGTTCGGCAGCCGCGAGATGCCCGTCGCACGGGGCTGGGGTTCGGGCGGCCTGCAGATCACCCTCGCCGTCATCGGGCCCGGGGACGTCGTGAAGGTGATCGACCAGGGCGACGACGCCGGTGTCAACGCCGCCAACCTGCGGCGCCTGGTCGTCGCGTCCACCGGGGTGACCGAGACGACCGACGTCCGGAACGCGACCATCGTGCAGACCCGCCACCGGGTGCCCGAGGACCCGATGGGCGCAGGTCAGGTGCTCGTGCTGCAGGTGCCCGTCCCCGAACCGCTGCGCGGTGTCGAGCGCGACGTGCGCGAGCTGCGGCGCATGCACGCCGAGGGCGACTACGCCCGCATGTGGGTCAGCCTCTACGAGGACCTCGTTCGCAACGGGGTGATCACCCGGACGACCGGTTACCCGTGCCTCGTCGGCGGCCGCTACGTGATGGCGACGACACCCATCCCCCGGTGGGACGTGCCACGCCTCCACCAGGCCGAGCACCTCTCGCTGTTCGGCGCAGGCCGGGAGAAGCGGGTCTACGCCGTCCCGCCACACACCGACGTAGAGCCGTTGACCTTCACCGACGTCCCCTTCGAGGTGGAACGCACGCAGGGCGCGACGTGTTGGCGTTGCGGTTCATCGTCCAGCTACCTGGTCGAAGTTCCCGGGCGGAACCGCTGGGTCTGCAGCGACACCGACTGGTGCGGGAGGCGGCTCGATGGGCGCTGACTGGGCACTGCGGGTCGATGGTCTCGGTCGGACCTTCGGACGGCCGGGACCCCACGCGGAACCGATCGTCGCCGCGGTCGACGTGAGCTTCTCGGTAGCCGCCGGCGAGGCCCTCGGCATCATCGGCGAGTCGGGTTCGGGCAAGACGACGGTGCTGCGCTGTGTCGCCGGCGACGAGCACCCGACCACCGGCTCGGTCTGGTTGCGAGCGCTCGACGGCGGGGAGACCGACCTCGTCCGGCTCGCACCGTCCCAGCGCCGCGAGCTGCGGATCGACCGACTCGCCATGGTGTACCAGGACCCGGCCCAGGGCCTCCGGCTCGACGTGACCGCCGGAGGGAACATCGCCGAACGGTTGACCGCCGCCGGCTGGCGCAACTTCGGCCAGATCCGCCAGCGCGCCGCCGAGCTGCTCGCCCGGGTCGAGGTCCCGCTCGGTCGCATGGACGACCTCGTGCGCACGTTCTCCGGCGGCATGCGCCAGCGCGTGCAGCTCGCTGCCGCCCTCGCCCTTCGTCCCCCGGTCGTGTTGCTCGACGAGCCGACCACCGGTCTCGATGCCTCCGTCGCGGCCGGCGTGCTCGACCTCGTCCGAGACCTGCTCGAGGAGTGGGGGCTCGCCGCCGTGGTCGTCAGCCATGACATGGCCGTGATCGAGATGCTCACCCGACGGTGCCTGGTCATGCACCAGGGACGGGTGGTCGAAGCCGGTCTCACCGACCAGCTCCTCGAAGACCCCCAGCACGCCTACACCCAGCGACTCGTCGCCGCAGCGAGAGGATGACCGTGCCCCGCGCCGTGCTACAGGTCCGTGACCTGCACAAGCAGTTCGTCCTGCACCATCTCGGCGGGCGCCATGTCGTCGCACTCGACGGGGTCGACCTCGACGTCGCCGAGGGCGAACACGTCGCCCTCGTCGGGACCTCGGGTGCCGGCAAGAGCTCGTTGTTGCGCTGCGTCTGGCGGAGCTACCTGCCGTCGTCCGGCTCGGTCGTGCTGCACCGCAGCGATCGCACGTCCGTCGACCTCGCGACGCTCGACGACACCACGTTGGCCGACGTGCGCGAGCACGAGATCGGGTACGTGAGCCAGTTCCTCCGCCGCGAAGCTCGGCGCACTGCGATGGAGGTGGTCCGCGGGTCGGCCCGCCGGCGAGGCGTCGTGGACCAGGCTGCCGCGGGCGACCTGGCGGTCGAAGCCCTCGGCCGTGTCGCCCTGCCGGCCGAGCTCTGGAACACCTACCCCGTGCTGTTGTCCGGCGGTGAGCAACAGCGGATCAACCTCGCCGCCGGCACCGTGGCCCCGCCCCGGTTGCTGTTGCTGGACGAGCCCGTGGCCTCGCTCGACCCGGCGAACCGAGGCGCCGTGCTCGAACTCATCGCCCGCCTGCGTGACTCCGGCGTGGCGGTGCTGAGCGTCTTCCACGACCTCGACGCCGTGCGCCGACTCGCCGACCGGGTGGTGCGCCTCGAGCGCGGACGGGTGGTCGCAGACGGCCGGCCCGACATCGTCCTCGCCACCGCCGGGGTGGCCTCGTGACCCGGGCGCTCGTCATCAACAACGTGCGTGCGATCGGCCCGCAGCGCATCGTCGAGAACGCGACGATCGTGCTCGAGGGCGGCGTCGTCGCGGAGGTCTCCGAACGGTCCCGCCCGCACACCGGAGGGCTCGACGGGCGCGGTTCGTTCGCCTTGCCCGGCCTGGTCGATTCCCATTCCGACGGCCTCGAGAAGGAGATCCATCCGCGCACCGGCGTCACACTCGACCCGCGGTTCGCACTCCGCTCCTTCGAGCAGCGGGTCCGCTCGGCCGGCATCCTGACCGTGGCGCACGGCGTCG
>JBILVB010000256.1:0-3397 GCA_044370695.1 Acidimicrobiales bacterium | reverse complement strand
CGGCATCGGACAGCACCCGGGGGAACGCCAGGATCTCGGCCACGTCGGCGGCCGTCGACTCCTGCACGGCTCCGGCGTTGCCGATGGCGAGACCGTCGGGCCCGGCGGTGGCGTTGGTGTTGGCGGCCAGCAGGTTGCCGTTGCGATACACCGAGGAGTTCTGCCCCGGGCCGCGGATCACCGCCGAATACAGCTGCGGTGCCGCCACCGGTGGAGCCGACCCCGCCACCACCCAGGGCCCGTCGAAGTACGCCCGGTCCATGAACCCGCTCCACCAGCCGAGCAACCAGTTGTTGCGAACCCCCTGGAGGATCCGTTGCACCCCGGTGGTCGACTGCGGCGCCGCCACGTAGAAGATCGTCGTCGGACCGTCGAACCGGGTGGCGTCGTGGCGCATCCACTGCGCGGTGGAGAAGCGCAGCACCGGCAGCTCGAACCCGGCGACGTCGGTGCGCACCGGCTGGGCGCCCGACGTGCCCGACGTGAAGTCGCGGCGGTACCCGGAACGGTCGACCCACGTCCCGACGGTCGAGCCGAACCCGGGCTCGTTGGCGGTGGAGAAGTTGCCGTCGAGATCGGACGCGTCGACCCACAGACCCGGGTTGGCCACGCCGTAGGCCGCCGTCGTCGTCGACGCGTTGCGGCTCGCCAGCCACTTGTCGAGCAGCCCGTTCTCGACCGCTTGGCGTTCGGCCTCGCTGAGCGCCCGGGGGAACACCAGCACCTCGGCCACGTCGATCTCGGCGTTCGCCGCTCCGGCATCGTTGGAATACAGGCCCTTGTTGATCGACAGCCCCCACGGCCCGCTCACCCCGCCCACGTTGCTGGCCAGCAAGGCGCCGTCTCGGTAGAAGCTCGAGGCCTGGCCCGTGCCGCGGATCACCGCGCTGTAGAGCGTCGGCACGGGCGGTTTGGCTGCGGACCCCGTGCTGACCCAACCGTCGAAGAAGGCCCGGTCGGCCGAGTTGTCGTTCCAGCCCAACAACCAGTTGTTCCCGACACCTTGGAGCGCCCGCGTCATCGTCGAGTTCGACGATCGCGGCGCCGCCAGGTAGACGACGGTGACCGGTCCGCCCTGGTCGAATCGGGCGAGGTTCTGCATCCACTGCGTCGTCGAGAACCGCAGGACCGGCAGGCGGAACGGCCAGGAGTTCGCGAGCACCGGCCGGCGCGACACCTCGACCGGGTCGGACACGAAGTCCTGCCCGTTGCCGGAGCGGTCCGACGCCCGCTGCACGCTGGAACCGACGGCCGGTTCACCGGCCGTCGAGCCGTTGGCGTCGAGATCGGACGCGTCGATCCACATCGACGCCCCGGCAGCGCCGTAGGCCGACGGAACCTGGGCCAGCTGCGCGATCTCGGCGCCCGACAGCGCCCGGTCGTAGAGCCGCAGGTCGTCGACCCGGCCGCCGAACCACGGCCCGATCGTGCCGTCGCCCCGGGTGCCGACGAGCAGGTTGGCCGCCGCGACGTTCACGTCGGCCAGGTTCACCGTGCCCGCCTGCGACGACACCGCCGCGGTGATCGGCACCTCGCGGTCCCGGATGCCGTTGCGGTACAGCGTCATGCGCCGGTTGACGGCATCGACGGTGACCGCGGCGTGGCGCCAGGTGCCGGCCGAGAAGAACTGCGAGCCCGTTGCGTCCGGGCCGAGCACGAAGCCCTGCACGGCGCTGTCGCCGTCGCCCACGGTGGCCTGCCCCCCGGACAGGTCCCACCCCTGCCACGCCCCGCGGCCCTTGGCGACCACGAACGTGCCGTTGGCGACGGCCCCCGAACCCCACAGCGAGATGGTGAAGCTCTTGTTGTTCATGTCGAACAGCGGCGAGTTGCCGAGGTTCACGAAGTCGTTGATCCCGTCGAGGGCGAGGGCGCCGCCGATGCGGCCGCTCACCCACGCCGTCGCCGGATCCATGTTGGCGAGCACGCCGGTGTTGCCGTTGCCGCTCGCGTCGAGGGCGACGGTGCCGGCCCCGTCGTCGAAGGTCCAGTGGCCGACCAACCCGCTGTCGAGGCCGGCCAGCGGCGTCTCGAGTCGGGCGTCGTACCAGGCGGCGTGGTCCCACCCGATGTCGCCCAACGCGTTCACCCCGACGGTGAGGGTGCTGCGCCCGGTGGTGTCGAGGTTCAGATCCACCGGCGCGGTGGCCTGCACGAACGTGCCGCTCTGGTAGGCGAGCACGCCGTCGAGGTACACGGAGAACACGACCCCGTTGCCCCCCAACGTGGTGTGCGAGCCCTCGTCGAGGGCGATGCGAGCCTTGAACGACGTGGCGCCGTTGAGCGCGTACGTCTGCGTGCAGATCCCGTCGTTCGCCACCTTGTAGGTGCACCCGGTGTTCGGGTGCATCAGCACGCCCTTCGCGTAGGTGACACCGCTCTTGCGCAACGCACCCCCGTTCTCGGCCCGATCCCGGTTCAGGTACGGATACCCGGTCCCGGACGGGCCCCACGCCGGCGCGACGGGGGTGAGGTCCGACAGGAACGTCGTCGTGACCGTGGGCGCGGCCCGGCGGACGACGACGATGCCCGAGCCGCCGGCACCCCCGGCGAGACCGTCGCTGCCGCCACCCCCCCCGCCGCCGGAGGCGGGGGTGCCGGCCATGCCCGCACCCGACGCCGACCCGGCACCGCCCCCACCGGTGCCGCCGGCACCGGCCGGCGTCGGCTGGGAGGTGCCCCGGCCACCACCGCCACCACCGCCGGCGAACGCGACGTTCGTCCCGGTGATCGTGGTGGACGAGCCGACGCCACCCGCGCCGCCGACCCCGAACGCCCCGACCCCACCGGCGGCGCCGGCGCCGCCACCACCGCTCGAGGAATCCGACACGTTCGACGTCCCGCCCGCGTTGCCCTGCGACGGGGTGACCGCCGGCGTGTTGCCGGCACCCGAGGTGCCCCGCACCCCGCTGGCACGGTACGTGCCGGCACCACCGGAGCCGCCGGCGCCACCGTCGTTGTCCGCCGCGGGGGCCGCCGACCCGCCCTGGCCGCCTCGGCCGCCGCCGGCAGCGGTCACCGACGCGAGGGCCGAGTCGCCGCCACCGCCCGACCGGACCGTCGCCGCGCCACCGGCACCGCCGGCGCCGACCGTCACCGTCGCCGCTCCCGGCGCCAGCGACAGCGTCCCGGTGCGGAACCCGCCCGCCCCGGCACCGCCGCCACCCACCCCGTTCGCGCCGCCACCACCACCGCCGCCACCACCGACCACGGCGTAGCGCACCGGCGACGACGACGGGACGACCAGCGTGCGGGTGCCGGGCGTCCGGTACACCCCGAGCACGTCGGTGGCCGACGGCCGGGACACCGGCACGAGGCCGTCGACCCGGGTGACGGTGAAGAACACGGCGGCGTCGACCGGGGCACCGGTGACGGTGACGACCGTGGTGCCGCCGTT